>JBFHVZ010000045.1:0-19990 GCA_041589295.1 Pseudomonadales bacterium
GGTGCCTTCGATGTTGCCGCCTTTAAACAGCATCAGCGTCGGGATACCACGAATACCAAACTTAGGTGGAGTGGCTTCGTTTTCGTCGATGTTCAGCTTACAAACCTTGATTTTGCCAGCGTATTCTTCGGCGATGTCTTCCAAAACGGGGGCGATCATCTTACAAGGACCACACCATTCAGCCCAGTAGTCAACCAATACAGGGATGTCAGACTGAAGCACGTCGGCTTCAAAAGAGTCGTCAGTGATGTTTAAAATGTTTTCGCTCATGTGCTCTCATTCCGATTCGCGGGTTGCGATGGGGTGTAATCATAGCAGCGGACCCGCCATTGAACAATTCCGCCAAGGGCATCTGAAGGAACAGAATGATTCAACGATGACGCCAACGACCGCTAATAACGCCCCATTTATGGGCGATACACAGCGAATTGATTGACTTATTCCTGCATGGTTTATGGAAATTCCGTGTTAAGCTGCCTCCATGAACTTTGACCATGGCTGCGCCCTGTCAACCTGACATCCGCCCAGCCATTGGGATTCTGACCTGTGCCCGTGGCGATTAAAAAGCATGTCTGATACCGAACACCTTTCCCAACCGCTGGCAGCCATTGACCTTGGCTCCAACAGCTTTCACCTCATCTTAGCCCGCGAGGTAGAAGGCCAAATCCAAACCATTGAAAAACGCGGCGAAAAAGTCCAGTTAGCAGCAGGCCTCGACGCGCAGCGACGTATTGCCCCTGACGCAGAAGAACGCGCGTTAGCCTGTTTAGAGCGTTTTGCTCAACGCTTACACGGCATGCCCAGAAGCCGTGTCACTGTACTGGGTACCAACACATTACGAGCAGCCTCCAACGCGCGTGATTTTATTCGCAAGGCCAACACCATATTGGGCTACCCCATTGAGGTGATCGCCGGTATCGAAGAAGCTCGCCTTATTTATTTGGGCGTTGCCCACACCATGGCCGACGACGAAGGCAAACGCTTAGTAGTGGACATCGGCGGTGGCAGTACCGAATTTATCATCGGCGAGCGTTTTCGCCCCATCGAACTCGAAAGCCTAGAAATGGGGTGCGTGGCCTATCACGATAAATTTTTTAGTGATGGCTTACTCAACAAAACCAATTTCAAATTAGCCACCAAAGCCGCACAACAAGAAATCCAACGTATTCGTAGTCGCTACAAAAAAGTGGGCTGGCAAAATGTGGTGGGCAGCTCGGGTACCATTCGAGCCGCCATGCGTGTGTTAAAAGGCTACGGTCTAAGTGGTGACGGCATAAATCTAAAAGCGCTAAAACAATTACGCGATTTAATGATCGATCAAAAACAAATTGATCAATTGTCATTGCAAGGCGTGAAAGACCAACGCTTACGCGTATTTCCTGCCGGTGTGGCTATTCTGATTGGCATATTCGAAGCGCTCGGCATTGAGCACATGGGCTACAGCGATGGTGCACTGCGCGAAGGTGCACTCTATGACTTGCTAGGGCGTGCGCAACACGAGGACGTGCGCGAAAAAACCGTTGATTCATTACAAGCACGCTACGCGGTAGATATTAAACACAGCGAACGCGTGAAAAAAACGTTAATGAAGCTTTATGACCAAGTGAAAGGCCCATGGAAGTTGGATAATGCCGAGCATGCCGACTGGTTACGCTGGGCGGGCGACTTGTTCGAAATGGGTTTGTCCGTCGCGCATTCGCAATTTCATAAACACGGTGCGTATTTAATTCAGCACAGCGACATGCCGGGCTTTAGTCAGCAGACACAATATTACGTCGGTTTATTGGTGGGCGCGCACCGCCGTAAAATCCCTATGGCGGAGTTAGACAGTTTTTCAGGGGATGACAAGCTGACCTTGCTACGCTTGATCGTGTTGCTGCGCATAGCCGTGTTGTTACACCATGGTCGCGGCCAAAAGGTCGTGGTGCCGAATGTGAGCGTAGGACGTCAATCCATTACGTTGAACTTTCCGCAAGAATATCTAGCCACGCATTCTATGATGGAAATGGACTTAGCCTTGGAACGCGACTTCGAGCAAGCCGCGGGAATTGAGTTAAATTTTAGCTAGAACGTAAGCAAGAAAGTAAGCTAGATAGCAAGCGGAAAACGGGGGTTAAATCCCCCATTTATCCAATAGTTTTTGTTGGGCCGAAAAAGGCTCTTCGTCTTCTTTGCGTTGCACCTTCACATAAGACCCATCACTTTGCAGTTCCCACGCCTGACAGTTGTCTTCTAGGTACATGTTTAGCTCGTCAATCATACGCGCCGCAAGCTTTTCACTTTCAATCGGGAAGCATGCCTCGACACGACTGAGTAAGTTACGTTCCATCCAATCCGCACTGGCGGCGTAGATCTGTGGTTGGTCGTTGTTGCAGAAGTAATACACGCGCGTGTGTTCTAAAAAACGTCCAATGATGCTGCGCACCGAGATGTTTTCTGACACACCAGGAATACCGGGAACCAAACGGCACATGCCGCGAATGATTAAATCCACTTTGACACCGGCCTGACTCGCGCGGTACATAGCTTGAATAATTTTCGGTTCGGTGAGTGAATTCACTTTAACGATGATATGTGCAGGCTTACCTGCTTGCGCGTTTTCCGCCTCGGCATCAATTAACGTAAGCAAACTTTTATGTAACGTAAACGGTGCGTGAAACAGTTTTTTAACACTAAGCGCCTTGCCCATACCGGTTAATTGTTGAAACACCTTGTGCACATCTTCTGAAATATCTTTATTGCAGGTAATAAAGCTGTAATCCGTATACAAACGCGCATTACCTGCGTGATAGTTGCCTGTGCCTAAGTGCACATAACGACGCAGTTTTTTACCTTCGCGGCGCACGACCATCATCATTTTCGCATGGGTTTTATACCCCACCACACCATACACCACGACGGCACCGGCTTCTTGTAAGCGGTTTGCTAGATAGAGGTTTTCTTCTTCGTCGAAGCGAGCACGCAGCTCGATGACCACGGTCACTTCTTTGCCTTTACGGGCGGCATCCACCAGCGCATTAACAATTTCTGAACTTGCACCCGTACGGTACAAGGTTTGTTTGATGGCGAGTACGTCACTGTCCTGTGCCGCGTGACGAATTAACTCGACCACAGGTGTGAACGACTGAAATGGATGCAGCAACAATTGATCTTGCTTGCGGATGGATTCAAAAATATCTTTTTTGAAGTTCAGCGCCTTCGGCACACCCGGCGTAAAGTCAGGGTAACGCAAATCTGTTCGACGAGATTCCAGTGCAACGGCCATCATACGATGAACGTTGACTGGGCCGTTAACGCGATACAAATCTTGCTCAGTTAAATTAAATTTTTGCAATAAAAACTGCCATAGGTTTTCAGGGCAGTTGTCGGCTACCTCTAAACGCACGGCGTCGCCAAAGTGACGACTGTGTAGTTCACCTTGTAATGCACTGGCTAAGTCCGCCACATCTTCTTGGTCAAAGGTTAAGTCCGCGTTACGCGTTAATCGAAACTGATAGCAGCCTTTTATTTTCATGCCGGGGAACAAGGCTTCGGCATGCTGGTGAATCATCGACGACAAAAATACATAGTGATCGCCACCGCCTGACAGTTCATCCGGTAAGCGTATGATGCGCGGCAATGACCGCGGTGCAGGAATCACCGCTAAGCCAGTATTACGGCCAAAGGCATCTTTGCCTTCAAGCTCCACAATGAAGTTCAAAGACTTGTTTACTAAGCGCGGGAATGGATGCGCTGGGTCTAATCCAATGGGCGAAATAACCGGTTGAATTTCTTCTTCGAAGAATTCACGAATCCAATTGCTTTCTGCCTCGGTCCAATCACCGCGACGTATAAAGCGAATGTTTTCCTGCTCCATGGCAGGAATTAACACGTCGTTTAAAATTTGATATTGGCGTTCGACAGTGGTGCAAACCAGTTCATTAATGCGTGTTAGCACTTCACCCGGTGGTGTGCCGTCAGGGCCGGGTAACTCACGTCCAAACGTCAGTTGCTGTTTTAAGCCGGCCACGCGCACTTCAAAGAACTCATCCAAGTTGCTGGAGAAAATGCACAAAAACATTAAGCGGTTCAGTAGTGGATGGGTTTCATCCAGCGCTTGCTCCAACACACGAATGTTAAAGTGCAAGTGACTGATCTCGCGATTGAAATACAACTCCGACGCGTTTAAGTCGATCGGTGGTGGTTCTTGTGCTTCGGTTTCCGTTACCGGATTTTGTGAGTTCATCTCAGTGCCAATACTATTTGTTAAGTTCTAAAGCTGCGGCTTTAGCAAAGTAAGTGAGGATGCCGTCAGCACCTGCGCGTTTAATGCACATTAAACTTTCGAGCATCACCGCTTTTTCATCCAACCAGCCATTTTGCACTGCGGCCATGTGCATGGCGTATTCACCGCTAACCTGATAGACAAAGGTTGGGGCTTTAAATTCGTCTTTCACCCGACGTACGATATCCAAGTACGGCATACCGGGTTTTACCATAATCATGTCTGCGCCTTCGGCCAGATCCAATCCCACTTCGTGCAGCGCTTCGTCTGTATTCGCTGGGTCCATCTGATAGTTGAATTTATTGCCTTTACCTAGGTTAGCCGCGCTGCCCACAGCATCGCGGAACGGGCCGTAATAAGCAGACGCGTATTTTGCGCTGTAGGCAAGAATACGAGTATTCACATGATTTTCGTTTTCCAGCATGGCGCGGATTTCACCAATGCGACCATCCATCATGTCTGAAGGCGCGACAATGTCAGCGCCCGCTTCGGCGTGGGAAAGCGCCTGACGCACCAAGGTGTCCACGGTGCGGTCATTTAAAACATAGCCTGTTTCGTCGATGATGCCGTCTTGGCCATGGGTGGTGAACGGGTCAAGTGCCACATCGGTAATCACACCGAGATCGGGGCATGCGTCTTTTATGGCTTTTACCGCACGCTGGGCAATGCCATCTGGGTTGTAGGCTTCTTCTGCGAATTCGGTTTTATGCTCCATGGGCGTCACAGGGAACAAGGCCACCGCAGGTACGCCCAGCTTATATAGCAACTTACATTCTTCTACGGCGAGATCAATGGAGAGACGTTCAATCCCCGGCATAGAGGCAATGGCTTCGCGCTCACCTTTCCCCGGCAGTACGAACATGGGGTAAATCAGATCGTTCACACTGAGTTCGTTTTCGCGCATCAGGCGACGACTAAAATCATCGGCGCGCATACGGCGCATGCGAGTTTCTGGATAAAAGCGCTGAGCGTCGGAAAAAGCCATGTGTGCTCCCAATAAAGGCAAGATTAACTATCACAAGATTATGACAATTGTACTCCAGTGGCTCTGATACAAAACAACTTTCCCCAAATTGTATTGCCCTAGATACATGCTAGAGCCCAGCCAACATATGCGTTTACCATCTCAGATAAGCGATCAAACGCGCCGAATTGTTGGCCCAACAGCACATTGACGGCCGATCCGCCTCTCGTTCCTTGCTCAAGCGAACTTGTCCATACACTATGCTGTCTATTAAACCGACCTTCGCTAACTCAATTGGACACTCCCTTCACGTCATGAAAAAACTGCTCATTCTCCTGCTAGTGATACTCGCCATTGGCGGCTTTTATGCCTTTGGCGGGCAACAGTACTTATCTCCTGCGTTTTATCAGGCGCAATTTGAATCCTCACCCTTACTCACAGGCGGGCTTTTCTTCGTGGTGTATGTGCTGGTGACGGCTTTGTCATTGCCCGGTGCGGCCGTCATGACGTTAATTGGCGGCGCAGTATTTGGGCTAAGTTGGGGTCTGCTATTGATCAGTTTCGCCAGCTCCATTGGGGCAACACTGGCCTTCACGCTATCGCGCTTGCTGTTCAAAGATTGGGTGCAATCCAAGTTTCAATCACAATTAAAAACCATTAACCAAGGGGTCGAGCGCGACGGTGCGTTTTATTTGTTTACCCTGCGTTTAATTCCTGCCGTCCCCTTCTTCGTCATCAACCTCGTCATGGGTCTAACCCCCATGAAAACTTGGCGCTACTACTGGGTGAGCCAGTTGGGCATGCTGCCCGGTACGGCGGTGTACGTGAACGCTGGAGCTGAACTTGGCAAGCTCAATGAACTGAGTGTCAGCGGTATTCTCACCCCAGGTTTGATTGGCTCATTTGTATTGCTTGCAGTCTTCCCATGGATTATTCGCAGCGTCATGAATAAGGTAAAAAGCCGTCGCAAGCTAGCCGGGTTCAAACGCCCTAAACAGTTTACCGATAACCTCATTGTCATCGGCGCTGGCGCAGGCGGCTTAGTTAGCGCCTACATTGCGGCTGTGACAAAAGCCAAAGTAACACTCATTGAAAAACACAAGATGGGCGGCGACTGTCTGAACACAGGCTGCGTGCCCTCCAAAGCGTTGATTCACGCTGCCCGCCAAGTGCACGACCTTAAGCAAGCCAAAGACGTGGGTATTCAAGCGGAAGGCGTCAACGTGGATTTCGCCAAGGTCATGGCAAGCGTGCATCAAGGTATTGAGGACATCGAACCCCATGACAGCGTGGAGCGCTACACGGGCCTAGGCGTGCACTGCATGCAAGGCACGGCAACCATAGTCAACCCTTGGACGGTGGAAGTAACAAACGCCAACGGCGAGAAAGAAGTGCGCACCGCGCGCAATCTTATTATTGCGGCTGGTGCACGACCACGGGTGCTGAATATTCCAGGGCTTGAAAGCGTACCGTATTACACCTCCGACACGCTTTGGCAGATTCAGCAGCAGCCGAAAAAACTACTAGTGATTGGTGCTGGCCCCATTGGCTGTGAGCTAGCGCAAAGCTTTGCGCGTTTAGGTTCGCAGGTGACCATTGTCGATCCCGCCCCACACATTTTGGGGCGCGAAGACGCAGACGTTGTGGATTGTGTGCATGCCAGCCTGACGCGAGATGGCATCAACCTCAAACTCGGCCGTAAACCGACACTGTTTGAACAAGTAGGCGATGAACATCAAGTCACGCTCACAGGGGAAAACGGCGATGTCGAAACCCTAAGTATTGATGGCGTGCTCATGGCTGTAGGCCGTCAAGCCAACACGGAAGGATACGGACTGGAAGCATTAAATATCGAATTAGACGAACGCGGTTTTATCGCCGTGGACGAGCATTTACAGACCTCCATGCCCGGCGTATTTGCGGTGGGTGATGTGATCGGTGGTTATCAATTTACGCACGTGTCTTCACACGAGGCTTGGTATGCCAGTGTAAATGCACTTTTTGGTCATTTAAAACGCTTCAAAGCGGACTATTCTGTCATCCCTTGGGCCACCTACACAGATCCAGAAATTGGCCGTGTAGGTTTGAACGAAACGGACGCCATCGCTCAAGGCATTGCCTTTGAGGTTTCCCGTTTCGAATTTAAAGAGTTGGACCGCGCCATTGTGGACCGCAGCACCGAGGGCTTTGTTAAAGTGCTAACGGTACCGGGTAAAGACAAAATTCTCGGCGCGACCATAGTGGGCCCACAAGCAGGCGAGCTGATTAGCGAATTCACCCTCGCCATGCGTCACGGCTTAGGCCTCAACAAGATACTTGGCACCATTCACCCCTACCCCACGCTGTCAGAAGCGGCAAAGTACACGGCAGGCGAATGGAAACGGAATCATGCCCCGCAAGCGATATTGCGCTGGGTCGAAAAATTCCACACTTGGCGGCGCGGTTAACATCGTTTGCGTGGCCAAAATTTTTTAACTTTTTTGGATCGCAATTGTGAAAACCGTATTCACCGAAACCGAACTGAATCTTGCTCTAAATTTTATGGAGCAAATTCCCTTTAACCGTTTAGTGGGTTTAAAAATTCACAAAATGGAGCATGACGAAGTAGTCTTTAAACTCAACATGCGGGACGAACTGGTGGGAAACTGGCTACAAGGGATTTTGCACGGTGGGGTGATTTCCACCGCGTTGGATGTGGCCGGTGGAGCGGTTGCCTTGGTGGGTGCGTATGCGCGGTTGCAAGATTTACCGAAAGACGAAAAGTTAAAAACGCTTTCGAAGTTGGGCACTATCGACATTCGAGTGGATTACTTACGTCCTGGCAAAGGCAAAGAGTTTTTCGCCAGCGCCAGCATTTTGCGCATCGGCAGTAAGGTAGCTGTGTGTCGTATGGAATTTAAAAACGAACAAGATGATTTACTGGCGGTGGGCACAGGCACTTACATGTGCGGTTAATGTAACAGCGCCCAAAAAAAGCCAAGGCTGCATTTTGCTAGATCTCGTGCTAAATCTCGCCTTGGCTTTGTCGTTTATGAAATCAGTTAATTAAATGAGGTCATACACTAGACACTAAAAATCAAATGTCTTTTCAACATCCAGCACCATGCGCGTATCACGACCTTGTGCGTAATGTTGAACGTCATCGCCCTGCACCAACATCAACTGCGCGCGCAACGGTCCCTGCCAAACAAACCCCATTAACCACTGATCCAACCCTTGCTGTTGATCCAACATGCGAGCGTGTTCATAGCTCACCAGCCAACGCATAGCGCCTAATTCATGTTGCTGCACAAACCGTTGCTGATGCACTTCGCCTTGCACAGTATCTTGGGTCCAAGACATTTTGATGTCTGTACCTGACGCTGTGATTAAAGACACGGCCATGCCTTGCTGGAATTGAGCCGTAGACTGTTCATCATTGGCGTAGGCTTGCGCATGGGTCTGTCGCTGCTCCACACCCAGCGACCATTGGGTGCCGTTATTAAATGCCAATGTGCGCATCACGCGCTGCTGCACAAATTGCGTTTGTGAATGTACTTGGTACGTCGTTGCCGTGTGTTGCTCTGCCGTCCAATAGCTGAGTGGTTGTGCATTTTGTGCCTGAACCGAACCCGCACAAATGCACAACACCAGAGATAAGAGACCCGTCAATTTCATGATGTTGTGCCGTTTTTTTAAGGGATACCCAAATAAATCTAGTTGGGCTCATCACGGCTCGCCAAAATAGGATGGACGATTGAAGGATCAAGATGAAATATAGAAATGCGTTTTTAATCGCAAAAAGCGATAACTTACAGGGAGAGGCCCATCCCATGATGGGCCTCCAATTTGGTGCATACTTGCGGTTATTCCCTGCACAAAATCAGGCGCGCTATTGCAGCTCGTCAGCCTGAGGCAAAGGTAAATCTGGCAACGGATGTAAAGCAGCACCTTGCTTCAACATGTCCAATGCTTTGGTATTGTCACCTTGTGCCAAATAAAGACGACCAAGTTCGGCACGGGTTTCGGCGTCTTCTTTGATTGCCAGACTGGCTTGCAAATATTCGTTGGCCTTGGCCCAAAGTTCGTTGCGTAAACTTAAACGCCCCAAGGTCAGTAGCAGCATGGCGTCGTTGGGGCGTTCTTTTAGTTGGTCTTCGGCAAACAACAGTTGTTTCTGTTCATCTTGCCCTTTTACCCAACCGTATAAACGCACCCAATCGCTGCGCCAGTTTTGCGTTAGCAAGTGGCGCAATAAACTTTCCGCTTGTTTTTGCGCATCTAGTTTAATGAGATAACGCACAAACCCATCGGCGACCGGAATAAATTCTTTGTGCTCCAATACGGCTTTAGGAACTTGTCGCCAAATTTTCATAATGGCCGCTGCGTCTTTGCTTTGTGCGCTGCGCCCTTTCACAATGTGTTCGATTAATGCGCTATAGGCTTTCAGTTCCAATTGCGCAGCGGCTTTACCTAAAATTAATCTGTGCTTAATGAGTTGCGGCAGAAGATCCACCACGGCTTGCCAGTCTTCCAAAGCCATGTAGGCTTTTAACAACATTTTGTTCGCGTATTGGTGCTTAGGAAATTGTTTGCGAATACGCAAACAAGTAGCAAGACATTGTTCATATTGATGACGCTCTAGTTGCAATTGAGCTTGCTGTAAACTCACTGCTAACTCGGCGCCCTTAGTGGTGCTGGCTGCTTCGGCAAGCAGTTCGTCGCAACGATCAAAGTCGCCGTTTTGCTGCGCTGCTCGTGCGGCAGCAATGTAGTTAATTAGACGGGTTTCACCGTGGGCACCACTGACTAATAAACGCTGCGCGCGCTTCCAGTTTCCTTCGGCCAAACTTAACAGCCCTTGTACGGTTTTACGCATGGCCTTGTGCGCGCCCCGCTCCGCTCGCCATTGACGTAAACGATCTTCAGCTTGCAATGCCGCGACGATTAAATGAATGCTTAAGTAACTGAGCACGGCCAGAGACACGATCAGTATCAGGCCCACCCAAATGCTGGTTTCCACCACCCAAGAACCGTAACTAAGCAGTACATAACCGCTACCCTGCAACATGCTTTGGCCTAGCCACGCACCTAAGGTCAGCAGTGCAACAAACAACACCAAACGCAACTTCATACGGTCGCTCCTAGCGAAGCAGAAGCGGGTTGTGTTTTGCTTTGTGGTTTTGCCTCAGGCTTTGCATCATTTTCGGTATCTGTCTCTGGCACCACTGGGCGGTAGGTGCGTGCTTGAATCACACTGCGCAATTGACGCAACGATCCACTGATATCCGGTAAGGACTGACGAACATCTTCGTTGGCGAGCACTTGTAGTTCACCTAACAACGATTGCGCAGCTGAATGACGAAGTTTGCCGTCGATCCACTCCACGGCGTTGTTCAAACTTTCTTGATACAAAGATTGTTCTTGTTTAAGCAGCGCCCATTGCGCTTGCTCAATCATCAACAGCAAGCTGTGTTCTAACAATTGGTATTGGCTTTGGCGCAGCGGCGCATCAAACGCTTCATCACGGTGACGAACTTGCACCAGATTCAACAATTGCTGCCATAAGCTAGGTTTGACGTTCGCGCCGTCTTGTTCACTGTTCGCGTCTTCGCTGGCGGTACCATTAAATGTTAACGCTTCGTCTTCACGCAGCGGACGCTCTTCACTGAAATGTTGCGGCGGTAAAACGCTTTCTTTTATACGGGTTTTAAGGGCTTGCAGTTTTAGGTAAAGGCCTTGGCGATCCAATTTGTTTGCGTCAGCCAAGGCTAGGCGTTCTTGCGCAAGCAGTTCGCGCACTTGGATTAACGTCGGGTCATCCAGCTCGGCCAAGATGGTATCCGCTGCTTTTAGCAGCGCTTCGGCACCCGCCAGCTCATGCTGCAACTGCACACGTTGGTTGGCTAAGCGCAGTAGGTATTCAACTTCGGCCAGTTTCCAATCTTCAGCGCGAGCACCCGGCAATTGTTGAATTTGTTCGTTCAAGGCAAACAATTTTGCATCAAGCAGCGCGCGAGCCTCAGCCGCCTTTTCCATCAACACTTGCTGCGCCGCATTTTGTTCCAGTTGTTTGGTGAGCTGACCTTCTAATTGGCTTTGTTTGTTTTGCAGTGCGCTATTTTCAATGACTAAGAATTCCAACCGGTACTGGTAGTAGGCAATGCTCAAGAGCACCAGCAATAAGCTCACTAATCCCAGTAATGGAAAGCCACGCTTTGTTTGTTCGGTTGATGTCGCAGGCGAGTAGTCCGAGGTAGGCGTGTCGTCACCAGTGGATGGTGTACTGGCTTTTGCGGCAGATTTAGCGCCAGTCGCAGGCAAAGATGGATCGTCCGTCAATGTAGTATCCCTAGCATCAATAGATGAAAAAAAGAAAGACAACAATGCGGTGGAAGATTATGAGAATGTACCGGCTTCCACAAGCGCCATCACACAATTCACCAAACTTTGTGAATTGGCGCCTTCGCTGTTGACCACATGCACGGCACCTAATTCTTTGGCGTACTGCGCCACGCGCTCACTGGGGACGATCACAATAAGCGAGTCCAGTAATCGTTTATCGGTGAGTTGAGTGACGAACTGTTTTACTAAGTCCCCACTGGTCAAAATTGCTGCGCGAATTTGGTTTTGCTCGCACAAATCTTGTAGCTGTCCTTTGGCCAATTCGATGGGGGCACGACGATACAGCTCAGCATAGGTGATGTGGGCACCGCGCTCGGTTAGTACTTCGGCTAGGGTTTCGCGACCGCCTTCACCGCGCAGAATCAGAATCTTTTGACCTGCAATCACATCGGCTTGCAACTCAGGCAAGGCCAACATGCCTTCGGTCTTGGCGAGCTCTGGAGTAGTGGGCGTAATCCCCAATGGGCTAAACGGTGCCGCACTGGTGGGGCCGACTGCCAGCCATTCAATGTCCACGGGGAGCTGTGGCCAGAATTGGTCGATCCAGTCCAATGCCAGTTCAGAAGCATTGGCGCTGACACTAATCACGGTATGAAACAGATCCAAATTCATCATGGTCTGCTTCAGCACGGGGGAGTCGGTAATGGGCGCGATGTCGATAAGCGGCTGATGCACCACACCAAAGCCGCGCTGCTGCAATTGCTGCAGCAGTTCATCGGCCTGCCCGTTGGGACGGGTAACGAGCAGATTACAGATCACAGGTTGCGACAAACCTAGTCCACCTTGTGGCCGTAGACGTTGGCCAGAATCTCGCCTGCACCTTGGGCCAGCAAGTCTTCGGCGGCTTGGATACCCAATTGCTCTGCGTTGGCTGCTGGGCCTGTGATTTCAGTGCGAATCATGGTTTGACCATCGTCGCTGCCCACCAAGCCGCGCAAGTACAGACTGTCGCCATCTAACGTCGCGTAACAAGCGATGGGCACCTGACAGCCGCCTTGCAGGCGCTTATTCAATGCACGTTCTGCGCTTACACGCGCTGCCGTTTCGGTGTGATTGAGCGGGGCTAATAGAGCCATCACACGCTCGTCATCGGTACGGCATTCAATGCCCACTGCCCCTTGGCCACCGGCTGGCAAACTGATGGTGTCGTCCATGGCTTCGGCGATGCGATCTTCGAGTTCGAGACGCTTTAAGCCGGCGCTGGCCAGAATGATGGCGTCGAATTCACCGGCATCTAATTTGCCCAAGCGGGTTTGCACGTTGCCGCGCAAGCTAGAAATTTTCAGGTCAGGACGCGCAGCCAAAATTTGGCACTGACGGCGCAAGCTGGATGTCCCCACGTGGGCACCTTGTGGCAAGTCGGCAAAGGACTTGTACTGGTTGGAGACAAACGCATCACGCGGATCTTCACGCTCGCAAATCACCGCCAAGCCTAGACCTTCGGGGAATTCCATGGGTACGTCTTTCATGGAGTGCACGGCGATGTCGGCGCGACCGTCTAACATGGCCACTTCCAGTTCTTTTACAAACAAGCCTTTGCCGCCAATTTTGGCCAACGGCGTATCCAGAATTTTGTCGCCTTGAGTGGTGAAGGTTACTAGCTCCACGGTCAGGTCTGGATTACGTTTTTCCAGTTCGGCTTTGACAAATTCGGCCTGCCAAAGGGCAAGCAGACTTTTACGGGTGGCAATGCGCAGGATGTTTTCAGACATAAGTGTGTCACGACAGATCAATTTAAACTGGACGCATGATAAAGCACTGCGCGGATTTTTTCAGGGGTCAGATCAACTATGGCTTCGCTCTCAGCTATTTAAATGGTCACCGGTTAAATGGTCACCGGCCCTCAGGTGCCGTAGAATCCGGCCCTTATGTTTTCCATTCATTAAGGGATACCCGCATGATCAGTAGCCAATTGGACAACCATGTCCTGACCATCGCTTTCGCCCGCGCTGACAAGATGAACGCCATCACCAATCAAATGTATCTGGATGCAGCCAAAACCCTTGGCGACGCCGCCGAACAGCCGGATGTACGCGTGGTGATTTTCACTGGTGAAGGCGGCAACCTGACCTGTGGTAATGACTTGGTGGACTTTATTAACAATCCACCAAGTGGTCCGATGCCACCGGTATTGGAGTTTTTGCTAGCACTGGCGCGCTTTCCAAAGCCAGTCGTAGTGGCATTAAACGGTTTGGCCGTGGGCATTGGTACCACCATGCTGGCTCACTGTGATTACGTGGTGGCCGCAGACGACGCGCGTTTCAAATTGCCGTTTGTGGACTTAGGCGCTTGCCCAGAAGGCGGCTCCAGCTTGTTGTTCCCACAAATCATGGGTCACAGCCAAGCGGCTGAACTGTTGCTATTGGCGGACATTTTTGGCGCAGAAAAAGCCGAGAAAGTAGGCCTAGTCAATGCCGTTGTCAGCGCAGACGAAGTGATGCCCCACGCACAAAAAATTGCAGCGAAAATGGCAAGCAAAGCGCCATCAGCCATGCGCCTAACCAAAGCCATGCTGAAACAGGGTTACATGGAGCAGCTGGAAAAACGTCTGGCCGACGAGATTTATAAGTTCCGTGAACTGCTAGACAGCCCTGAAGCGCAAGAAGCGTTAACTGCATTTTCAGAGCGCCGTAAGCCGGATTTCTCACAGTTTTCATAAACCTGAGAGTTATCCAATTATTACTCCCAATTTATCCACATTTTTTATCCACTGTGCTAAACCCCTGATATCACAAGGACTTTTGCACAGTTTCTGTGGATAACACTGGGATTAAGTTTGGGACACATGGCTGCGAACGGCGTCATCTGTCCCAGTGTTTTAAATTGTTTAAAAAAAAGGCGGCCCTGCGGCGATGCTCTCTGGCCTGATTATTTTGTGTGGTTTTTACCTGCTGGGTGAATTTGTCGCCACGCTTTTTCAATGGCCCATTCCCGGTTCCATTTTGGGCATGTTATTGCTGTTTGTGGCGTTAGTGGGGTGGGGATTGTTTGCTAAGACTCGCCTGATTTCCGCCGAGCCCACCACACAAGCAGGAGCTCTGCACCAAACCGCCAAGCAACTGCTGCCTTACTTGCCCTTGTTTATCGTCCCAGCATCCGTAGGCATTCTCAATTACGGAGAGTTACTGCAACGGGAAGGCATCGCCCTGTTATGCATTTTGGTGGTGAGTTTATTCGTGGGCATTCCGGTTTGTGGTTGGATCATGCAGCGCTTGATTCAAATGAAGGAAGCGCGCCATGACTGATTCACTTTTACAGTCGCCTGTACCAATGGGACTTCAATGGAGTGCAGCGTGGGACAGCGTGATTAACTCCGGCTATTTAGGCTTGTTTATTACACTGTTGAGCTTTCAGCTGGGGCTTAAGTTATTTGCGCTAAGTAAGCGTAATCCGTTATTGCATCCTGTTTTGGTCAGCGTATTAGCTACTTGTGCGGTTTTATTAAGCCTCAACATTTCCTTCGCTCAGTATTATCAAGGCGCACAGTTTTTAAGTTTGCTGCTTGGCCCAGTCATCGTCGCCCTTGCGGTTCCGCTTTATGAAAACCTCAAAGCCCTGCGCCAATACTGGCTGCCGTTTTTATTAGCCAATGTGCTGGGCGGTGCCGCCACCATAGGCATTGCGGTGGCCTTGAGTCACACATTTGGCCTCAGCACCGAAACCACTGCCAGCATGTGGACAAAGTCCATTACCACCGCCTTTGCCATTGAACTGGCACCGGAGCTGGGCGGTATCGCCGCGGTAGCCGCAGCCATTGTGATGGTGACAGGGATCGTGGGTGCCGTGATTGGCCCTTGGCTGTTTCGCCTGACAGGCATCGAACACAGCGCCGCCCAAGGTACGGCATTGGGGATTTGCGCCCATGCGGTCGGCACAGCGCGAGCCCTCGAACTGGGTTCGCAACAAGGGGCGTTTGCCGCACTCAGCATGAGTGTCATGGGCATTTTGTGCGCATTCGTGCTGCCTTGGCTGGTATAGCGGTCACATTTCGCTGTTAATCCATGGCTAATTTTGCGCGTAAAGCCAGCAGTGGGTGAGACGCAGCTATACTGGAAGGGTCTACTGACCATCTGTCGACCCGCCGATTCCAGGGAGTGGCATGAAGCAAAAACTCGCGCTGGCCAACATCATGCTGCCTTTGCTGTTTTTAATGGCATTGGTTTTGGCCCCGCTCAAAGGTTTTTTAATTCCGCCGTATTTAGTGCTCAGCCTCATGCTGTTTGCATTAATGCGGGCCTTTCTGCTTTTTCACCAGCAAACCGTGTTCGCGTTTTTGCCTTTGGTATTGGTTTCGGCGGCAGGCGATTTTAATTTGCCTATAGATTTGTTCGCGCCCTTCGCCATCGAAACTTTTTTGCTCTATTTGTGGGTGGTTAATTTACAGCACGGCCAACGCCCTTGGTTACACCCCACTCATCTTTTTAATCTGTTGTTGCTGGGAGTATTCGTCGGCTTTGCCAGTCGTCAGATCAGCATCCCCGCCGAGCTACTTGAATTCAGCCTGACACCTAGAGAGTGGCTGGTTATCTTTTTTGCATTCACGCCCTTGCTGTTAATTAAACGCTGGAACCGGCCGGGTCGTTTTGCCAGCTACTGGCCATTGTTTGCCACGCTCGCGTTTATCTTTGAATGGTTGCCCGAGGAATACATTATTTTATGGGTCACCATTAGTTCACTTATGTCACTCACTATCGACAGCTACCTAATGACTTATGTGGATGAACTCACCGGCATTCTCGGACGTCGTGCATTGCTGTTTCGTATGAAAACCATTGGTAATAAATATTCCGCTGTCATGGTGGATGTGGACCACTTTAAACAGTTTAACGATAAGCACGGGCACCAAGTGGGCGACGATGTCCTCAAAACCGTGGCAACGTTAATTAACAAAACGGCGGGAGCCACGGCCTACCGTTATGGCGGCGAAGAATTCACTCTGTTGTTTGCCAAGGGCGACCCTGTGGAGTTGGCCCCCCATGTGGAGGCAACGCGCGAACGACTTGCCCATTACGATCTCTTTCCGAAAAGTGCAGAACGCCAACGCAAGCAACGGGGCCAAACCCGCAAGCCCAAACCCTTAAAAATCACCGCCAGTTTTGGCCTTGCACAGCATCGGCCCGGCGAAACCCCCGACGAGGTGTTGGCCCGAGCTGATAAAGCGTTATATAGCGCAAAAGCCAATGGACGAAACCGGCTCGTGATCGCCAAAAGCTGAGCTATGCTCAAAAGTAGCAGCGCCATAGTTAACAACCCACGCCGCTACTCAGCCTCTATAGATCGCCCTATTTTGGAGAGCACATGGCTAATATCTTGGCAGTCGACGATTCACAAGCCATTCGCAGCATGATGCAAGTGGTACTCGAAGCTGCGGGCCACAACGTCATCACTAAAGAAAACGGCCGCGAAGCGTTGGACTTTGCCCGAGGCCACACGGTGGATCTTGTCATCACCGACCTCAATATGCCCGAAATGGGCGGTATGAGTTTAGTCAGCCACCTGCGCCGATTAGACAACTACAAAACCACCCCCATACTCGTCATTACGACGGAAACCGCCGACTATAAAAAACAAAAAGCGCGCACCGTGGGCGCTACAGGCTGGATCGCTAAACCCGTAGATAAAGATCGCCTACTGAATGCGGTAAGCAAAACGGTTCCTTAAACAGCAGCACTTAATTCCTCTAATACACGGTTTATCGAGCGTCACTGACTTGGCCGAATTCGCGTACCCTAATTAGCATTCCTGAATTAACTTGCCAAAGTCTCTCCACAAGTCATGGGATTGGCTCACACGGCGAATAGGCCGCCAGCGTTCCATACTCTACACTGCACCTTCACTCAAAAAATAAAAACAGGTGACTCATGTTCGTACAAAAAGTGGTTTGGATCACCGGAGCATCGTCCGGTATTGGTGAAGCCTTGGCTTATCAATTTGCACAGCGCGGCAGTCGCTTAATTTTATCTGCGCGACGTGAAGCAGAACTGCAGCGAGTTAAACAAAATTGTTTGAACCATTGCTTAAACCAAGGCGCACATGAAAATGATGTGCTGGTGCTACCGTTAGATTTGGCCGATCAAGATGCATTGCCCGCATTAGCACAACAGGCCCACGCACAGTTTGGTCAAATTGATTACCTGTTAAACAACGCGGGCATTTCGCAACGCTCACTGTGTTTAGATACCGACTTAGACGTCTACCGTAAATTACTCGACATCGATGTCATGGGGCAGATTGCGCTAACCAAAGCCGTATTACCCTACATGGTTGCGCAAAACAGCGGGCACATTGCCGTGACCGCAAGTGTAGCGGGAAAAGTCGGAGTGAAAATGCGTACAGGGTATTGCGCAGCTAAGCATGCCGTTATGGGATTTTTCGATGCCCTGCGCGCTGAGCTTATCCACAACAACATACACGTCACCACCATCACCCCGGGATTTATCCGTACCGCCATTTCTAAAAACGCACTGGCCAGCGATGGTAGCGCCTTCGGCGTCGATGACGACGACATCGCTAACGGCATGGACGTAAACAAATGCGCACAGGTGATCCTGCGCGGGTTCGAAAAAGGCAAAAAGGAAATCGCCGTCGGCGAAGGCAAAGAAATGTTGGTGCTATGGATTAAACGCTTCTTACCCAACTTGGCGTTTAAATTAGTGGCGGCGAAGTCTTAAGCTATGTTTGTGCGTGCCTAAAAATGCATGTGAAGCCGTATTATACATTGCGAAAATTCATAGCTAATTTAAATCCGCACGCTTTTGCATACTTGCGCAGAGTAATCAGTGTCGGGTTTGAATTTCCTTTTTCTAATCGACTGATATTGCTCTTCTTCGTGCCCATTTTAACTGCGAGCTGCTCTTGCGTTAGGCCAGCGGCGGTTCGCATTTTAAGAAGCTCATTTATTAATTCGAATTCGTCCGATAGAGCATCATATTCAGAGCGAACCTGCTCATCCTGAAGGGCGCGATCTTTTAGCTGCTGTAAGCTACTCATAGCTTTTAACCTCTTTCATTCTTTGTTTTGCTAAGTCCAGCTCTTTCTTCGGGGTCTTTTGAGACTTTTTAATAAACGCCGTCAACACACATACTTTTTCGTTTTTCATGTAGCAGAATAATGAACGCCCAATGCCCTCTTTAGCTTTTGCTCTTATTTCATACAGTCCGTCACCCAGAGATTCGGTATGCGGTGCACCAAGATTAGCGCCATACCTCTCAATCATCTCTAACAGCCTCAACATTCTTGCCTGAATTTTTGGGGGAATCGCAAGAATGTCCTCTTGAACGCCTCTGTAAAAATCAACTTTCCATGTCATAGATAGTTATCCTATATGATAACTTATATTTTATGACTATCCATATTCAATTGGAATTATGGGGTGCTAAGCGAGTAGCCTACGCTCGCTAGGTTGAACCTCTGATCTCGGCCTCCGGAGTGCTAACCGGTAAGTAATTTCATGAGTTAGGAACTGAGAAAAAAGGCGTAATCCGTTGAATTTTAGGTTTTTTTTACTTTAAAGAAAAACCATGTATCCCCTTACAATCCTTGTTTTGCAGATCACGCATCCCTTAAACAGTACCAACACAATTTCTGTGAATTGACTTAGATCTCACGATCCAAAAAGCGCACTTATTAATCAAAATTAATACTAGAGCGAGTCACCCTGTAAGCGTGCATCTGCTTGTTATGGCTACATGTATATGTATTCAGTGAAGATATGTCCTGAATGTTTACATATCATAATCAACAATATCTCTTGGCCATCTGATCAAACTCGATAACTAAACGATGCTTAGATGAATTTAAGTAGACGAATAACTATTAGCCCTACTTTCTAACTACTTGTTTTTAATCAGGTTTCAACAGGTCTCAGATTTACAATTTGGCCACATAAAGACAAAATGATATTAACAAGGAGACGTTATGTATTTAGGTCAAACGAGTTGGGTTTATAGCCCGTCTGATCTCTGCATTTTTATGCAAAGCCCTTATGCCAGCTGGATGGATCACTACGCTAAGCTTTGTCCTGAATCGAAACGACCCAGCAAAGATGCCGATGATGCTCTAAACAAATCACTGCAGAAAAAAGGTTATGCGCACGAAGAATCCTTAATAGCCGTTCTGGAATCCGAAGGCAAAACCGTTTGCACCATTGCCGAAACCTTGAGCGATAAAGACAAACAATCGCAAACCATTGAAGCCATGTCCCGTAGCGAAGATGTCATCTTTCAAGCCATGCTGTCTATGCAGCCTTTCCAAGGCCATGCCGATTTTTTAATTAAAGTACCCGGCGAAAGTCGTTTCGGTGATTACCACTATGAAGTCTGGGATACCAAGCTATCTCGACAAGTGAAAGCCAAGTTTCTACTTCAACTCTGTTGTTA
>JBFHVZ010000046.1:0-19951 GCA_041589295.1 Pseudomonadales bacterium
AAACCAGATGCGCTACCAGGCTGCGCTATGCTCCGAAAGTGGCTCCTCGAACTGGACTCGAACCAGTGACCAATAGATTAACAGTCTACTGCTCTACCAACTGAGCTATCGAGGAACGACTAAGCTTTTGAGACAAACGCCTCATCAGCGGACGCGCATAATACGGATAATCTGCTTATGGGTCAACATGCAAAATGAATTTTTTCTATGAATTCAGTGCATTAGCGTTTGATGGTACTAATTCTATGGTTGTAAACCATACAGGCTATGGAAGGACCTTTGCGGTGGTGCTTTAGATAGAGTCGTTTGATTGTATTGAGCTGGAGTTTGAGAGTCGAGATATCTCGCGAAAGCACTTGGCAGAATGAGTAAGTGACTCAATGCTTTGAAGAGGGCAGCGTTGAGATGGCGCAAATAAGCGAGCTAGTAAGCAATGTTAATCAAGGAAGATCAGATGCGCTACGAGGAAAAATAAAGATTACCGGAGAGAAGGGATTTAAGGTCTCGGACCTCGGTGGTCTAGAAAGGCAAACCAGATGCGCTACGAGGAAAAATAAAGATTACCGGACTGGAGGGATTCAAGCTCCCGATTCTCGGTGGTCTAGAAAGGCAAACCAGATGCGCTATGAGGAAAAATAAAGATGGTCGGAGCAGAGAGATTCGAACTCCCGACCCTCTGGTCCCAAACCAGATGCGCTACCAGGCTGCGCTATGCTCCGAAAGTGGCTCCTCGAACTGGACTCGAACCAGTGACCAATAGATTAACAGTCTACTGCTCTACCAACTGAGCTATCGAGGAACGACTAAGCTACTAGGGCGGTTGCCCCGTCAGCGGTTGCGTATACTAGGGATTCGAATTGATGTCGTCAACACCTAAATTCATCTTTTTTAACTAAATACAATGACTTAGGGCTACCGAGGTGTAGGCTGTTGGCATAAGGCGTTTTGGCCAAGCAGATTTGCGATTTTGATAAGCTGGCTTGGCACTTCATGCTTAATCTTCAAAAAAATCCTGAATGCGAATGCCGAAATCATGAGGGTTAAGCGCTTTGACTATGGTTTCTCTGCATTGTGCCTCGCTGAGATTGATGTCCCGCACCGGAAGGTAAAGATGGGTATTAAGGTTGTAAATCTCTCTGACTCTCGGTCGTAAGCTATCGGCATTGGCTTCTAGCACAATAGCTGCGTGGTGATTATTCAACTCCACCAATGATCCTACGGGGTAGACGCCAATCGCTTTAATGAACGCATGAACGTAATGAATGTCTAGGTGGCCGTCCGTCCATTCCAGCATGCGCTTTAACGCCACAGAGGGTGTCATACCTTTGTGATAAACCCTATCCGCGGTAATCGCATCGTAGATATCGACTACGGCAGCCATACGACCCTCAGCAGAAATCTCGTCCCCCTTTAAACCGTTTGGGTAGCCACGGCCATCCAAGCGCTCATGGTGTTGGGCGGCCACGTTTACCGAGGCCTGAGCAAATCGTTTGTTCTTTTGCAGAATTTTGCGACTGAAGGTGACGTGTTTTTTCATGGTGGCGAACTCTTCGTCGGTGAGTTTGCCAGGTTTATGCAGCACTTCGTCGGGTATCAGTATTTTGCCAATGTCGTGTAGTAAGGCGCCGGTCACACACTGGTGTAAATAATCACGGTCCAACTGTAGATGTTTACCCAGAATGGACATCAGCAGAGCGACGTTGACACTGTGCTCCATCAAATAGCTGTCTTTATCGCGAATGCGTGAAAGACAAGCCAAAGCATTTTGGTTGCGAAAGACAGAGTCAATAAAGTGGTCAGCCATGTCCTCAAAGGGTTCGATATCCACTTCTTGCCCGAACTGAATGGCGTTCATCGCGGTATTAACCAAACCAATGGCTTCATGGTGCAAGCGGCTGGCTTTTTCCCACTCTTGTTCAAAACTGACTTTGGGTTGGGGAGGCTTGCCAGCTACCTTGCCGATGAGGTCGAGCTTCTTTTGGAGGTCGGCATCGGCATCCAGAGCCGATACCGCTTGCTGACTATCGCTGCCTTGTTCGGTGTCGATATAAAGCTCTTTAAGGCCACGGCGCATTAGCTCGCGAATGGTGGCCTCGTCTGTAATACGTCCTTCACGTTCGTGTTCATGCAGGCTTACGCCACGCTGGGTGATATTGGCCACGTACATGCCGGGCTTAAGCTCGGATACTTTGATTTTCTTCAGCATGTCGTTGGCCGAGGATCCATTTAACCGCAATGAATTTGAGTATAGATAAAAAAATAACGTAGGATGTCGCAGCGATAATGCGATGACCTAAAGCATAAGGGGAGTTCTGTGGCTGATAGTCCGTTGCGCGTTGTATTTCAAGGGGAGCCCGGTGCTTATTCTCATTTAGCGTGTCAGACTCTTTACCCTCAAGCCGAGGCCGTTGCATGTGCGACTTTTTTGCAGGCATTGCAAAAGGTCGAGCAGGGAACAGCGGATCTAGCGGTCATCCCTTTAGAAAACACCACAGCGGGTCGTGTGGAAGAGATTTACCGGCAGGTGCCTAAGACCCATTTGCATATTATTGCCGAGCACTTCCAAGGCGTTAACCACTGCCTAATGGCGATAAAGGGTGCCACTCCGCAGTATGTCATGAGTCATCCTCAGGCCTTGGCACAATGCCATGATCATATTCTTGAGCGTTCGCTGGAAGCTCGTGCCGAATTCGATACTGCCGGAGCTGCTCAGTTGCTGGCTCAGTCAGGGGATTTAACCGGTGCCGCCATCGCTTCTGAGTTGGCGGCGCAGCTTTACAACCTAGAAATTGTGCAAAATCATTTTGAAGACATTAGCGGCAATACTACGCGCTTTTTAATATTTGCCCGAGAACCTAGCCCACCTGCTTACGAACCCAGTCAAAAATACATTACCTCACTGCTGTTTGACGTTCGAAATATACCGGCAGCTTTGTATAAAGCCTTGGGCGGGTTTGCCACCAACGGATTAAACCTGATCAAAATCGAAAGCTATATGGATGGCAAAACCCTCAACAGCAGTCGCTTCCATATTGATGTGGCGTGCCATTTAGAGGACCCAGCCATGCAGCGAGCCATGGAAGAATTGACCTACTTTTCGAATACCGTGCGCTGGTTAGGCACATACCCCGCACACCCATTCCGCTACGCTTAGCACGTAGCCACTGACGTAACGAGAGAGGCTTGGCATGATGAATTGGACGCAGTTGCTTAGCTGTGAGCGCTTTGGTGTAACCGAAGCGGAAGGTGGGCTGGAAAGCCGGACGCCGTTTCACAAAGATCATGATCGCGTGGTGTTTTCCAGCTCGTTTAGACGTTTGGAGCGCAAGACGCAGGTACACCCTTTGTCGCAAAACGATCACGTGCACAGTCGTTTAACCCATAGCATGGAAACCAGTTGCGTGGGCCGCAGTTTGGGCACGCTAGTGGGTGAGCGCTTAGGTGGCGATTTGCCCGCGCACTTAACACCGCAAGATTTGGGTGCCATTGTGCAAGCAGCTTGTCTTGCTCACGACATAGGTAACCCACCCTTTGGCCACACGGGTGAAGACGCCATTCGCCAATGGTTTCGAGATCCAGTTAATCGCCGGTTTTTAGAGGGGCTGACGGCGGAGCAGGTGAAAGACTTGCAAACGTTTGAAGGTAATGCCCAAGGCTTTCGCATACTGACCCAGCTTGAATACCACAGATTTGCAGGCGGCATGCGTCTGACTTATGCCACCTTGGGGGCTTTTCTTAAATACCCATGGCACAGTGGTTTCGAAGACCCACGAAAAGGCCCAAAGTTTGGTGTTTACCAAGCCGAGTTGCCATTTTTGCATCAAGTGGCGAATAAACTTGGCTTAATCCCGCTGGGCGAAGGGCGTTACTGTCGCCACCCGCTGGTGTACTTAATGGAAGCCGCCGACGACATTTGTTACGCCATTATTGATCTCGAAGACGGTATCGAGATGAACCTACTGCAATACGACGAAGTGGCGAATCTGCTACTAAAAATGGTCGGTGTGGATGTCCCTAAAACCTATTTTGAAATGAATAACGAAGACCCTGCTCGTCGGCGCTTAGCGATATTGCGCGGTAAGGCCATCGACACCATGGTGAAAGGGGTGTGTGATGTATTCATGGCCCATCAGGCGGACATTATGGCAGGGCAGTTGGAAGGCGACCTGATCAGTTTGGCCAATCCAGAGTTGAGTGAATGCATCAATGAAGCTAAACGATTGGCCCGTAATAAAATCTTTAACGACCCCAACAAAGCCATCATTGAAATTGGTGCCTACACCACATTGGGTAGCTTGCTTGAAGCGTTTTTGACGGCCGCAAATGAAGTAGTGACCGAAAAAGAAATTACCTTTCGCAGTCAACGCATACTGGATTTGATTGGACGCCACGGCCCGCAACCCGGTTGGGATCTGTATCGCGCCTATTTAAGGGTGGTGGATTACATAGCAGGTATGACAGACGCTTATGCGGTGGATTTGGCGCAGGCCATTCGTGGACTACGCCGTTAATCGTCGTTAGCGCTTTGTCTGGGCTCTGGGGACTGGCTGCGGCTTTAGTGCAGCGACCCGCTCGCATTATTGGGCGTCTTAATGGACACCTCCATACTAGAGCTGGCCTTTTCGTAGGGCTGAGTCTGACGTTGTTTTTGCGCCCATTTTCGTTCCGCTTTGTGGGTGTGCTTGGCAATCATCTTCGCCAGCGACGGGCAAACCGGTGGCGGTAAGTGATGCCCCATGCCACGAATGATCCGAATTTTGGATTTTGGAATGTGGATAGCTAAATCCAATGCTGCTTGCACGGGAATCAAAGGGTCCTCACTGCCGTGGATAATCAATGTGGGCACTTTGATGCGCTTTAGCAAAGGCACACGACTTTGCGCGCTGGTGATCGCCACCAGTTGCCGTTTAAATCCCGCGGGATGATAACAGCGTTTAATGTTGCGCTCGGCCAGCGACCTTAACTCGGCTTCTTCAATATCAAACCTCGACCCCGACAAAATACGGTTCAGCGCGATGGCTTTGGCAATCGCGGACTCTTCGTTGGTGTTGGGGCGCCGGTTGCTGATCAGCTGCCATAGCACTCTAAGGTTGGCTTTGGGCAGTTTCGGATTGCCAGAGGTCGACATTAGGGTGGTCAGGCTTAGGCAGCGTGCTTTGTGTTGCGCTGCAACAATTTGCGCGATCATGCCACCCATACTGGCTCCCACCAAATGGGCTTTTTCAATCTGTAAACCATCCATAAGCTCAATCACATCCTGCGCCATGTCTTCTAAGGTGTAGGGCGGCTTTTGATTTAGCTTGAGCTTGCGTTTTAGGGCGTGGGTGATGGGGTTGGGCTGACCCCATTGGTCGAGCTTGCTGGATAGGCCAACGTCACGATTATCAAACTGAATAACACGATGGCCACGGCGTACCAGTTCTTGAATCAGCAGTTCGGGCCATACCGTCATTTGCGCGCCAAGCCCCATGATGAGCATGAGTGGAGGGGCGTCTAACTGTCCATGGGATTGATAATGCAGGCAAATGCCGGATGGGGTGATGAATTCAGCCACGTCTGTTCACAACTGGGTAAAACCAAACAAAAACGTTTTTCATTATGGATTAAGGTCAAGGGCGTGGTGTGAAAGTTTTATTGCAATGGGGTGAGTTTCGCCGCAACTGCCGTTAGAATGGCCGCTCCTTCGACCTACGATCAAAGATCAACGAACAGCGTCGCTACAACATAGAGAATAAGAGTACGTAATGGACATCGATTTTCCCCTTATTTTGACCCTGGCCGTGTTAGCAACAGGGGCCGTCGCCTTGGCGGATCGCTTTTACTTTTCGGCCCGCCGCTTGGCACTGGTCGAAAACCTACAGCACCAAGGTGCTTCAGAAGAACAAGTGGAAGAGGCGACCCGCGAGGGCTGGCTCATTGAAACCAGCAAGGGGTTCTTTCCGGTCTTGGCGTTGGTGTTAGTGCTGCGTTCATTTTTGGTAGAGCCATTTCAGATTCCTTCTGGCTCCATGGAACCGGGCTTGATCAAAGGCGACTTTATTCTGGTGAATAAGTTTGCCTATGGCTTACGTTTGCCCGTGCTGGGGACCAAGGTAGTTGATATTGATGATCCCGCTCGTGGTGATGTAATGGTTTTTATTCCGCCTCATGATCCGCGCTATTTCATTAAGCGTGTCATCGGCTTGCCGGGTGATCATATTCGTTACGAAAACAAAAAGTTGTACTTAAACGGCGAAGCCGTTGACGAAAGCATCGTAGGCGCATTTCCTCAGGATCGCCCACGAGTGATTGTGTACGACGAAGCCAAGGGCGAAGAACAGCGCACCATTCAAAAATATCGTGGCATTCCATCCCGTGGTGATGGCGAATGGGTCGTACCAGAAGGCCATTACTTTATGTTGGGCGATAACCGTGATAACTCTGGTGACAGCCGTTTTTGGGGTTTTGTGCCCGATGAAAACATTGTCGGTAAAGCCTTCGCCGTTTGGATGCACTGGCCAAGCTGGACCAGCATTCCAGGTTTCAGCCGCAACAAAATGATCGATTAATTCCGTCGGGCTCGACTCCAACCGACTATACTTTCCTTTAGACCTGCAGGTTTAAACGGAGCCGAGCCTAGACCATGTCGAAACAAGTCCTTAATTCCCCTCCAGCTAAACGCAAACCGTGTCGACGTTGTCAGCAAGCCCGTTGGTTTATGCTCTATTTTGTTGCAGTGTTTGCGATTTTGGGGTCGCTGTTAGTACAGAACTACCACCCATAGCCAGCGCACATACGCAAAAAAACTGACCTGAAGCATGCCTAAATAATGGAAAAGGGAAATTCTTTAAATTGGCGGGTAAAATCCACTGGCAATTTGAAAAACCCTCGTTAGAATACGCCCCTTCTTCACGAGGTCGGCAGTGCAGAGAATGTCCTGGTATCAAGCTCTATTAGGAAAATGGTCTTGCTGGTTCAGCGGTGTTGCTAAAGCTCGAACACCTGTCGAACGCAGTACAACAGAACAAGCCAGTGTCGATAAAGAAGCCAGCTTTCTGACCCTCTACGAACTTCGATCTTGTCATTACAGCGCCAAAGTGCGCCGCCACCTGAAGTGGCTTAACGTTGTTGTTCCTTCCAAAGATTTAAAACGCTGCCACATTTACCAAAAAGAATTGCTCGCCGGTGGTGGTCGCGCGCAAGTGCCCTGTCTGAAAATTGAAAAGCCGGGCGGCTCTGAAGAGTGGTTGTACGAATCACAAGACATCATTGACTACCTTGATCGCAAATTTGCGCCCAAGTCGCTGTTAGAAGCCCAAAACACTCAATCAAGCGATCATCAAGATCGTCGCGCTGCTTAATCCTCTCCTTTTGTTCGCTAACGTTTAGGCCTTGCATTCATAGGCCTAGGCCGGTGTTGAGCCAATTCCCGCTTTTTGCCGTTGCGCAGTGCCAATGTTTGTTAAGCGTCATGCGCAAAGTTTACGCAGCATTTTGTTATTCACGAGTTATGGATGTTTTAAAAAAGGCCCGTGAACTGCGTCTCGAAAAATCTAAATAACTGAGTGTTATGAGAACGGTTGCATACTAAAGTATTAGTCGTAATAATCTTATTGATCTTTAAGTCATCACTTGTGCGCCAGTGGACAAGCACGCTAGTCATTACTAACGTGATTTTATAAACCGACTTATCGTGACTTGGATTGTGTGATTATGCGGCTATGTATAGGCACAGTGGTTTGGCTGTGTTTTTTTGGATTTTGCTCTGCGCTACAAGCAGAGCCCATAGGGACCTCAGATCAAACTGAGCTTTCGGCTCAAACTCTGGCCCTAGAAGAATTAGATGTCGAACAATTTGGTGATGATTCTGCTGCTTCTTGGGGGGCAGAAGAAAGCTGGGAAGAAGCTGGCATTAGCACCGACATTCCCGTGGTGTTAACGGCGACCCGATTACGACAAAGTCAATTAGACACGCCTGCGTCGGTGACGATTATCGAAGCCGAGCTGATTGAGCGCATGGGCGTGCGTAATATCGAAGAAATCTTCCGCATGGTGCCGGGCATGTTGGTGGCCAACGACGGCGTGCATGGCGGCAAACAAACAACGGTTACCTATCACGGCACACAGGTGGCTGAGCATCGTAGGTTGCAGGTGCTCATTGATGGTCGCTCGGTTTACAAACCTGCCTTACCGAGCGTACCGCGTGTCAGCTGGACCGATTTACCCCTTGCCGTTGAAGACATCCAGCGTATTGAAGTGATTCGTGGGCCGAACTCCGCCGCCTACGGCGCCAACTCCTATTTGGCCATTGTAAATATTCTTACCAAAAAGCCAGAAGACGTGGTGGGTCATCGCGCCAAAATTACGCAGGGCACAAATGGCATTCATGATTATTACGTCAGTACTTCTGATCGTACTGGCAAAAGCTACATGCGAGCCACGGTTTCGGGTAAGGCCGATAAAGGCTTCGATGAACGACAGGTAGAAATCAACGATGAGTATGAAGAGCAACATCATCGTGACTCGCGCCAAGTGGATCAGGTGAACCTTCGCACGACGACTGAGTGGAGCAGCCAAGTTATTCAAGAGTTCCAGTTCGGTTATAAAACGGGGAAAAACCAACAACGAGAAACCGAAGCCACGGTGGATTATTTAACCCCTCAAGATTTGGACGTGGATGACAGCTTTGTTTGGACCCGTGTGACTCACAATTTAAACAGCAAACACAGCCTTCAATATCAGGCTTATTACCAGTACACCGAGCGCGAGCAAGAGTGGCGTTGGTGTTTAGGCGCTTTTTTGATTGATTCGGCTGCGGGCAGCGGAGCAGCAGCGGCACAAGGTATTAGCAACACAGATTATTGTGCAGATGCAAACTACAGCGGTTATGAAGAGCGTCTCGATTTTGAAATTCAAGATACCTACGAATGGTCGGATCAACTGCGGACGGTCGCAGGGGTTCGCTGGCGACAGGAAGAAATTGAATCCGAAACCTACCTTGGCGATAAAATTTACAGCAATAAGACCCAGAGTGTGTTTGCCAACATCGAATACAAATTAACTGAGGCCTCGGTGTTTAACTTAGGGGCCAGTTGGGAAGACGAAGACGACACTAAAGACTTTTTAGCGCCGCGATTCGCGTTTAACCAGCACCTTGGCGACAACCAGGTAATCCGATTTATTTACAGCGAAGCGGTGCGTTCACCCAATATCTATGAGCAGCATGGGCAAGAAGAATATGTGTTGCGTAACGTAACCTATTCGCAGCAAATAGCGGCATTGATTCAGGCTGTCGGTGGTGCGGATCTATACCTGAACGATACAGTGGTGATCCCGAACTTGGAGCCTGAGCGAGGTGATCTCAGCCACGAAAAAATAAAAAGCCACGAGATCAGCTATTTTGCGTTGTTGGACGATGGGCATTGGCAGTTTGATGCCAAATGGTTCTATGACGAATTGACCGATCTGATTTCTGAGCCGTTGGGCGATAACAACAAAGCCTTGACCAACGAAACCGCCTTTGTGCTCGAAGGCTTCGAAACGCAAATTAAGTGGATTCCACGCAGTGCCGACGAATTTTACGTCAGTTACGCTTACATAAACCCCAAAGACGAGAAGAACTCCTCCGAAGACAGCAGCTCGGTAAAGAAAGAATTGCGCCTAATGGCACAGCACAGTGGCTCGTTTACTTGGCTTCACCAGTGGAGCCCACGTACGACCAGTGCGCTGTCCTACTTTTGGGTGGACCAATGGAACTACACGTTTAGTCAAGGGCCATACAATTTCGAGCGCATAGATGCTAACCTGTCGCACCAGTTAACTGTGACTGAAGACGTAGATTTACGTTTGTCTGCCACGGTAGAATATCGGGTTGATGACGATCCTTTGCTCTGGCCAGAAAACATCTACCAGGACAAAGAAAAAGTATTTTTATCTGCTGAGCTGAAGTTTTAATAGGGGTGAAGCTGTTTCATGAGCATGGATAGCTCGTATTATCGAGTGTTGCGCTACCTGTGCCTAAGTTTGATGGTGTTGTTTGCCCATCAAGGCTGGGCACAATCCGTGGGCCTTGTGGCCACCGATAGCAGTGAGCGCACTCAAAAGTTTCAGCAGCATTTGGCTCAGCTTCTGCCAGATCAGACCGTGGTGCTGGTGCCGCTTGATCAAGTGGCGAAACAGAATCACGCTCAATGGGTGGCGCTTAACCCTAAAGCGCTTGCCACGCTCGCGCAGCATAAGCCTGATCACGGCAAAATACTGGCGCTGTTTCTCAAAGACTCTCAAACCCAAGCCTTACGCGAACAATTTCCCGAATTTCATTTTACCCGTTTAGATAATGGTCCATCGGTGGCACGTCAATTGGCATTGATACGTGCACTTAAGCCACAAGCTGGGCAAATAGGGGTGTTTTATTCGAAGGTCAGTGAGCCCTTGGTTGCCGAAGCAAAAGCGGCTGGCAAAAAACTAGGAATGGAAATTCTCGCCACGCGCTTGGACGACCCACTGAATTGGGACCGTGCGGCACTGCGTGTACTGAAACAATCTGACGTGGTGCTGGGGCTTAATGATGAGTCCATTTACAACGCGACAAATATTCGCAGTATTCTTATGCGCTTGTATCGCGCGAATCGCCCCTTAATTGGTCCAGACAAACCTTATGTGCGCGCCGGCGCAGTGGCATCTACTTACAGTGGCATTCAGGACACATTGGACGCCGCGGCCGAACTTCTTAAAAACACCAAAACCGAAACTTGGCCCAAGGAGATTTCCAACCAATATTTTCGGGTCTCAGTTAACCGCCAAGTCGCACGCTCCCTGCAAATCAGTCTCGACGACGAGGACAGCCTAAAAAAAAAGGTTGAGGGGGGCGCGCCATGATGACGCCCGGCTGGAGCCTCTATACTCGGACTATTTTACTGGGCGTCGGCCCAGCGTTGCTGCTGGCGTTGATTCTCAGTGGCTACTTCATTCACGCTCGAATTCAAGACGTACACCAAGAACTGGATGATAAAGGCCAGTTGATTGCCGTGCAGTTGGCTGCCACATCAGACTATTTTGTATTGACGGGTAACAACTCCATTGTTGACCCTTTGTCGCGGGTGCTGCTTGACGACGAAGACGTTGAGTTCATCGAGATCGGAGACATATCCGGCGAACTTTTATTTAGCAAGGGCGGTGATCGCGTTGCCCTGCTAACCACCCAAGAACAACAAACATTGCGCGCAAATCTACGCTGGTATCAGGCTGACATCATTCAGTACGACGTATTGCAAGATGACGATGATGATTGGTTTGGTCAAAGCGGCGTGGAAAAAGTGTTAGGACAAGTCCGTGTGGGCTTATCCGACAATATGGTGCGTCAGCGTCAGGGTGAAATCCTGTTTCAAGCGACCTTGATCGGCTTAGTGGGCATGGTGTTATCTGGCTTAATTGCTTGGTTAAGCGGTGCTCGCTTAGTACGCCCCATTACGGATTTGTCTGAAACCGTCGATAAAATGCGCGAAGGCGATTACAAGGTTCGTACACCCGAAACCGCCAGTGGCGAAGTGGGTACGTTACAGCGAGGCGTTAATACGCTGTCCAGCGCGTTGCAAAAATCCGAAGAAATCCAACAACATTATGTCGAAAGTTTGATTAAAGCCCGCGAGGCTTCAGAAGCGGCTAACAAAGCGAAAAGTGAATTCTTAGCTGTCATGACCCACGAACTGCGTACGCCGATGAACGGTGTGCTAGGGATGTTGCAGTTAATGCAAACCACAGATTTAAGTGAAGAACAAAATGAATATGTGGATACAGCTTTGTCGTCAGGTGATCACCTGCTGGGGCTGATTAACGATATTTTGGATTTTTCTAAAATCGAACAGGGCAGCTTAGAACTCGAAAATCGTTTCTTTAATTTGCATGAAAGCCTTGAACGTGTGGGTGAAGGCTTTAAAGCCGCCGCTATGGGCAAAGGGTTAGAGTTCCGTTTAGACATCGACGCGGCCAAACAATTGGAAGTACAAACCGACGAGACCCGTCTGCGTCAGGTGTTGGTAAATTTGTTAGGAAATGCGGTGAAGTTTACCGACCGCGGTTTCATCGAGTTGAGTGTTCACAGTGTGGATTTAGCCGGTGATCAGGTGGACGTAGAAATTCATGTGGGCGACTCCGGTAAAGGCATCAGCAAAGAAAACCTTGCGCGAATCTTTGACGCTTTCCAACAAGAGGATGCGTCGATTTCGCGGCAATACGGCGGCACGGGGTTAGGGCTTGCCATCTCTCGTCAGTTGATTTCAAAAATGGGTGGCGTGTTAGAAGTCGAAAGTGAAAAGGACAAAGGCTCGGTCTTTATTTGTCGCTTTAGCTTTCGTTATCGAGCGCAAAATGGCGAAACGCCTGTGCTTCCAACGCCGTCAGAGCCCTCTGAACGTTACGACGCCACTGTTTTGCTGGTCGAAGACAACGACGTAAACCAAAAGGTGGCGCAGCGCATGTTGCAGCACTATGGCATTCGATGCGATCTCGCCATGGATGGACGCCAAGCCATTAACTTAAGTGAAGGCCGACGCTACGACCTTATCTTTATGGACCTGCAAATGCCTAACGTTGATGGATACGAAGCTACTTCGGTCATTCGCAATGGTCAAAGCAGTAATGTCAAAACACCCATTGTGGCGCTTACTGCCAATGCCTTTTCTGATGTGAAAGGACAGTGCCTAAAAGTGGGTATGGATGACTTTTTGGCTAAGCCTTATAAGAAAGAAACGCTGCAAGAAATTTTAGCGAAGTGGCTAGGAGAGCGTCGCCACTAATCCATCGGCCACGTATTCGTTAATCCACTAGGCCAGCAATCAACGCAGAATTAACGCTGTGTTACTACCTCGTCTATGGCCGCACGGTCGGTTCTAGCTTGGTTTGCGTCAACGCTTTCGTCTTCATAACCAAAACTAATGCCGAATAAAATACCCGTACTCTCGGGCTCGTCAAAAAAGTCGCGAACCAGGTCAGGGTAATAGGCCACGCTGGCTTGCGCACAACTGCCAATACCGTAAGCGGTCATTAATAGCATTAGCGTTTGCGCGTACATTCCTACATCCACTGCGATGGCCGGGGAAAATGATTTATCCATGCCGATAAATAAAATATGTGGCGCATCAAAAAATGCGTAATTGCGTGCAGTGGCTTGCATGCGTCCAACTTTGTCACTTCGTTCTATACCCATGGCACCATAAAGCGCTTGTGCACAGGCCACTTGGCGCTGGCGTAATAATCCTTCGAAGTTTGGTAACCCAGAAAAGTCAGGATTCATGGCTTTAGCTTGCGTAAATGCGCTATGCATTTGTTGACGCAGTTTTTGACATTGAGCACCACTGGCCAATAACACGCGCCAAGGTTGTGTATTGCAATTGGATGGCGCGAGCTGCGCAAGTGAAAGTATTTCGTCAATGTCGCTTTGTGGAACCAAGTCGGGCTTAAACCCACGGACCGAGCGACGGCCTTGGATCGCGTCGATCAGCGTCATGTTTTTATTTTTTTGCATGGCGTATTTACTCAGCGGCTATTTTTAATAGGCCCTTTAAGGCGGCCAATAGAAAGGGTCGAACTTGAAGCAGTGTACTGAGCATCGGCGGGTCAAGCTAGGGGCAGAACTAGGATAGTACTTGGCTAGCGCAAAGCCGGTGGTGATGGCTAATGGCTAATCAAGAGGGCTAAGGTGAAGGACTAATGATGAGCGGGTAAGTTGGCATCCATGCAATTGGACGCACTTGTACGCGCAAATGCTTACTCGAGATGCCAAAGCGCGGCAGTTCTTGTTCAAAATAAATGTCCATGTGGTGATTTTCAATGACGTCGGCTTTGGTTAGCTCAGCCAGCGGCTCATTGTTTAGTAGGATGTCGATGTGCATGGCTACCCACGCCTGTGGCCAAGGGCCTTTTTTGGCGTTCTCTAATCGCAAGGTGCCTTTTAGTTTTGGGCTAAAGCCACTTTCATCTACCACGGTTGTCAGTTCAATGATGTCCAACTTAAGGTGGTGTTCGGCCTGATACTGAACATGGGCGGTGGTTGGGTCCAGCTTTACTTGATCGTAAAAATAGCCAGGCGCGTCCTTGCATCCAGCTAACAGTAAAGTGGCGGCGATAACAACGGCGACTCGGCTAAGGCTAAAGTTGCGCATAGGTTTTCTGCAGGTTCAGAACTTTATTGAGGTATTCCCGAGTTTCTAAACTGGGCATACGGCGCAGCAAGCGTTTTAACACCTCGTTATTGGAAAGTCGGTTAATGGCAGGTACCGCTTTGTTAATACTGCTTAAGCCTGTCAGCGCTTTCATCACATTGATCGAGCCTGCATTGTAGGCAGCGATTGCGCAGTACATACGCGCTTGTGGGTCTTCTATGCCTTTTAGATAGCGGTAATACAGCATGTGGAAGTACGCAGTGCCCACTTGCACGTTACGTTTAGGGTTGTACAAGTAAGCAGGGGACAACAAGCGTTTACGATTAAACAGTAAAGCCGAAGCATCGCGACCAGCGGTATGAGGCACGATTTGCATTAAACCAAAGGCAGGAGTTTGCGACCTTGCCAGCGGATTAAAATGGCTCTCGGCGTGCACCACGGCAAAGATCAGTGATGGCGGTAAATTAAACTCGTTGGCGTATTCGTAAATAAAAGGCTTATACCGCTTGGCTTTGATGAGTGCGCGGCGTTCTGGCAGCGGCACTATGTAGGTGGTGCGATCATTAAAGGCAAAGGAAAGCGGTCCAATAGAGGCAACGGCAGGGTAGCGGATGTAGGCTTTTTTGGTGAGCTTGGCGGCCATGGCCTGAATGGCTTGAATACTGGGGCGCTCATCTCTAAATAGTTCACCCAAGATTAAGTCCTGCCCCATGGCTCCTAGGTCGCTGGCGTAGCGAATACCGCTTAACTGCTCTAGACGGCGACTCACAGGGTCTTCTGCGATGGCTTGCTGCAGGCTCATGGACAACAGGCCGCGCAGGGTGTCCTCCAGCTCTTTTTGCATAGCCTGATAATCTAATACCTTGCCTTTGCGTATGGTGGGCAGGGTGACCTGAATTTCATTGGCCTTAAAGTCGACGGCGCGCTTTTGTTGGTAATCGTCACTATAAAAAATTGCACGGCTAGGGCCGCTGACTTCGGCGTCAGGCCATTTTTGAGCTTTTAACGTGCGGCGATACTCTTTAACGGCCTGCACGAAATAGCGCTCAAAGGCCTGTTGCGACATATTTAGGTCGCTATCGGACTGCTCGTCTTGTTTTTGATAGCCCTTAGGGACCACCTGCACAGCTGCACTGGTGGTGGTCGACAAAAACAGCAGCAAAAATACCCAAGTTTGTATCTGTGTCATTAATCGCATGTTAAACAATCTGGTCGGGGATAAATTTAAGCTAGTCGACACCTATTCAAGTGAGCAAGTATTAACCTGATATGTGCCTAAATGATCTAACCTTGCGAAATCCGTTTGCGAACTTGATCACCATTTGAGCGCAATTTATGGGGCGAGAATGTAGCGAAGCCGTGTCTTTTTGTAAGTGGGTGTAGTGAAAGAAGGGGCTTATACAAAAGGCGTAGAAAAGGGCATAGCAAAGAGGGTTTAGCGAACTAAACCCTGAAAAGTGGCTAGTGAGGGGCAAAAGCCCCCTAACCTTTGTTGATCATGTCGTCATGAGGGCGATTTAGAATCTCTTCAATTCGGGCCTGCGCATCTACGCAGTACAGCGAGTCTGGGTGTTGGCTAAGTAACTTGCGGAAATAATACAGCGCGTGCTCATCGTCACGGTGTACGTTCGCTTTACTCATGTAGATTAACCCCACTTGAAACAAAGCGTGCTCACGCTCAATGAGCGGCAGGCTTTCATCTTGGTGTAAGGCAAGGAATACCTTAACGGCTTTATAAGCTTGTTTACGACTAATGGCTTCTACGGCCTCAGGCAGCAGCGCTGCTTCGTCGGCTACGCAAGTTTGCGCCCGTTGGCGAATTCCTTCGTGGAATTTGGTGAGTGTTCGCGCATCATAACTGACTGAGGCTTCGCGGCGTTGGTGAATAATAGCGAGGCGTTCATCCACTGATGCACATAAGGCCGATGAGGGAAATTCTAATTTAAGGCGCTCGAAGTAAATAATCGCCTTTTGGTCGTCGCGGTCCTTGTTGTATTCATTCATATAAATGAGGCCAATTTGGTACAGCGCTTCGGCACGCATTTCATCTGGAAAGTCGCCATTGTAGACAGACTCAAACGCGGGAATGAGTTCTAACGCCTTTCCGCGGCTGATGGCATCCACCGAGCGGGCCATGAGGTCATCTTCGGATGCGCGACAGGCCTCAGCACGTTCCCGAATTTCGGATTTAAAGCGGCCATATTCTGTTGCGCCTAGACCCGCGACAACAAATGGCGCGGTTGCGCCAAACGAGCATCCAGCAAGATACACAATGGCTAAAAGTAAAAGTATTGAACGCATGATGAATTCCTTTTCTTTTTATTGTGGCGAGTGCGAATGGGGATGGTGTTGATCTTTATCAGGGTTTTGCGGTTGCCACTGTTGCTGATACTGCAACAAGAGTGCAGTAAAGTCCTTCAGCATGGCGGCGCGGTTTTCTAAGCTCTGCTGATACAGGGCGTCATTTGCATAATGACCGGCGCTAATCGCTACGTAATGCTGTAGGCGAGTAATGGCATAGTTCAGCAGTGTACGCTGCTCTTCTAAATTGCGCTGACGCTCAGACAGTGGTTGCTCGGTGTCGGCATACGCCCGCTGCAGCTTTTGCAGCTGCAGTTTAGCTTGAATGAGCAAAAGTAAATCGTCGCTGTGTCCGCTGTGATCGTCTGACGCCACCGTGGTCGTGCTTATGGCCGCCAGTAAAGCCAATACCTGTGCAAAAAACAAAGCCGATACGGGTAATGCCAAACTGGGTTTAGTCTTCATCCACACAAATACCCAAGTGGCTGACGCCATGGTCACTGGCCAGTGGGATCAGTTTTTTTACCATATCGGCGTGAGAAGACTGACTGGTTACCAGTTTCATAAGGTCGTCGATGAACTGTTGATGGCGTTGCCAAAGTGGGCTGGCGTCGAGATCGGGCTCGGCATCGTCGTCATCACTTTGCAGGGCTATGACTTCTTCTAGGCGTTCGGCCATCATGGTAAGAATGGCTTCGGCATCTTCAATGGACGCATCCACAATCGCCTGTAAACAGCTTTGCAAGGCCAATGCAGTGTCCATAGCAGGGTAAGCGCCATAGTGGTCTTTTGTTTCTGGATCTGGAATATGGTCGGTCAAGGCTTCAAGCTGTTTTTCAATATTTTTACTGGACTTCAACTGTCCGCGTAAAAACTCCCAAACCTTATTGAGCATTTTTCGAAGTGGTTGTGGATCTATCCCTTCGATTTCACAGTACAGGGCATAGTTAGGAAAGCTGCGTTCGGTCAGCGCCGCGCAGATGGCGAGATGTTGCCAATGAGTAAGTTGAAGCATACACACATCATCATGTTAAAGATGATGTTGAGTATACATCAGCCGTGGTGGAAGCCACAGGTTATAGGCACTGCAGCTCCAACGTGGTTTGGAACATAAAGTTAGATTCGGTGGTATGACGCTCGGCAAAGAACAGATCAAAGTTATAGGTGTTGCCGGGCTCGATGTCTAGGTAGTCGGCGATGTCATCTAAATAGATGGTTTGTTGCTGCATGGGGTGGACACCACCAATGTCGATGGCCAATTTACCGTTAATGAAGATCCATAAATCGTCATCACCACGGAAGGTGAATTCACCGCCTTCGACATAGAAAAATTTAAGGTGGGTTTCTAACGTAAAGTGGTAGTTATGCTGGCGACCGTCGTTCCCGAAAACTTCGTCATCAATTGGGAAAAAGGCATTATTGCGGTAATCCCAAAACCCAGTGCCCGGAGTGGGCTCCCCTGATGCGGGATCGATTTCGATCATTTGCAGAGTTTTGGATACCCCTTGGTTCACCCCAGGTACATCGCGATACCATTGGTCGAAGTAGGTTTTACCCGTGGTGGTCAGGGTGCTGCCTTCTGGGTGAGCATAGACAGGGCGGCCATCCGCGCCTAGTTCGGCCTCGACTATGCCACGGTCAGTGCCTAAATAAGATTGAAAGTCGGGATGGGTGTCGTGGAAATCACGAATCACCACCGGAATATTACGTACGCCATTATAAGGGTCAACGCATTCGCAGACCTCGGCATAGCCTTGTGTTGTAGGTTGGTCAGCCGACGCCTCTGCCAAACTTAGTCCAAAAGGCAGCATAAGGATGGCACCTAATACACCTTGTTTTAGACTGGCATTGAGAACGGCTTTGGCTGCTGGCATGACGTGCTCCCCTAAAAAACTCGTCGCTACAAACGATTGCGAAAGTTTACCTGTTGCTTCATTTTTAAACTGCGACATGGTTCGGTTTTTCATGCTATTGCATGGCGGACTAAAAGAAGAAGGTAATGCTGCTACTGAGCTCTAGGTTATGGGTTTGCTTTTTCTGTCCTAGTAATTCGGTTTCAAACATGTGGTCACGGTAGTCTAAATTCCACGTCATCCAGTCGTTTAGAATCACGCGGTAACCCGAACCGACAACCACGGTAAAGCTGTTGTCTTCGGCAAACTCTGTGTTGCCTGCACCTGCTACGAGATAAAACGCTGAGTTAAGCGTGAGATTTTGTGTGATAAACGATTCGCCAGGAAACAAGTTATATCCGACCAGTAAATCGTAATAGGTCAGGTCGCGATTGTTGTTGGGCAACACGTTTGCGTCGTCACCACTTAAGCGCTCATAGGATGTACGCCCTACGGTTGTTTGCCCGTAGTTAGCCTGTAGGAAAAAATCTTCGGTCGCATGAAAAGACGCTTTAATCCCTTTTATGCTGCTAGAACCAAAGTCTTCCACCGACATTAAACCAGCAAAAACACCAACCTCGAAAAACTCTGTGTCGATACCCGCTTCGTACACTTTGCGTTGTTTAACGTTGGGCTCAACCACTTTAATGGGGTTGATTTCAATGGTGCCGTCTTCGGCGTCCGCAGCGGCTTGCCCGTGGGCGAACGACAAAGATGATGCTGCACATATGCCTAAAAGAAACTGTTGAAACCGATTCGCCATGCTGTATTGCTCACTGTGTCGTTTTTACCAATGACCTTCATTGACCTGCCTTCAAGGCGAATTAAAAAATTAAAGCCAATGTAATAATTCAACCCCAAGCCGGTGAATTGATAGTCGTTATTGTGAATTTGTTGTCGGCCGACCTGTTGTTTATCTTTTTTCTCCCAGCGCTGCTTCCCCATGCCGTAAGAGATAAATGGAGCTACTTTCCAACGGCTTATTGGTTCAATCATGGCACTGGCGCCATAACCATGGCCTTCGATTGATTCTCCGAAAATTTGCCCAGCTTCTAGTTCGGCGCCTAGCCAGCTTGTGAGGCGATATCCCCAGTTAATGCTGGTGGTTTCTGCCTGTTCTTGTTGGCCCAAGGTAAAGCCCACGCGCATTTGGCTTTTTAAAAAATCACCGTGACGGGTGTCAGGCAGCGCGGCGGGAATCCCCGTTTTTGCCAAGGTGCGCCCGAGTGATGCGCGCTCTACCCAGCCTTCGCGCCCGCGATGGTCGCGTACAAAGTACCAATTGGCGCGACGACGGCTGACATCCACCGACGCACCTTGTTCTATGGTGTGGAAAATAGGGTAGCCACGGCCGGGGCCGGTATGCAACTCGATATAGGGGTCCGCGATGACGGCCTGGAAATAGCCGTCGTCTGCCACTGCCGGATTGGCGAGTTGCAGACATAAGACAAGTACCACCCATCTCCCTATTTGCATGGCGTTCTAATTCGAGTGCATGGTTGTTATTGACGGTAAAGCCGTTGCGGGACGACTGGGTTGTGCTTAGTGGGCCACCGGCCATGACAGTCTGAGGAGAGACTCCGACATCTCAATTCCCTTTGGCGCGCTCGCCCCCGGCGG
>JBFHVZ010000047.1:0-19689 GCA_041589295.1 Pseudomonadales bacterium
ACTAACACTGATCGGTGACCCCATGGTTATTCGTCGGTCCCTAAGTCGACGTGTACAACGGGCCAGTGGTCTTGGCGAACGTTTATGGGCGGGTCGTCTGTCAGCGGCAGGTGCTAAACTGGATTCTAAGTCTGATAGCGCTGCGCTTTCTAAAACTGAGCTTTCTAAAACTGAGCTTTCTAAATCAGGTCTGTCTAAAACTGAGTCAGAACAAAAAGCAACTGCGCCCACTCAAACATCAGCTAAACCGTCGGGTAATAAAAACACCGACGGTGGCGAACAAATAGATTTATTTGAATAAGGAAACACCATGGATAAACAGACTATGGTAACGAAAGAACAAGCGCTTCCCGGTCGAGAGGAAGCCATGCCAGTACCGCGCAGTCATGTGGTATTAGGGCATCCACTGCAAGGGCCTTGGCCTAAGCATGCGCAAATTGCTGTGTTTGGTTTAGGCTGCTTTTGGGGAGCAGAGCGCAAGTTTTGGGAACTGCCAGGGGTGTACAGCACGGCTGTGGGTTACGCAGGTGGCTTTACTAAAAACCCAACCTACGAAGAAGTGTGCAGTGGTATGACCGGCCACAACGAAGTAGTCATGGTGGTGTACAACCAAGAGTTAACCGATTACTGGCAACTTTTAGAAGTATTCTGGCAAAGTCATAACCCCACTCAAGGCATGCGTCAAGGTAATGACATTGGTACGCAATACCGTTCAGGGATATACGTGCGCGATGACATGCAACGTATGTTTGCGCAAAAAAGTTTACAGCATTATCAAGAAGCATTAACCAAGGCAGGTCTCGGCACCATCACCACCGAAATTAAACACTTGAAAAAATTCTTCTACGCCGAGGAATACCATCAACAATACTTGGCAAAAAATCCGAACGGCTATTGTGGCTTAGGCGGTACTGGCGTGGCGTTTTAAGTTACGTTTACGGAAACCAATTATGCCACTACACCCACTTAACCCCCATCAGGGGGACTACGATTTTGACGATCTAGTAAAGCGCCAGCCAGAGCTGGCTGCGTACCTGAAAAAACGTCCTGATGGCAAAATCACCTTGGATTTCAGTCAGGATCAAGCCGTCAAATTGTTAAACCAAGCCCTGCTGAAACAGGTTTACGGTGTGCAACACTGGGATATTCCAGCAGGGTACTTGTGCCCGCCTGTGCCGGGCCGTGCTGACTATGTATGTCGTATTCACGATTTGTTAAGCGAGCAGGGACTCGTTTCTAACAATGCAGTCACTGAAAAAGCAGCCCATAAAAATATAGCGGGCACAAATATAAAGGGTACAAATATAAAGGCTAAAAACATCACAGGCTTAGACATAGGTACCGGCGCCAATGTGATTTATCCCATTGTTGGTAGCCAATTGTTTAATTGGAAGTTTGTGGGAGCAGAGCTAGACGCCACGGCCTTTAACACGGCCAAAACCTTGGTGGCACTAAACAAAAATTTAACGCCGTTTATCAAGGTATGCCGTCAGCAAAAGGCCAAACACATTTTTGAGGGCATCATTCAGGCGGACGACTACTTTGACTTTACGCTATGCAATCCTCCGTTTCACCGCTCGGCCCAAGATGCTCAAGCGGGCACTCAGCGAAAATGGAATAACTTGGCACGATCTAAAAACAAACGTGGCGGTTCGACGACCGTCAATGCGCCGCAACCGTCAGCTAAGAATCAAAACCTGAACTTTGGCGGCCAAAGTAACGAGCTGTGGTGTGATGGCGGCGAAGCCAAATTTATTCGAAACATGATTGCGGAAAGCGTGCAGTTTCAAAAGCAAGTAGGTTGGTTTACCACGCTGGTCTCAAAAAAAGAAAACCTAAAGGCAATCTATCAGCAGCTTAAAGCCTACAAAGTCCGTGAGGTGAAAACCGTTGATATGCAGCAGGGCAATAAGCAAAGCCGTTTTGTGGCTTGGCGTTTTTAGGGTTAGCTTGCTTGATCTTGGTTGTGCTATTTGTATATATGTCTATGCGGACTTCATGGATTGCTTAACGTAGATATCAAAGCGGTTCGCTTTGCCCTCGTGAGAAAGCGTTGGCTTTTGGTCGTTTAAGAAAGGACTTTTGCGGGGGCGTTTTACCACAACACGGTAGGTGGCAAGGTTCATGGCCGGTGCTAACAGGGCATCGGCATCTTCATCTTTGCCCACCATGTCGCGAAAAAACTGCATGGACTTTTTGACCTGTGCGCCTTTGCTTTTTTCTGCTTTGGGGAACATGGGGTCTAAATACACAACGTCGAACATTGAACCTTTTGATACTAACTCACCAGACATAAGGTCAATACTGCTGCCCGTTAATAGCGACATGCGTGCTGCCACTTCTTGGGTGTCGTCGTGTTGCAAAGCGCGAGTCAGCGCGTCAGATAATAATGCTGCCACAATGGGATGCCGTTCGATCATGGTCACGTGACAGCCCAGTGCAGCCAGAATAAAGCTGTCGGTACCTGTGCCTGCGGTGGCATCTAATACGGTGAGATTTTTTTTGGTTTTTAAACCAATGGCTTTGGCGATGGCTTGACCATTACCACCGCCATGATGGCGACGCCATGCCACTGCGCCTTCACAAAAGTCGACGTATAGGTCACCCATCTTTTTATCATGGGGACGAATGAGGCTAAGCCCTTTGTCAGTAAACCGTAAACAATAATCTTGCTGGGCGTCTTCCATGTGCGCGAGTTGCGTGAGTTGTAAGTCATTAGCCAGTGCACGAGCCGCATCTTGTTGGCTGTCGTCTTCACAAATGATTTCACGTACAGCGTGGCTGTCGACAAAAGAAGGCGCGCTCATTTTAAGCAATTAGCCCCAAACTTAATCCGGCCACTAACAAACCACCCAGCGCCAAGCGATACACCACAAATGGCATCATGGACATTTTTTCGATGACTTTTAGAAAAAAGTGAATGCAAATGTAGGCGCTAATGCAAGAAACCACCGCGCCGAGGGCGATCATATCCCAAGGTACTGCATGACCTGCCGTGCTGGTTTGTTCTGCCAGCTCCTTGGTTTTTAAACCGCCGGCGGCGGTGATCAGCGGAATGGATAACAAAAACGAAAAGCGCGCAGCGGCTTTGCGGTCATAGCCTAACAACATGGCGGCGGTCATAGTGATGCCCGAGCGACTGGTGCCGGGAATGAGCGCCAGTGCTTGCGAGCAACCAATAATAATGGCGTCGCTTAGGGGCATATTTGTCAGCTGTTTAACCAAATTTTGGCGGCGGTCTGCAAACAAAAGCAACAGGCCAAACACTATGGTGGTGGTGGCAATCACAGCTGCTTGACGGCAATAGGCTTCGATATAGTCGTTAAGCAAAATGCCAGCGAGTCCGGCGGGAATGGTTGCGATGGCAATCCACCAAGCCAGTGTACCGTCACTGTTGCGTTGGCCTTTAAACGTGCTATTCACCCAACCGTAAATGAGTTGGCCGATGTCGCGGCGAAAGTATCCCACCACAGCCAATAAAGTACCCACGTGTACGGCGACATCGAAGGCCAGTCCTTGGTCGGGCCAGCCCAATACCTGTGACGGTAAAATTAAATGGGCCGAGCTGGAGATCGGCAGGAATTCAGTCAGGCCTTGCAGTATGGCTAATACGATGGCTTGCCACCAATCCATAGGGAGCGTCCTTTGTGGGTAGGTTTATTGTTTTTGTTCTTTAATGGTTTTCCAGTGGCTTTGTTCGCGCAAGTAAACCAGTTCGACGTCTTCGGGTTTGAGCAATTGTCCGGCGGCGAATTGGCTTAGCGCATCAGGCAATAGAAATTGTGCTTGTGGCAGTAGGTCGGGTTGTTGCGCACTCACCACTTGTTTAATTCCTTCGCTTAATTGGTCTTGCAAGGCCCAACCATTGCCTGCACCCACGCATTGTTGCGCGTTGAGCGCGACAGGAAATTGTTCTAGCGCCACTGGTGCGATGAAGTCGTCGCACAGAGCCGTCATTAATTCACGTTGTTCATCCCACTCGTAGCCGCCGAAATACAACTCGTTCATGCGGGCGTCCAAAATGGTTAGTACCTGTTGTGCGTTTGAGTCCAAGGCGCGTGCTTGTTGTGCCATGGATTGCAACGTGGACACGCCAATTAACGGCACATCGGCACCAAAGCCAATGCCTTGCGCGGTGGCGGCGGCGATGCGCAAGCCGGTAAACGAACCCGGACCTTTACCAAATACCACGGCGTCTAGTTGCAGCGGGGTGATGCCTGCCTCGGCTAATAGGCTGTCGAGCATGGGATACAGCACACGGCTGTGCATTCTTGGGGCTTGTTCGAATCGAGTCAGAACGGACTGATCGCCGAGGGTCAAGGCTACGGAGCAACCATCGGCGGCTGCTTCTATGGCGAGCAAGATCGGCATGAACAACTCTCTTGATTTACTACTGAGGAAAAAAGCGGCTCATTCTAGCATGGGTGGCGAGTTCGCCAAACACGGGTTTTCACCCATAAGGCATTGGCAGGATCGCTCCACTGGGCGCGGGTCAATACAGCGAAATGTGAGGACAATTCAGGTTAATTAAAAACAAATTACTCAAAAGTCGTCGTAATTGTTCTTAAATTAGTCAGCTTTTGGCCAAAGGTATGAGACAAGCGCCTACTAGACTGCTGCATGGCCCCGACCAAAAACTATAAAAGGAGCATTTCATGCGCAAATTTCTGATCTCGCTTACCGCACTGGCCGCGTTGACACTGGGCTTTAGTTTCGCCCATGCGCAACTGCCCAGTAAAGGCACCGCAGCGGGCGACTCCATTACCATGGGGTTTGCCGCCGACTGTAAATACAACCGCTGGTTTTGGGACTTGTTTTGTTTGCTTGGGGGCGATCAGCCTGAGCACTCTTGGTTCGATGGTTGGTCAAGCAATGTAAACAGTGTGCACGACCGTTATAAGGCACTGGATGCCAGTATTCAGGCGAATAAGAGTGCCGCCAAGTCGGGCTCTGAGCTTCGCGGCGGCGACAACAATTTTGCCACGCAAGCAAATAAGATTGTGGCCCAGTCTACAGTGCCGGATCACGTGGAAGTCTTGCTTGGCGGCAATGACATTTGTAACCGCGATTGTACCGACCCTGCTAATTGTGCAAACCCGCTGTATTCGGACAGCCAATGGCGTGCCTCTGTGCGGGCTGGTTTAGATGTATTGGTGGCGGGTCTGCCATTGGGTTCCACCGTATTTTTAGGTGGTGTACCCCGGGTGCAAGATCTACGTGCCGCCGGTTTAGCTAAGCAGGCCAGCAGCAGCCGTATTCGTTGTGAAAATGTCTGGAGTTCTTATGACATTTGCACCATTGCCACCAGTGGCAGTGTGTTAAATGGCGAATCCAGCGCGCAGCGTTTAACCGCGATTGCGGCCCGTCAGAAACGCTACAATGAAATCTTGGCAGAAGAAGCCGCCGCTTATAACGCCAATACCACTGGGCAAAATACTCGTGGTATTGAAGTTGTCAGTGACTATGTAAACGAGTCTACCCCATCGGCGGGCACCACTAGCTTTGGGGCAAACGAAATTGATGGCGGCGATTGCTTCCATCCTAGTGTGAACGGTCAGAATATTTTGTCTGACGTGATGTGGTCGAACAACCCAGACCGCTAAACAAGTCGTACGGTTCTCTTTGGTAGCGAACACCTTAGGGGGAGACAAACCGTACGGCAAATTTTTGTAGTAACAAACCGTGCAATTCGGGGCCATCAACGCTTCTGCTTCGTTTCGAAGTCAGAAGCGTTTTTTATTGGCGGGCAAACGCTAAGTGCACAGGCAAACCTTTACGAATTAACGACACCGTGACCCGCTCTTCCCGTTGTAATAAGTCCCATAAAGGGTTGTTGCCTTGGTGAATCCATTGATCGTTCACGCGCACAATCACATCACCCGGTTGTATCCCCAAGGTTTGGTAAAAACTATCTACTTCATGACTATTGAGTTTTAACAGTGCATGGCCCTCCACTTCGTGGGGCGTGGGTTCCAATTGTTGCTCAAGCTCTGATTGACGCAACAGTTGTTGATCTAACCATTGGGCCGATAGCGGTTGTAATGGTGCTGCGGCCACCGCTTGCTCGTAACGTTGACGGTGGCGTTCGGCTTCGGATAAATCGCTGTCGCTTTCTTGGAGATTGCTCTGTGCTAAATCTTTCTCTGTTAAATCGTTTTCTTGGTCATCATTCTGTTGGCTGTCGCTTGTTGAGTCGGCGTGTTGCTCGTTTTCGACCAGTGCGTCATCTAATGACGATGGTTGATGCAGGTTGTCACCTTCGAGTTCACTGACGACCGCATCGTTTGTTTTCGATTTAGCTTGGCTCACTGCCAGCGTGAGTAGTTCACCGCCTTGTAATAACACAATGTGCTGCGCACTTAACTGGTAAACCCATGCGGTGCTTTTAACCGGTAGGCGACTGGTGAATGGCCATGGTTGGTTTAGTTCAATATGACTGGGTTGTTGAGCGGCTTCATCATAGTATTGCCCCCAGCTAGTTTGCGCGTGCGGGTCTTGCCACAGTTGATTTAACACCAGCCCAGAATCCTGAATTGTGTTACTGGCAGGCTTAACAGCTAAATGGGGTTTAAGCAGACCCAACAACTCGGTTTGCCAATGATGTTGGCTAACGTAAATACGGTTAAACCATAGTGAGGTTTGTGTTAACAGCTTTTGCTCGGCCAACTCATGAGTATGCTCGTACAAACCTTGTTGCAGTGTTTCGTTGGTTAAACATGTGGATATGGTTTGCGGAGATAACCCGCGCTGCAACAAACCGGTTTTGATCACATCGGGTGTTAGGTTGCCTGTTTGTTGCCATAAATAGTCGCGATACAAGCGTCGCTGCTCGGATTGACTGATACATAACTCACCCAATGCAGCCTGATGGGCAAATTTATGAAAGCGTTGCGGCGCATGGTAGTAATTAAGTTGGTAGCCGCCTTCTAAAAAGGGTAACAGCGCCTGTAGCGCGGCATTCAGCCGAGCACAGTTCGCAGATTGATAAGAGCAAACCCAATCTATTTGATGTCGGCCGTTGCCTTCTTTATGGGACCAAAACGGTGTGCCGTTGATGTGTGCCTTCGGTGGTGAAGGTGGAGAAACAAAGTCTGTGATGGTTTGAACTGCTGCTTGCTTTGGTTTCGCTGCTTGCTGAATGGCTAGTTTAGTTTGTTGAAACTGAGTCATGGCTGACTCGTACAGTTGAATTTGTGTCGAAAGTGGAAGATCTGAGGTTCGAATTTGCAGTTGATCTGTGGTTAATAGCACGTCAGTGTTTTGCGGTTGGCAAGCTAAAGTGATCAGTAACGAAAAACTCAGCAACCACCATTTAGTGAAGTTAAACAGGATACGAGCCATACAATCCTCATTTTCTTATTGTTTTGGACTGGTAACAGGCTGCGATAAGCCTGTGTATTAGGCAAGGTTGCTTTGCGCCAGCATAAAAAAACCGACCACTATGGGTCGGTTTTTTATTAGCTTAAAGAGCTTATTGCTCGGAATTAAGCTTTTTTGGCACTTTTACGACGCCCTACACGCTTTTTAGCGGTGGTTTTACGACGAGTTGCCTTTTTCTTAGCTGGTTTAGCCAGAGACTTCAGCTTAGCAGAGGCTTTTTTAGCAGCGGCTTTCGCTTTAGCTTCTGTTTTCTTAGCTTTTGACTTAACTTTTGCAGCGTCTTTCTTAGCACGGGATTTTTTCCACTTCTCTTCGTAAGCAGCCAGTGCTTTCTTCAGATCAGCATCGGCTTTAGCAGCCAATTGTGCTTCGTATGCAGCAACTGCTTCTTGAGCAGCGGCAGCAGCGGCAGCAGCTTTCGCTTCAACAGCGGCAGCTTGAACCAGTTTTTTCGCTTCGCGACCAGCCGCTTTAGCAGCAGCTAGAGCTTCTTTTTGCTTAGCAACAGCAGCGCGGGCAGTTACAACGGCTTTTTTAGCAGCTGCAGTACCAGTGGTCGTCGCTTTTTTACGAGCAGCGGCCAGTTTCTTGGATGCAGCGTCTACTTTCGCTTGAGCTGCTTTTACTTGAGAAGCTGCTTTTTCTACTGCTTTGGTAGCTTTAGATTGAGCAGGGCTGGTTGCGACAACCGCTTTACGCGCTACGCGTTTTTTAGCGGTGGTCTTTTTCACTGCTTTTTTACGACCTCGAGCCATATTTTAATCCTCTGTGGGTTGGCGGTTATTCCAATAAAAAAATAGCATAAAAAAGGTAAGAGCAAAGTCTTGGCGTGAAAAATAAAGGATTTTTTTTCAAAAAACTACACGAAAACCTTCAATTTCAATAAATTTGGCGCAAAAAACGACTTAATAAAGAAAAATTTACAAATCTTTTTCCTGTTTTGTGTCTGTTGCGAAGTTATTTGTGAAATGACAAACAAACCCATTTAGGGTCGTGTGCTGTTAATTGGTTTTTTGTAAGTGACCTGTTTTGCTATTTCATTTTGATTCAAATCAACGCGTGAACATCATCGTCGCACTCAAAAAATTCTGTTTTGTTTCTGGTGTTCGCATTCGGAAGGAGTGAGTTGAGGAGATATATTTGGGTTACAAAAGGCATTTGCGTGTTGCAAAGTAGTCGTCGGAAATCAGTACTTTCACCGATTGAATGTTTACAAACAATAAACCACTACGAAAAAGTGCACTGTTTTTTGACGCTTTTGCTTGTTTGCCAAGTTTTCAGAAACCAATGTAAGCCAACTTTTAGAGAATTAAACGGCACATTTTCAACGATAGGGCAGGGGAGAACACAGTCGTCGTTTAAAAGGAAACATGAAAAGCACCACAAAAGGCACCACAAACGAGGCCACGAAAGCAATGCCATATTAGACGACAGACGAAACGACAGTTGAAATGACAGATGAAACGACAAAGGTAAGCGCAAGAAGGAAGCGCGAGAAAGATGCGCGAGAAAGATGCGCGAGAAAGATGCGCGAGAAAGATGCGCGAGAAGGAAGCGCGAGAGGTAAATGTGAGAAAGAAAAGGTAATGCCCATAAAAAAGGCCACCGAAGTGACCTTTTTTTGAGTTTGGGTACGTTTACGCGCCCAATGCAGTGAAGACTGCGTTTTTGATGTCTTCTAATGAACCGACACCAGGGATGTGAACATACTTAGGTGCATTTTCGGTTTTAAGGTCTTTGTAGAAGCCAACCAAAGGAGCAGTTTGCTCGTGGTAGATGCCCAGACGCTTACGAACAGTTTCTTCGGCGTCATCTTCACGTTGAATTAGGTCTTCGCCAGTTTCATCGTCTTTGCCTTCCACTTTAGGTGGGTTAAACACCACGTGGTAAGTACGACCAGAACCCGGGTGAACACGACGACCGCTCATGCGTTTAACGATTTCTTCATCATCAACGTCGATTTCAACCACGTAGTCGATGGCAACACCAGCTTCGATCATGGCTTCTGCTTGTGGAATAGTGCGAGGGAAACCGTCGAACAGACAGCCGTTTGCACAATCAGGCTCAGCAATACGCTCTTTCACCAAAGAAATAATCAAATCGTCGCTTACTAAGCCGCCGCTTTGCATGACTTCTTCAACTTGTTTGCCCAGTGGGGTTCCCGCTTTTACCGCAGCACGCAGCATGTCACCGGTAGAAATTTGCGGAATGCTGTATTTCTCACAGATGAATTGTGCTTGTGTGCCTTTACCGGCGCCTGGGGCACCCAACAGGATAATGCGCATATAAATGCTCCTTAGTTTTTCTGAATCTATCTCTGAATCAGCCGACACGCCTCACAAACTGGGGCAGATGATTGAGGGATAGATCCCATTATTGCTGCTTTTAGCTGGACCAAATGGTCGTTTTTTGTTCAGTCTCGCCAAAAAGACCGCCAACGATACCTGAGCCCCCTAGGAAGGGCAAGAGCCCAACAGGGGCCAAATTCGGCCCAGTTTTGTCGTGAATCAAGGTTTGGTGTGAAGGGAATTTAGGTAAAGTCAGAGGAGATAAGGGATGGCGGGGCCATGGCCCCGCGTGATGAGAGAATGCCTAACCCGTGTTACGCATACCGGCCGCGATGCCAGCCATGGTGACTTTCAGTGCGTGATCGGCTTTATGGTTGACCTTTTCACCCTGCAAACGGCTGCGCAGTAGCAGTTCGGCTTGCAGATAATGTAGTGGATCGGTGTAGGGGTTACGCACGGCCATGGATTCTTTAATCACAGGTGTGTGTTGCAATAATTCGCTTTGCCCTTTGATTTGATTAATGGTGCTGATGGCTTTGGCTAAGCGATCGCGCAACAGGCTACCCAGTGCGCGATCATTTTCGCTATTGCTCAAGCGACGTTCGTAATACTCAGCGATGCCACTGTCGGTTTTGCATAGCACCATTTCAAGCATGTCGGTAAAGGTTTGGAAAAACGGCCATTGCTCGCGCATGGTTTGCAGTTCTTCTAGCCCGCCTTGTTCTATTTTGTTGGCCAGAGCTTCGTCGCCGCCGAGCCACGCAGGTAGCATTAAGCGAATTTGCATCCAAGCAAAAATCCAAGGTATGGCGCGCAGGCTTTCGACGCCGCCATCGGATTTACGTTTTGCAGGACGGCTTCCCAAGGCTAATTTACCCAACTCTTGCTCGGGTGTGACCGCACGGAAATACGGAACAAATTCGGGGGTTTCGCGCACCACCTTGCGATACGACTTCACCGCTTGGTCGCACAGCTGATCCAGCGTGGTTCGCCATTCTGGTTTTGGTTCTGGTGGGGGGAGCAAGGTGGCCTCTAACACGGCGGATAAATAAACCTGTAGCGAGCGTAATGCCACATCTGGGTTACCGAATTTAAAACGAATCATTTCGCCTTGCTCAGTAACGCGCAGTTTGCCTTGTACCGAACCGGGGGGCTGCGAAAGAATGGCGCCGTGAGCAGGGCCACCGCCGCGACCCACGGTTCCACCACGACCGTGGAACAACATAAGCCCCACATTATGTTGGTCTGCCACTTTTACTAAAGATTCTTGCGCTCGATATTGCGCCCAAGTGGCGGCCATTTGTCCGGCATCTTTCGCGCTGTCGCTGTACCCCACCATGACCATTTGTCGGCCGCGGCAATAGGTTTTGTACCAAGGCACGTTTAATAGCGCGTTAATACTGTCTGCGGCACCGTTAAGGTCGTCCAAGGTTTCAAATAATGGGGCAATGGGCATGGGTTCGGTTTTACCCACCATTTTTAATAACAAGGCTACGGCCAGTACATCCGATGGTTTACTGGCCATGGAGATGACATACGCCCCTAAGGCGTTGGGGGTTTCTTTGGCGACCACTTTGCACGTGGCGAGCACTTCTTCTACTTCTGGGCTGGGTTGCCAATTTAGCGGTAGCAACGGACGTTTGTTTTGCAGCTCTTTTAATAAGAAGGCTTGGCGTTGTGATTCGTCCCACGAGCCGTAGTCGCCCATGTCGAGGAACTGAGTTAATTCGGCAAAGACTTGTGCGTGTCGACCGCTTTCTTGGCGAATATCCAATTGTGTGAGACTGAGCCCAAAGGTATAGGCCCGTCTTAAGGTGTCGAGTAATCTGCCGTTGGCAACGACTTCCATATTGCAATCCAGCAGTGATTGATAACACAGCTTAAGCGGTTCGATTAGGCTTTGTGTATCTAACAACGGTTTATTAAATGCGTTAGGGGTTTCACCTTGTAGGAGTGCTTCGGCCCAAGCGCGGGTGGCTTTTAAGCGTTGTCTTAATTCATGTAAAAGATGTCGGTATGGTTCGCGCACGTCGCCAATGACGGCACGTAGGGTTTCGTTGCATTGGCTCATGGACAAGTCGTTGACCAGTTCGCGCAAATCACGCAAATACAGGTCAGCGGCCATCCAACGGCCTAATAACAAAACCCGCTCGGTAACTTTGGCGGTGACATTGGGGTTGCCGTCGCGATCGCCGCCCATCCAAGAGCAAAATTTAATGGGGGCGCATTCAATGGGTAGGCGCTCGCCTTCGTAATCCAATAACAGCTTGTCTAACTCTTTATAAAAGCGAGGCACAGCATCCCACAATGAGTTTTCTATGGTGGCAAAGCCCCATTTGGCTTCGTCCTCTGGGGTGGGGCGTTGCTGGCGGATTTCATCTGTGTACCAGACTTCGCCTACTAATTCGGTGAGGCGCTCGAGTATAAATTGTCGTTCGTGGGGAAAGGGTAAGGTCTCGGCTTTATCTAAGGCGTGCAGTATTTGGTCGTATTTTTGAATCAGCGTACGGCGCGTGACTTCGGTTGGGTGTGCGGTTAGAACCAATTCAACCTGCATGGAGCGAATTTGTTCAAGTACGTTAATGGATTCTTTGCCTTCTTTGAGCCGCTGAATCAGCTCCTCTAGGTGTTCGAGGAAGGCTTCGCCTTCGTTGCGGCGGCGGCGGACCACGTCATGATACTGTTCGGCGATGTTGGCTAGGTTCAAAAACTGATTGAAGGCGCGGGTAATGGGGATGATGTCATCGTCGGACAGGCCTTTTAAGGTGTCGATGAGTTCTTGATTTTGAGCTCCGGCACGGGCGCGTTTGGCTAGGGTTCGAATCTTTTCTATGGTGTCGACAAACTCATCACCTTTGTCGGTGGCGATGATCTGACCCAGTACTTCGCCCAGTAGGCGAACGTTTTCTTTTAATTCAGGGTCTAGGTGTTCCACACTTTCACCAGCCTGTTTGCGAACCATGTTTTACATCCTTTTCATAATCAGGTTGAACTATAGCCTGCAGGTTATAACAAAAAAGTACAATTCTTTTACATGACCCTTCACGCAAACTCGGCAGGCGTCGACTAAACTTTATTTTAGTTTGTTTCGAGGTAAAACGAGGTGTTCAATGCGCGTGCGGGATTTAATGTCGACTTGGGAAAATGAAAGTCATCACACCCAAACCGAAGAAAAATATCAGATTCGACTCCCCTTACGTGATGCAGCAAGGTTAGAAGCTCTGCAAGGCTTGTACCCAGGGGTGAGCAAATCAACGTTGATTTCTCAATTATTAGGTGCGGCGTTGGACGAAGTGGAAAAACAAATGCCCTACAAACCCGGTGATCGAGTGGTCTCGGTGGATGAGTTGGGCGATCCGCTGTACGAAGATATTGGCCTTACGCCCAGATATTTGGAATTGCGTCAGGCCTTTATGCAAAAGCGCAAGCGGGCCTGATATCACCAGCAAGGGCGGCTTACGCCGCGTCTTGCTTCTCTAACAGCTTTTTATTGGCCGTTACTTGTAAAATGCTGCGACGCAAGTCTGCATTCAAGAGCATCTTCGCATCATTCGCTACTTGGTGAATGCGTTCGCCGAATTCGATGTGGCTGTCGTCATTCAGGGTCAGTACCCCTCGATCCATCAACTCGTCGATGAGGTTGCGGAACAAGGCTTTATCGAAAAACTCCGGCGCATTGAGACCGTGCAGAATGGAAATTCGCTGAGCCATCAACGAGCAATCAGTGACCATGTCGTCTTTGCTTAACACACCAGAACCGGCCCGTTGCAATAGGGCAATGGCCAGATAGTAACGCTCTAGAATTTGAATCACTTGTTCGGACAGCACAGACAACATAATAAAGTCGTTGGAGCTGACCGCAGGGCGACACAGCATGCCGTCTTTTTCAGATAAATACCCTTTCTTAATAAAGCATTGAATCCATTGTTCGATGACGTTTTCAATTTCTGTTTCTGACCAATGTAAAAACAGCTCGGCTTTTAAGTAGGGGTAGATGGTTTTCGCAAAGCTCACAATGGCTTCGTGCTTCATCTGGCTGTTGTTAATGAATAGGCAGGCCAACATAGATGGAATCGCAAACGCATGCACCACGTTGTTACGGTAATAGGTGAGCATTACGGCTTGGGTTTCGTCCACGTTGATGATATCGCCTAAAGGATGCTGCATACGTTCGACGCACTTCATGTTTAGTGCGTAATCAATCCAGTCTTGGCCTGTGCCTTCAGGCAGGGTGGCCAAATGGCTGTAGGGCATATCCGTTGCAAGATCGCGATATAAGTCTAAGGTTTGCGCCATGATACGTTCATCCATGGCTTGTCTTGGTGTGGACAGCAGCGCCAACGAAACCATGTTGATGGGGTTTAACGCCACGGCTTTGTTGATTTGGGTAACCACTTCAATGGCCAGATGGTTGACCGTTTCTTTCGTCCACTCTGGGCGGTAATCTGGACCGTGATCTTCTTCACGCCAGCCGGGACGTTTTTGATCAAGATACGATTTCAAATCAATGGCGTCACCAAAGGTCAGGTAAACCTTGCCGAAGTTCTTCTTCAAATCTTTGAGGGTTTTGAAAATACCCAGTACCGATTCTTTTTTCTTTGCCTTACCGCGCAGTTCACCTATGTAGGTATTGCCTTCAAAGACTTTTTCGTAGCCAACGTACACAGGCATAAACACGATGGGTTTGTGACTGTCACGCAAGAAACTACGTACCGTCATGGCGAGCATGCCGGCTTTGGGTTTTAGGGTACGTCCGGTGCGGCTGCGACCACCTTCGACGAAGTATTCTGTACTGTAACCTGATGTGAAGATCGCGTGTAGGTATTCATCAAACACCGCGCTATATAGTTGGTTGCCCTTGAAACTACGACGCATAAAGAATGCACCGCCGCGACGTAAAATGGGGCCGACCACAGGCATGTTCAGGTTAATGCCCGCTGCAATTTGTGGCGGCACTATGCCGTTGGTGAACAACACGTAAGACAGCAACAAATAGTCGATGTGGCTGCGGTGACAGGGCACATAGATGATTTCGTTGTCTTTGTATACGTCTTGTAGGCCTTTTAAGTTGTGGATTTTGATGCCGTCGTAAAGCTTGTTCCAAACCCAAGTCAGTAAGATATCGAGAAATCGAATGGTGCTGTGACTTTGGTTACTAGCGATTTCGTCACCGTACTTAATGGCCCGTGCGGTGGCTTTTTCGCGGGAAATATTTTTCTCGGCCATTTCTTTTTCGATGGCGGCTTTTACCAGCGGTTTACGCACTAAGCGGTGTACCAGTGTGCGACGATGGCTTAGGTCAGGGCCAATCACAGCGGTACGCAAATGGCGGAAGTGAACGCGCAGTACGCGACCCAATTTACGAATGGTGCGGTTGCGGTCCATGCCTTCGCTCATCATTTGTCGAACTGACACGGGGCGGCTGAAATGAATAAAGGTATTTCGGCCGTTAAACAGAATCATAAATAAGGTACGCAGGCGGCCATGTACCGACCAAGTGTCGCCCAGCCACAGTTTTAAAAAGCTCTTTTCTTTCTTTGGTTCCCGTCCCCAGAACACATTCACCGGCAAAATTTGCACATCCAGCTCGGGGTCGGCTTCGCAGGCGCTCATCATTAAATCAACATTGGGGTGGCGGTAAGGCATGTTGCGCTTGCGCAGCCAAGGGCCTTCGGGGCGAGATAAAAACACAATGCGGTTGGGCAGTTCGACATTGCCCAGCGTGACGGGCTCTAACGCCGAGGGGAGATTAAGGCGCTGTGCTTCGTTTTCTACCGCTAGACTGGCGCCGTAGGATCGAATGGGCAGGGCATAAATCACCGGTTTATCTGGATCTAATTGCAGCTCGTCGGCGTTGGCGCCTACCACGCTGGCTTTTACCCAAGTACCCAGCATTTTTCGCAAAAGTCGATGAATCAAGGAACGAATAGTACGCAATGCGGTCACCTTATAGTTTTTGTCATAGGTGGACGGGCTTTATCCCCATCACGGTCACAATATTGGCCTGACTGTGACCCACCTTGACATGCAGAGTGCGTTAAAAAATGGGGCGATTGTATCAGCTGAGTCAGTTAAGCCAACGACCGAATGTTTCAATCGCGATGGCGTTAACGGATTCAGATTTCCCCTTAATTTGTTAAAGAATAGCCGCTGAGCCAGTTTCATGACATGGTCAGGTCCGCTATATTTCGCACCTGCCATTTTAGGTTGCTGTGAAACAACGCTCATTTGAGACCATGAGTTTCTACACTGGCTTTTCGAGCGCGTTTTCGCGGCATGGATTCAAATAACTATTTCAGGAGTGGTCAGACATGATTCGCGTAGACAATTTGACCAAACAGTTTGGGGAGTTCACTGCGGTGAACCAGCTCAGTTTTACTGTGGCTCCCGGCGAAGTGCTGGGCTTCCTTGGTCCCAATGGGGCAGGCAAATCCACCACCATGAAAATGCTCACAGGGTTTCTACAGCCCAGTGCGGGGCAAATCACCATCGAAGGCATTAATGTGCTGACCGACCCACAACAGGCGCAGGCCATTATTGGCTACTTGCCTGAAGGGGCACCTGCTTACGGCGAAATGACCGTCGCAGCATTTTTAAGTTTTATTGCCGAAGTACGTGGCTACCAAGGTAGCGAAAAACAACAGCGCATCGACACCGTTGTGGCGCAGGTTGAATTACAAGCCGTGCTGCACAAGCGCATCGAAACCCTATCTAAAGGTTTTACCCGCCGAGTGGGCTTAGCCCAGGCGCTCATACACGACCCTAAAGTGTTGATCCTAGACGAACCGACCGACGGTCTTGATCCAAACCAAAAGCATCAGGTACGCGAGCTGATCAAAGGGCTCGCAGCAGATAAGATCGTTATTATCTCCACCCATATATTGGAAGAAGTCAGTGCAGTGTGTAGCCGCGCGTTAATCATTGCAGATGGTCGCTTGCTGCTGGATGGCAAACCCCATGAGCTTGAAGCTCAGTCCCGTTATCACAACGCCATTTTGATCGAACTCGAAAACGAACAAGACGATGCGTTAGCGACGCTACGTGCATTAGAGGGTGTCGACTCGGTAGAAGAGTTAGAAGAAGGCCGCTGCTTCATGCTGTTCCCGCAAGGGGGCAAATTACTCATGCGCGAATTGGTGCGTGTGTTAGATGAAAAACAATGGCCCGTCGAAAACCTGCATGTTGAAAAAGGCCGTTTAGACGATGTCTTCCGTCAAGTGACACACGCAGCAAGTACACAGGCAGCAGCCGTTTAGGTGGTAAAGAGGGAGAATGACTAAGATGAATTCTATGGTTAAAAGCGTGATCAAACGCGAGTTGTATAGTTATTTCGCTACCCCAGTGGCCTACGTGTTTATTCTCATGTTTTTGGTGCTGGCGGGTGTGTTTACGTTTTACCTCGGGCATTTTTACGAGCGCGGTCAGGCTGACTTAGCGGCGTTTTTTAATTTTCACCCTTGGTTGTATTTATTCTTTATGCCAGCCATTGCCATGGGGCTTTGGTCGCCAGAGCGTCAGTTGGGCACTATTGAACTGCTTATGACGCTGCCGATCACACAATGGCAAGCCGTTGCAGGTAAGTTTATTGCCGCATGGTTGTTTGCGGGCATTGCGTTGCTGATGACCTTTCCCATTTGGATAACCGTGGCCTACCTAGGTGACCCAGACAATGGCGTCATTTTAGCTGGTTATGTTGGCAGCTGGTTAATGGCGGGCAGTTTCTTGGCCATTGGTAGTTGTATGTCTGTGCTCACTAAAAACCAAATCATTGCATTTATTATGACAGTGGTGGTGTGCTTCATCTTTATGGTGAGCGGTGTCCCCATGGTGTTGGATGCTTTTGCATGGGCGCCTCAATGGTTGATTGATTTTGTTGCGGGACTCAGCTTTTTAACCCGTTTCGAAGCGATTTCGCGTGGGGTAATAGATTTACGCGACCTCATTTATTTTGCCGCCATGATTGGCCTGTGGTTATACCTAACCCAGTGGGCATTACAACGCAGCAAACATCAATAACCGAGATAAAGGAATCAGCACGTGAAAACATCTGTATTTAAAGTGTTTGCCGCCTTTATCGGATTCGTTCTGGTATTGGCGATCAGTGGCTCGTTGTTTTCGGGCCTGCGCTTGGATTTAACCGAGCAAAAAATTTATACCCTGTCAGACGGCACCAAACGCATTTTGGGCCAACTGGATCAGCCAGTTGAATTGACTTTATATTACTCAGACAAAGCCAGCGAAAATCTGACTTCACTGCGTGCATACGCTAAACGTGTCACCGAATTACTCGAAGAGTATGTGATTTTGGCAAATGGCAAACTGTCATTAACCATCATCGACCCTGTGCCGTTTTCGGAAGCAGAAGACAAGGCCGCCGAGTTTGGCTTGCAAGCTGTGCCCATTGCCAGCGGTGATTCGGTGTACTTTGGTATGACGGCTAAAAACGAAAAAGGTGACGATGCCATCATCTCCTTCTTCCAACCGGATAAAGAAGCCTTTTTAGAGTACGAAGTTACCGAACTCATTTACCGCCTGAGCAAAACCACGCGCAATGTGGTTGGTTTAGCGACGACATTGGATGTGCGTGGTGGTTTTGACATGCAGCGTGGCGGGCAAACGCCACCGTGGATTATTTACGACCAGCTGGATCAGCTTTACGACCTACGTTGGGTAGACGAATCACTGGAAACCATCGAACCAGAAATTGAACTGCTGATTTTGGTACAACCTAAAGCGCTTGATGATGTGGCCCTGTATCAACTTGAGCAATTCGTATTGCGCGGCGGCAAACTGCTGGTCTTTGTCGACCCGAAAGCCGAAACCGCAAACAGCGACCCAATGATGGCGGGTGGTGAAGGACTGGATAATCGCTTAGCGCCGTTGTTTGACGCATGGGGTGTTAAGTTTGCCCATGACCAAGTTGTTGCGGATGGTGCATACGGCTTAACTGTCTCCATGGGAACAGGTCGTCCACCTGTGCGTCATGTGGGTTTACTGGGTGTGCAAGCCGACGGCTTTAACCCCAACGAAATTGCACTGGCTGATCTAGAAGTACTGAACTTCGCAAGCTCAGGGTTTTTAGAAATGGTTGAAGGTGCTACCACCACATTTGATTCGCTTGTGTGGAGTTCCACCTATGCACAACCGGTGGATGTGAATGCTTACAACCTGACGCAGGACCCGAGTGAATTAATGCGCAATTTGCAGCCGACAGGTGAAAGCTACACGCTGGCGGCTCGTATTAGCGGCCCAGCGAAAGCAGTGATGCCACGTCCAGAAACGGTGAGCGAAGAAGGCCTAAGCCAAGCAGACAATATTAACGTCATGATCATTGCCGACACCGACGTGCTTACTGACCGTCTATGGGTGCAAGTACAAAACTTCTTCGGACAACGTATTGCGCAGCCTTGGGCTGATAACGGCTCATTTGCACACAACCTAGTTGAACAATATTTGGGCAGCTCCGATCTCATCAGCATTCGTAGCCGAGGTCGCTTTGTGCGTCCGTTCGAAGTTGTGCAAGACCTGCAACAACAAGCCGAAGCCGATTACCTCGAAAATGAACGTGTGCTGCAACAGCAACTGGAAGAAACCGAAGCCAAGCTGGCCGAACTGGAAAAACAGCGTGGCCAAGACAGCCTGACCTTATCGCCAGAGCAAGAAGCCACATTGATGGAGTTCCAGCGTGAAAAGCTCCGCATTCGCAAAGCGTTGCGTGATGTTCGTCACGAGCTGGACAAAGATATCGAAGGCTTAGGTACCACACTTAAAGTGCTGAACATTGCCGTAGCGCCATTATTACTCACACTATTAATGGTGTTAGTGGCGTATCGTCGATTTGCTTGACGCTAGGTGTCGGCCTTAACGCTAGGTGTCGGCCTGAAGGCCGACCTACGCCGGTATGGCTTTGGGTGTTAGGGCGACAGGGCCGTCTAACGAAAGCTTGACGCCAGAAGCGGGCATCAAAACCATCTGTCTAGCTTCTAGCTTCTAGCTTCTAGCTTCTAGCTTCTAGCTTCTA
>JBFHVZ010000048.1:0-19491 GCA_041589295.1 Pseudomonadales bacterium
AAACATTTTGATAACAACCTAAACGATGAAATGCGCGACGTGCGAAATAAGCACATTGCCAATCGCCATGCAGAGCTGCATGGATTAATGATTGCCTCAGACGATACGGCGTTGAACTATCTATTCATCACCAATGGTGGTGGCTTGGTGCTCACGCTGGTGTGTATAGCAACCTTTTTCGGTTTGGCGGCATCACCCCTACTTGCAAAAATCGCATTGGCGGTATTCTTTGCGGGTGTATTGTTTGTGGGGTTGTACAAGGCCTACACCTTGACCTATTACGAAGAAGTGTTTGAGCACTTCCAAGGTTTGGTAACGCAATACTATCAAGGCGACATCAGCTGGGAAGAGGTCCGTCAATCAGACCGCGCCAAAGAGGGCGATTCAATGATTCCCTATATTCTGGGCTATGGCGCGTTCTTCTGCTTTATTGGCGGCGGCATTTGTTTGGGGCTGGCGTTAATTTAAATGGGTTAGCTTCCACATAATGCGGTTCCTAGTTCATAAAACTGGGAACCGTAAATTGACTCTTACACACTCTGCTTTTATATTCCGCGTCCAACTATGGATTACACATTGGACACACGGAATATGTACCGACACGATACCCGCCTCTCAGATTCTTCTTCTCCTATTGTCATGGACAGTATGGTTCTATTAGTTGAAGTCATCACTGTATAACCAGTCAATTCTATTCATTGTCTTGTCCGTAACCGCGCATTTAATAGCAGCGAAGTCCATAACCGATAAATTCTACCGAGCGCAAGTTTAAGATGGTTTTTATTATTCATGTTGCGGTCGGGACATACTACGAACCAATTCAGTTTGGCGCTTATTTCATTGCATAAAAGGAAATTTAAAACATGCAGAAAAAACCAATCTTGGCGTTTATTTTAAGTTGTTTTGCACTTGTGGGGCTCACCTTGCAACTGGCACATGCAGACAGCCATCAAACAGCCCTTGACCGATATGTAAATAAAGATGACGGATACTATGATTGGGAGTTCGTCAGAACCTTCGAAGAAAGTGGCCTAGTTATTCACGAGTTAAACGTAACGTCGCAAAAATGGATGAGTGAAGCTGAAGTATCGCGACCTATTTGGCAGCATCAGGTTTTTATCTATATCCCAACGCTCGCGAATATAGAGTTTAGAAAGGACGATATCGAAGGTGCGATCGTTTATTTGGGCGGTGGCTTTAACCACAAATCCTATGGTGTGGATGATTTGCTCGTTACGGGTTCTAACTTAACTCAGAAGATCATCATCGAGATTAAACAAATTCCTAATCAGAGAATGACCATAACAGGTGATGGCGACACGCAATACGAAGAAGACTTTTTGATTTCAAGAACCTTCGAGAAGTATCTGGATACAGGCAACGAAGAGTGGCCAGTGTATCTGCCCATGGTTAAGTCTGTTGTAAAGGGTATGGACGCCGCATTTGAGTACTTGGACGACATCGGTTATACCGCGCTCAATAAAGTCTCATTGGTTGGAGATTCTAAGCGTGGCTGGACTGCTTGGCTTGCAGGCGCAGTGGATGATCGTGTTGTGGCGATTCTTCCTGCGGTGATTGATGTGTTGGATATAGCAGAGTCGTTAGAACAGCAATGGGAAAGCGTTGGTTATTACTATCCAATACTGGCAACCTATTTTGAGAAAAACCTGCCTTGTCGCTTCAAAACCCCAGAAGGTAAATCATTACTGGAATTTGTTGACCCGATCTACTATCAAGATCGGTTGAAAGGTAAGAAAAAGTACCTGTTAAACGGCTCGGGTGACTACTTTTTTAGTAACACCAATGCCACACATTATTGGGATAAAGTATCTGAACCTAAGCACTTAAGGTACGTACCAAACAGCGGTCATGGTGCCACAGAAGAATCGGTTGCCACATATTTTATTTGGGCGGCGGATGCCTTACATGACGGCCTTGAACTGCCAGAGCCTGAAATTCGTTGGCAAGCTGACCGAGATAAAAACCAATTAACCGTCACAAGCACACAGCTACCACTATTTGTTAAGTACTGGTCTGCAGAAAGTGCAACCCGAGATTTTCGTACCGATGTCGTTGGCGAGCAAGCGTGGAACTCGAAAACATTGACGGTGTTCGACATGCGTTTAGTTTGGAAGGATACGGATGGCAATGGTCTTCCAGAGCTTGTGTATCAATACACTCAGCCTTTAACGGCCCCAGAAGGCGCTGGGTATAAAGGGAACTTCTTTACGTTAAACTTCGGCGCATACACGTATTCAACCAGTATTCATGTCACGCCAGACGTGTTTGAGTTTGATGGCCTGCACTGTCAGTAATCAGAATTAACGACGAACTGGTTAGCCGAATATCTCCAAGACCTCTTGGAGATATTCTCTGGATGTATTCCAATAAGCTCTAAATTAAACCAGCGACATCGAATGGTAACACCAATGGACAAACCGGTCAGTCAGCCCTGTTTACGTAACCAAGACCCAATCATGCGGGTACTATCGAAACATTTTGACGCCTTGGGTCGCGTGTTAGAACTGGGTTGCGGCACTGCACAACACGCCGTGTATTGTTGCCAACATCTCCCCCATTTAAATTGGTTGCCGACCGAACACCCTGCTAATCTACAAGCGGCTCAACTTTGGGTTAATGAAGCCAACCTAAAAAACCTTAACCCGCCCCAGCCATTAGACATTAATCGGTCGGATTGGCCGGTTCTGAATAATGAGCAGTTCGACTATGCGTACTGCGCAAACCTTCTTCACTTTGTTCCCGAGACAAGCGCAGCAAACGTTTTTTCGGGTGTTAGTCGACATCTAAAAAAAGGGGGAAAGTTTGCCATATACGGGCCGATTAACATCAACGGTTTTACCAGTGAAGGTAATGTCAATTTAGATGCTTGGTTAAAGCAAGATATTCACCCTAAAGCGGGCATTAAAGAGTTGGATCAAGTTGAGCATTGGGCGAACCAGTCGGGTATGAGCTTAATTGCCAACGAAAGCATGCCTGCGAATAATCACATTTTGCTTTTTAGAAAAAATAGAAACGCCTAGTGCAAAAGGTTTGAATGGTATTTATGGATTGGCTTGCTATTACTTTTTATGTGCTTTTAGCGGGGTTTATGCCACTGGGTATGCTTTATGTGTATTTTAAGGGTTTAAGAAAAGGGCTTATCCGTAAGGATAATTCTACTTGGACCATTACTTACAGCGAAGATGCTATCTGCGTGGCTAAAAATGGCGTGGCTAAATCACAGGTACAATTTAAAAACATCGCGACTGCCGTCTATGCCTACGATGACGGTTGGACGAAATCAACCCTAGTTGAAAACGCATTGAGTTTATATGATCGCAACCGCCGCTTGGTGGCTAAGTTTCCTGAGTCTGCCAATGGTTTTTGGGATGTATATCGGGCAATTGAAGCGACCGGAGTGAGTATTGAGAGGATTGTGGTGGAAGCCCCATCATATCTGGATTAATCATTGTGTGATCCGCATTTTTTAAGTTCGCGCTGCCAGCAGCGCAAACCGAGAACAAAAAAGGGAAACGCTTTCACGTTTCCCTTTTTTATTTTCTATGGACGCTGTTGAATTCAAGCCCCTGACGTCAGACCCCCGACGTCCGACTTAAATCAAACCTTCTGCAACCAACCAAATTTATCTTCGGCTTTGCCCCATTGAATGTCGTTCAATGCTTGGCGCAGTTTCAGTGTGGTGGCACCGGGTTCGCCAGAGCCAACGGTGATGTCTTGGCCGTTGTGAATCAAGGTGCCTACTGGAGTCAGTACCGCGGCGGTGCCGGACAGGGCCGCTTCGGTGCCGGGTTTTTTCGCGCGTTCGATCAGTTCGTCAACGGTGAAGTTGCGTTCGGTAACGGTCATGCCCATGTCGCGGGCAATGGTCAGAATCGAATCACGGGTGATGCCGTGTAAGAACGAGCTGTCCAAGGCTTTGGTGATGATTTCGTTGCCGTCGATCAAAATAAAGTTGGCTGCGCCGGTTTCTTGTACGTCACCGTTAGGGCAAAACAATACTTGGTCGGCGTTGCTATTTTTGCGCGCGCGAGCAATCGGGCCTAAGGCACTGGCGTAGTTGCCGCCGCTTTTAATCATGCCCATGTGTGGCGCGCAGCGCATGCCGTTTTCTTCTAACAATAAACGAAGTGGCTTAACGCCACCGGCAAAGTAATCACCAACGGGTGAAATCAATACGTACAGCAGTGAGGTTTCAGAAGAAACCGCCGCTTTACCGATACTCGGTTCGGTGCCGATGTGTGTTGGGCGAATGTACATGGAGCCCGGTGCAGCCGGAACATCGTCGGCGTACAGGGCAACGATTTGTTTAATCATGTCGCCCAGTTGTGCTTGGTCGATGGCAGGCAAAAACAGCAGGTCAGTACTTTGTGCCATGCGTTTGATGTTGGCATCCATACGGAAAATGTTGACGCTGCCGTCTTCGTGTTTGAACGCTTTTAGGCCTTCAAAACAAGTGCTTGAGTAGTGCAGGACGTGGGCACCGGGATGCAGTTCAATTTTGTCGGAGGGCACGACGCTGGACGCTGACCATGCTTGATTTTCATATTTCGCCAGTGCCATTTGCGGCATGAAAACTGTTCCGAATGCAGCCATTTCTTCTACCTAAACCGAGTGTTGTGAAGCGCTAAGCGCTTCTCGCTATTCTGTTGTGCTTGCGCGTGTCAGTCGCACTAGGGCGCGGTGCACATAATCTTTTGCCAAAGCGCTTTAACCGTTTCGATGTGGGGGGATAACCCAGCTTGGTCTAGCTCACTGGGGGCCAGCAGTAACTTTTGGTTCTGCAAGGCGCGTCGATGGGCAAGTGAGCGATAGGCTATGTAGGCCTGTTTGAGGGCTTCCGCTTCTGTTGCGTCTAGCAGGCCAGTGGTTTGCAGGCCTTCGAGGATGCGAACATTGTCGGTGAATTCGAGCAGCTCGGCATGGTGTTGCGACTGGGCGAGTACCATGTATTGCACCATGAACTCGATGTCGACTATGCCACCTGCGTCTTGCTTTAGCTGGAATTCGGCTTTGCCCACGCTTTGGGAGCCGAGATTATCCCTCATTTTTTGGCGCATTTCTCGTACTTCTTGTTGCAAAGCCGCAAGTTCTTTGGGCTTGGCCAGTATTTGTTGGCGTATTTTCAAGAAGCTTTGTTCAAGGCCGTCACCGGCGCACAACACTCGTGCACGAACAAGCGCTTGGTGTTCCCACGTCCAAGCCTCTTCGGCTTGGTATTTTTCGAAGCCACTGAGCGAGGCGACGATCATGCCGCTCGCGCCCGAAGGCCGCAGGCGCATGTCCACTTCGTACAGTTGTCCGGCGCGGGTGGTGGTGTTCATGATGTGGATAATGCGCTGGCCCATGCGCGTATAGAACACGCCGTTTTCCAGTTCGCGCTCCCCTGTGGTGTATTTGTTGGGGGTGCCATTGTGCAGAAACACCAGATCAAGGTCGGAGCCATAACTCAATTCGATACCGCCCATTTTGCCGTAACCCAGAATGATAAATTCTGGGCGTGTCACGGCTTGTTTGTCGCTGTTGGTGGGGTAGCCGTATTTGGCGACCATTTGTTGCCATGCTAACCACATGACTTTTTCCAGTAGGGTTTCGGCCAACCATGTGAGGTGGTCGCTGACTTTCATTAGCGGCAACACGCCTGCGATATCACTGGCAGCAATGTGCAGTTTTTGCGCTTGGGCAAAGTGCCGCAGGGCATCCATTTGTTCTTCGAGATCGTCTTCGCTAATGCGCAGCAGGCGTTGTTCCAGCTCGCTTTTCATGTCGGCTTTGCTGCTGGGGTTGTAGAGGTGCGCAGGGCTTAGCAACTCGTCGAGCAAGATCGGACTGGTGGCGAGGGACTCGGCGATCCATGGGCTGGCGCCACACAATTTGACCACTTGTTGCAGCGCTTGCGGGTTTTCGTTGAGCAACACCAGATAGGCCGTGCGGCGCAAAATTGCTTCGATCAACGGGATGATGCGCTCTAGGGTTTGTTCCGGCTCGGGACGTTCCCAAATGGCGGCTAACAAGCGCGGCATGGTTTTTTCGAGTCGTTCGCGGGCAACCGCCTGCATGTTTAAGCAGGCGTGGTTGTGCCGTAATTTATCAAGCAGGGTTTGCACGGCGTCGCTCAGGGCGGCGTGTTCGTCGCTTTGAGTTTGTTCCGACTGTCCGTCCGCGGCGGTCGTGTCGTGATGCCAAACGCTTTGCCAAAACGACAGGTCGTCTTGGTCTTGTTGGTCGTCATCGTCGGCGGCGACGATTTGGGCAAAGTGGTGAGCCACATGTTGGCGATGCTGTTGTAAGGCTGCGCTGAATTGTGACCAATCGTTAAACCCCATACGCCATGCAATGCGTGCTTGGTTGATGGCGTCGTCCGGTAGGGTTTGGCTTTGTTCATCGCGAATGCATTGGATGGCGTGTTCGGTATCGCGCAAAAACACGTAAGCGGCCATGAGTTCTTCCACCGCTTGGTGCGGCAAGTAACCTTCGGCTTGCAGATAGGCCATGACTTTAAAAATGTTGGGTTCTTGTAGAGCTTTTTCTTGTCCGCCGCGAATCAATTGAAACGCTTGTGCGATGAACTCTACTTCGCGAATGCCGCCGCAGCCGAGTTTGACGTTGGTGTCTAAATGGCGACGCTGCACTTCGCGGTTAATCATGGATTTCATTTCACGCAGGGATTCAAACGCGCTGAAATCCACATAGGCGCGATAGCTGAACGGCCGCAAAATGCTCATGAGTTCGGCGCGGTGTTCGGGCTGGCCAGTCACGGCGCGGGCTTTAATCATGGCATAGCGTTCCCACTCACGGCCTTGGTCGTGGTAGTAGTTTTCCATGGCCGAAAAATTCATCACCAGCGGGCCGCTTTGGCCGTTGGGGCGCAAACGCATATCGACGCGGAAGACAAAACCATCGGCGGTAATTTTATCCAAACTTTGAATCAGGCTTTGCCCAAGCTTGAGGAAAAACTCTTGGTTAGAGAGTTCTTTTTTGCCGATGGATTCACCGTTGGTATAGCCGCTTTCTGGGTAGCTGAAAATCAAATCAATGTCTGATGACAGGTTCAGCTCGCCTGCGCCTTGTTTACCCATGGCCAGCACCACCAGCGATTGAACCTGTTTGCTGCGCTTACCTATGGGCTCGCCGTAACGTTGAGTCAGCTGTTGATAGTGCCAGTCCAACGTCAGCTCAATGCACACGTCGGCTAATGCCGTGAGTTCGCTGAGGGTGTGTCTGAGGTCTGCAAGGCCATTGATGTCACGGTGGATAATGCGCACCTGATGGAAGCGACGAAACTGACGCAGCAGGGTCAGCAACTGAGCTTCGTCTTGCACCGTGCTTAACCCTTGGCTTAGGTGCTGTGTCATGTCGGCACGGCTGCACGGGTGGTCAAGTTCGCTGATTTTGTCGGCCAGCCATGGGTTTTGTAACAGGCTGTCGGCCACGTAATCACTGATGCACAGCGTCTTAATCAGGGCGTCGCTTGGGGTTAGGGCGTGCTCGTCAAACTGACGTTGGCGCTTTTGCGCGATGGAAACCAAGTCTTGGGGCACAGATTGCCACATGGGAAGCTCGCTTTGGTGGTGTTAACGTGAAAAAAAGGCCTTTACCTATCTACTAAGCGTAAGCGTTTATGCGGGCGCTGTCAGGCACAGACATCAACGGACGTTTTTTTTGATGAAACTGTCAACTAAAGTGAAATCACCCCGTTATAAGGATTAGCGGCGACACGGAAGTCGTGTGCAGAGAAGCGAGGACTCTGCACACGAGGCGAATAATCGGCGAGGGTTATCCGCTTCAGCCGCCCTTTTAATGGATGACTTGGCTTCGAATGTTTCCTCCGACGAATTGAAGCGAATCCACCTCGTGTTGCTCATAATAATCAGGCACCAAGCCGAGGAGTGAACATGACCATGCCCCACATGTTAAATCGCTGGATGTTAAGTGTAGGACTGGCTACCAGCTTGTCCTTGGTCGGTTGCGGCACCGCTGACGACGATAATCAAGCGGCCACCGAAACTGGCACATTGCAAATAGCCCTTACCGATGCCGAAGAAGACTTTCTCACCTATCGCATCGACATTAATAGCATCAACCTTGTGCGCGAAGACGGCGTAGAAGTCAGTGTACTGCCCGCCACCACCGACGTGGACTTTGTGCAGTACCAAGAGTTATCTGAATTGTTTGCCTCACTGGCTGTGCCCAAAGGTGTGTACACCAGCGTGGAATTGGATCTGGATTATGCAGATGCGGATATCGTGATTCAAAACGACAGCGGCGAAGGCGTGAGCGCCACCGCGGTCGATGATGAAGGCGCGCTGCTAAGCGAGTTCACCGTGTCGTTAACGCTTAACGACGATGAATACCTTGTGGTGTCAGCTGGCAAAATTGCCCACGTCACTTTGGATCTAGACCTAGCGGCGTCCAACACTATTTTATCTACCGACCCAGCCGTGGTGCAGGTGGCTCCTTACATGTTGGCCACCGCCACGGTGGATACCGAGCGTGAACACCGCGTGCGCGCACTGTTGAATTCGGTGGATGCCGAAACCCTAACCTTTAACGTCGATATTCTGCCCATGCGTTTACGCCGTGGCGAATTTGGCAGTGTCGATATCAGCGTTAGCGATACCACAGCCTACGAGGTGGACGGTGTGGAATACACAGGTGCAGCGGGTTTAATTGCCTTGGCTGCAAAAGCCGAAGACACCCCAGTGGTGAGTTACGGCACACGCAGCGAAACCGGTTTTGCTGCCAGCCAAGTCTTTGCCGGCAGCAGCGTCGCTTGGGCTGATAAAGATGTTTTGAAAGGCGTGATTACCGCGCGCGACGGCAATACCCTGACATTAAACGGTGCTGTGGTTGAACCCACAGAAGGTCGCGCCTTTTCCCGCCGCGACATCACCTTGACCCTTGCCGACACCACAGAGGTCACTGGATATCGCTTGGGCGATGCAGAGCTAGCCTCGTTATCGGTGGGCCAACGGGTATTGGTATTGGGTGAGGTAAACGAAGACGCCAGCGCATTTGATGCCACTGCAGGTTCAGTCCAAATGAAAGCCAACCGCATCACTGGCGAAGTGACCCAAGCATCCCCCTTGGTGATGGACTTGTTGAGCATTAATAAGCGCAACGCCAGCGTATTTGATATGAGCGGCACAGGTGTCGACGCTGCAAACGATGCCGACGTCAACGCCTATGAAATTGACACTGCGACGTTAAATGTGAGCAACATTGTAGATGGTGACTGGTTAGTGGTGAGCGGTTACCCAACGGCGTTTGGTGCTGCACCATATGACTTCGATGCCACCAGCATTGTGCGTCCAGATTTATCCAGTGTGTCAGCGCGCTACGATGCACGCTTTGCCACCGCTGCTGAAACGCCAGCGGTGAGCATTGAAAACCAAACCTTATTGGTGGGTGAGGCATTCCGCGAGCGTTTGCACTTTAAAGGCATGCGCATTGAACTGAGCGAACAAATCCACATAGCGCAAATTCAAGGCGTGGTGGAAGGGCGCTTTAGTTTACGTGAAGGCGAAGCGCGTCAACGCCGCCGTCATCACCGCCAAGTGGATATGTATGTGAATTACACTGACTTTATAACGGCACTCAATGCTAAACTCGCCGACGGTCAGCAAGTCAGCCATTTGATTGCCAGTGGTACCGTGGATGCAGACAGTGGTGTACTGACGGCTAACCATATGACGATTACGCTTAAATAATATTAAAAAGCAGGGCCTTAGTTTTTATTGAGGCCCTAACAACCTCGCAAACACAAAATGAAAAACCCATAAGCCATGCAAGACTTTGATCAATTTCTTGCTGGCGTAGAACGAAGGGCCTTTAAGATGGCTCAGATGGCCGTGCAAAACGAAGCAGATGCTTTGGACATTGTGCAGGATGCCATGATGAAACTGGCAAGCAGTTATGCCGATCGCCCTGCGGATGAGTGGAAGCCGTTGTTTTATCGTATCCTCGAAAACTGCATTTATGATTTTCATCGCAAAGAAACGCGGCGTAAAAATTGGTTTAGTTGGTTAAAGCCAGCGAATGATGAAGATCAAGACGAAGCAGATATCGAAGAGATTATGGTCGACCATGACGAAGCTCCCCACGAAGTCATTGCCGTGGAGCAGCTGACACAAGCCTTGGTCGATGTGGTAGAAGCGCTACCGTTACAACAGCAGCAGTGTTTTTTACTGCGATCTTGGGAGGGCATGTCGGTGAAAGAAACCGCTGCCGCCATGAACATAACCGAAGGCAGTGTAAAAACGCACTTGTCTCGGGCCATGCAAAAAATTCAGCAGGTGATGAATGAAACAGCCTGACGATGTAGATCCAAATATCCAACGTATTAAGCGTAAGTTGGATCACGATACCGACCAGTTATCGGATGATGTGTTAGCGCGCTTGCAGCAAGCTCGTCGCCAAGCCGTCGCGTTGGCGTCTAAAACGCAGCAGCAAAAAGCCGCCCGTAGTCGTTACGAAACGCGAACACTTTGGGCCTTGGCGGCATCTACTGTATTGGCCGTGCCGCTACTTTGGTGGATGAAAGCATCCCACACTGAGCTAAGCGGCGACGACCTTGCGGTGGTTGTAGAATCAAATGCACAAACAACTGAACAAGCATCCGAACCGCTGGATGCCAGCGAAATCATGTTACAGTGGGCGCAAATGTCAGAAGAAGATTTGGCCATTGTCGATGATTTGGAATTTATTGCCTGGCTTAACGAACAACAGGCTGAGCAGTTGGATCAGCAAAGGTCTTAATGTCGTGCGCTATGTAACCCAAACTGCCCGTCCCCTAGAGCTGAGTCAGCAAAGCGGCTGGGTTATTGGTTTAACCTTAAGCGCATCTGTGGCGCTAGGGGTACAAGATGCCATCGACGACGAAGCCTTTTTATTATTTTTGGCGGATACCGTGTTGGATGACGAAGGCAGTGAAGACGGTAGCAAGGCAGGGCATCAGACGCTGACAGACCCATTGCATATGATTGAATTGCAAGACAATGGGCAAGACCATAAACAAGACGACACGCAAAACGCGCAACAACACTTAGAACAACACAACGAACAAAAGGAGGCAGGGTAATGTTAAAGCACATACTTCGATTATTCTGCCTGAGCATGACCGCGTTGATTTGGCCTATGGAGGCCCTCGCGTCCGAGTTTTCTCAGTTGGATACTCAAGTACAAAGCGTACTAAAACCGTTTGAAAATCGCTGGCAAGAGCTACCCGCGCAGAAACAGCAAAAACTTATTCAAGGTGCACAGCGCTGGATGCAATTAAACCCAGAACAACGCCAAGCGGTGCAGCAGCGTTATTCGGAGTTTTCTAAATTGCCACAGGCGCAACGTCAGCGCGCGTTGCAGCAAATGCAGACGTTTAGAAGCCTAAGCCCAGAACAGCGCACACAATTACGTCAGCGCTATCAGCAGTTTCAACAACTGCCAGCGGAGCGCCAACAACAATTGCGTGAACAGTTTATGAATCAACAAAATTCCCAGCAGGGCGCGCGGCCGGTGCAAGAGTCGGCCAACCCTGCACTGCGCAATTCAAACGGCCAGCAACAACCGCGTGCTCACTCTCAACCAACACAGCAACAGCAGCAACGTCCGCGCAATGTGCAGCGCCCTCAGCAAGGCCAACATCGCCGTGCGCCGGTTCGACGCCCATAGCGAGTTGTTAACGTAAAAGAAAATAAAAAAAACTAAAAGCGCCAGCCAAGGCCCAAGCTATAAATGTCTTCGGCGGTGGCTGTGCCCGCTGTGTGCTGGCGGCTCACACGTAACCAACCTTGCGACCAATAAACACTGGTGCCTAAGCTCCACTGGCTGGCAGGGTTGGCATCGGCTTGGGATTGCTCTTCACTGCTTTCGCTAAACTGCGATGTGCGTTCGGGTGTGGTGTGTCGCATGCCCACTTGTTGAAAGGCATCAACTTCTCCAGATAAAGTGCGCATGTGCGACCAGCCAACACTTGGGTGAATCAATACATCCCCCATATAAATATCGTAACCCGCTTGCACACCGAGGCTGCCCACATAACCTTTACTGGTTTGATTTACTTCGGTGTTGCTTAACGCACGGTTTTCCAACGTACCTTCGGCGAAGGCAAACTCAAATTGGTTGTCACTGCGTTGATAGTCTAAATAGCCATGCATCGACAACACCCAAGCCTCCACATATCGACTGGTGCCTGCACCCAAACTTAAGGTATGCGTGGTTAAAAAATCTTCCAGTCGATAGGCTTTGTTCGGGCTGCGAAACAGCACGGTGCGATCATCTTGAGCGACCGCGTAACCCAAGCTCAACCAATGGTTTTGAATATAGCGCACGCCGTATAGGTTGTGACTGACCACATTATGGTCGGCTTCTAACCTTGCGTAACGCTCGCGACTACCCGGCGGTAATGGCAATTCATTGCTGACTTCGCCAAAGGCTTGATAGCGGCTGATGCCCAACGTCCAGTTTGGCAAAATGCTGAATTCATAATTAAACGTGTGGGAAACTGGGCGGAACGTCAGAGTAAGATCATCCACCAAATAGGTTTCTTGATAGAGGCCGCGATCGTAACTGACTTGGTGGCTGTAACTTGGGTGGTTTAAAGCCGAGTCAATGGCCTGTAGCTCGTCAGCATAGCTGGTGTCGCTAACACCTAAGCCCGCTGCAAACCCCATAGCTTGCGCACCACACATGGCGAAACTTGCTAAACGGATTACGCCGACGTTTACACCGATGCGCCTATAAGCACGCAGACGCAAACGCGTCGAGGTATTGGAAAATTGCTTTGCCATGGGGCGGGCTCGTACTGCTCGAAACGGTAAAGTTCTGCTATGTTACCAACCTTTGATTAAAAAAGTGATTGCCAACCCCATGAAGCTTCAACGCTTTCTGCCGGTCAAACAAAAACAAACCACAGCTGTTTTTTACAGTGATCGCGCAATACGTCGGCGCGTAATGCGCATTGCGTTCACACTGTTTATCTTAGTGCTGGCTCATTCGGGTGCCATGGTCTGGCTAGAAGGCATGACGTTCTGGCAGGGATTTTGGTTGACGCTCACCACATTAACCACAGTGGGTTATGGTGATTTGTCGGCCAAAACCATGGCGGGACAAATGGCCACGGTGGCCATGATGTACTTGTCAGCCATCACCTTGCTGACGTTTTTAATTCGCGACTATGTGGACTATCGCATTGCGCGCGGCCATCGTATTCGTAACGGGCATTGGAACTGGAATATGGAACAACACATTCTCATCATCAACTCACCCAAGTACAACCGCGAACAGTTTTTCACCCGTCTCGCCAATCAGATCCGCATGGATCAAGACTACCAAACCACGCCGATTTTATTGCTGAACCCAGACTTTAGCGAAGGCTTGCCCGAATCACTCCGCGCCTTAGGGGTTGTACATAACTCAGGTCGCGGCAGTGTGGATGAAGATTTGCGAAGAACAAACTACGAAGGGGCAAAACACATTTTGGTATTGGCCAGTGACGAGTACAACACCGACAGTGACAGCTTAAGCTTCGACATTGTTTATCGGCTGCATGAACAACATTTAACCCATAAGGTGTTGGTGGAATGTGTGGATGATAACAACCGCAAGCGCTTTACCAATTTGGGTGTGAAATCTATTTTGCGACCCACCCGTTCTTACCCAGAAATTTTAGTGCGCGCCATGGACGCGCCGGGTAGCGAAGTGGTGATCGAAGACATGTTCACGCGTCGCGACGATCACCCCGAGCGTTACAGTATTTGGCTAGAAGGCGAACGCTGGGCAGATGTGGTGACGGCCATGGTACAAGCAGGCGTGGGCACGCCCATGGCATACATTACAAAAGAAGGCGATGTGAAGGTGCATCCTAACGGCAACGAAGCCGTGCATGCGCAATCCATGATAATGTTGGTTAAAAGTGAAAATGTGCCCGCGCAGGAAGAAGTGGACGAAGCCTTTCAGCGTTATTTTTCGCCCGCGCTAGCCGACAAATAAACTACTCGCGTAATTGTGCCCGTTGACGGGTGTCTTTCATGCTGGCTTCAATACTGAACGCCCCTTCGTCGGTATTGAAGTCAATGGCGATGACTTTGCAATTTTCTAAGTGAGGTGGTTTGTAGTCGTTACCTTTTTCAAACGTAGGCTGTGAAAGGTCAAAGTTAAAACCAGACTGCCATAGCACTTTCTTCGCGCCACCAGTGACCATGTTGGTGATCTCACCGGCGAGGTCTATCACGTCGTTATCCAACTCTTCGACTTCTTCCCCCAGCATTTTTGACGCTATGTGTTTCATGGCCGGTTCAGAAAACGAAATCGCCAGCGTGCACTCCACATCCTCACCCTTCATGTGAATAAAACCAGTGACGTCCCCACTGCAGGCATCGCCTTCTTTAACTCTGGGTTTACCCGGACTGGCCTTAACCTCAGCCATGGTTTCCAAGACTTCCAACAGCGAGTTAATGAACGGGTTTACGTATTCGACTTTCACATAGCCCCCTGAGTTAGAGACGTGTTACAGAGCACTTTTCATAAGACCTTTCGTAAGTTTAGTGCGTGCCGCCGTTAGCAGTAGAGTGGCCGGAAAATACTCTAAGCACCGGAGTTTTTAGATCATTTGGTAAGAGTGGTGCGGTAGCAAGCTAGGCGCAGCCCCTGAAAAGCGCGTAAGTACAGAGTAATAGCGGCCAAATAAGAATAAATTTCATTTGAAAGCCCATGGTCGAGTCGTTAACATGTCGCGCCATGAAAACCCGTCTATACAAATACAACGGCCATCTGGCTGCGACCCTGATTCTGGTGATGATCATCAGCGTCAGTTTGCAGTTAGTGCATGACGGCTTGTTGGACCATCACCATGACATCGACTGTCCGATGTTTGTGGTCGACAATGGTTCTGGGTTATCGGCTAGCCAAACTGGCTGCACGCCTAAACCTCAGACGGTTGAATCAACCTTCTTTTCTCCATCGGCGGTTTTGCTGCGCATCATCGACAAGCAACCCGCGCGCGCCCCACCTGCTGTACTTTAACTTCTTATAAATTACGTTTTTTAGTTCCATGCTGTTGCGTTGTCTGTGTGTCTTTGTTTATTCGCAGGCTTGTTTGACGTTGCTAATGTTGTGTGGCTTCTGCGTGTCGCCCACTGCGTGTCGCCCACTGCGTGTCGCCACATCATTCGCTTTTGCATGTTTGTTCTAGTTTTTAGTTTTAGCTTTGGTTTTAGTTTTATCTAAGCGTTAAGAGAGTAAGTACACCCATGAATACCCTGTTTAAAGTATCTGCCTTGACCGTCTCGTCTTTATTGTTGGCCGCCTGCGGTAGCAGCAGCGACAGTGATTCCCACAGCGATGATGTTCACGCCGAGCACGCCCACTCGTTGTTAATTAGCCAAGCCAATAGCGATGCACTTTCCGTGTTGGAAGAAGGCCAAGCCGAATCACTAGCAGGCACTGCCGCAGCCAATGGTGCGCAACTGTTACTGGCCGACAGTGGTGAAGCCGCCGCCGTCATCACAGCGGGTTCGGTGCAATTCGTCTTTGTTCATGAAGAACACGATGAAGAGGAGAGCGAAGGTGAAGCCCATGACGAAGAAGAGGAGCTGCCAGAATTAAGCGCTCTGCAAATCGACGGCGTGAATCCTAAAGTGATCAACAGCAATGGTCACTTCAGTGTATTGCTAAACGGCACCACACAATTTGTCCCTTACGCCGTACTGGAAAACGCAGCGCCAGAAGCTGAAACCGTGGCCTATGCCGTAACTGAAACTTACCCAGCGCTACTGCTGCACGAAGACGAAACCCACGGTCTGTTAACCCTAGTGTTTGATGGCACCAACGCTGTGGTGTACGAAGGCGATGAAGCCACTGCAAGCACAACGCCTTGTGCGACGGTGAACAGCACAGCCCATGTTGACGAGTTCGCTGTGGTGTCTTGTACCAATGGTGAAAACAGCACCTCGTTCAGCGTGAAAGCAGAAGAGAACACTACAACAGGTGAACACGAAGCTGAAATCACCACCATCGCCGGTATCGCAACCGCAGTTGAATGGCAAAGCCGTGCAGGGGTATTCGTCGGTTTAGGTGCGGATAACAAATTCTACGTGTTAGAAGAAAATGCTAACGAAGCGTTAGAAGTAGAAGGCACCGCCTTCGCCAAGCCAGAGGGTTTATGTCAGTGGGGTCTTGATTCCCAGCAAGCTGATATTTTTGTGCTGACCAGCAGCCAACTGTTGGTGTTAAACCACGACGGTAGCCAAGCGGCGGCAGTCACGCTTGATGAAACCAGTAACGCTAGCTGCGACGATGTCACCATGGCAGCGGCGAGCCAAGCGGTATTTGTATTGGATAACTCAGCGCAAAAACTATATGAAATCGACAAAGACGAAGGCGCAGCGTTTTACCACATTCACGGTCGTGAAGACTTATCGGTGAATGATGTGAAGGCTGCGGTTAACTTCCACGAAATCGGTGGTCAGGCAACTCATGCTCACTAAGCGTTTTTCTCCGAACCAAGCTACTCGCGGGCTGCTGCTGTTTACGCTGTCAGCCGCAGCTTGGGTGCCTCAAGCGATGGCGGCGGATGAAGCTGCAGCTAAGGCAGATGATGGTCATCAGTATCATCATCTTGAAGCGATTTCGGTTACCGCCAGTGGCCAAACGCTGGACGAAGTGGTGCAACCTACCAAGGTCATGACCGGTGCAGAACTGCGTCAGGCCGCAGGCTCCAGTTTAGGCGGTGTGTTGGAGAACATGCCCGGCATTGCCAACGCCAGCTTTGGCCCAGGTGTGGGCCGCCCTGTGATCCGTGGCCTATCGGGTAACCGCGTGAAAATCGCAGTAAACGGTAACGATGCCGCGGACGTGAGCGCCATGAGTAACGACCATGCACCCATGGCGGATGTGGCTAACGCCGAACAAATCGAAGTGATTTACGGCCCCAGCACCTTGTTGTTTGGCAGTGGTGCCATCGGCGGGGTGATTAATGTGGCCGACAAACGCTTTCACGATATGCCACTGTGGCAAGGACAAGGCGTGATCGACGCTGAAGTTCATTTGACCACGTCTAGCGTGGATCAAGGTCAACAAGTGTCGGCTCAGGTTGATGCAGGTGTTGCGCCCAATTGGGTGGTGCACGTGGATGGTTTTCAGCGCAGCGCAGAAAACTATCACAGCCAAAAAGGCGAAGTGAAAAATACCCAAACCAGCGCCCAAGGTGCCAGTTTGGGTGTGACTCATATTCACGACAGTGGTCGCGCTGGCGTGGCGGTTTCGGTTTTGGAGTACGACTATGGCGTGCCCAATGCAGACGACGAAGATGCCAGCGTGGCACCCAGCCAAGTACGCGTGGATGCCTTATTCGAAAAAATATTTTCTTCGCAATACGTGGATGCTCTGACGACACAACTCAGCGTTAATGATTATGAGCACGACGAGTTGGATGAAGATTCTGTCGTGGGCTTTTTCGAAAAAGAAAACACCGAATTTAAATCGGTGCTTTCGTTACGCGAATGGGCCGGAATAAACAGCAAAGTGGGCGTGCATGTGAATGCGCAGCGCTTGGCTTTGTGTCACGACCATTCAGGCTGCGAAGACGGCGTGCCGGATTACAGCCACTTGTCTTGGGATGGTAGTAAAGGCGGAAACTTCGACCCAGTCACGGATGCCAATGGCAAGGTCATCGAGTTTGCCCACGATACGCCTATGCCCATCACCGAAACCTTGGACACATCCGTGTTTGGTTTGGTCTCCCGCGATTGGTCTGTTGGCCAACACAACGGCAAACAGGAATACGCACTGCGCATCGACCAGCGCGTATTACAAGCCGACCCAGACAGCGTTCGCCCTGCCAGCCGTCAGGCGCAAAGCTATTATGATGATCGACACTTTACCTCGGTCACGGCCAGCGCCGGTTGGACTTGGCTGCGCGACAATCACAAATGGGGCGTGGCTGTGGCACACGCCCAGCGCGCGCCGCAGGCCGACGAAATGTATTGGAACGGCGACCACCACGCGACGTTCAGCTACCAGTTGGACAATCCAGATTTAGAAATCGAAACGGCCCATGCGTTGGATATCACCTTTCAATATTTTGATCGCCAACAACAGTGGGACATAGCCGCGTACTACTACGACTTCGACGGTTACATCTATAACGAACTGCAAAGCATCAAGGACCCATACCACGGCAATGACGTGTATCAGTTCGTGCAAAAAGACGCTTACCTAACAGGGTTTGAAGCCGCGTGGTTGTATCAATTAAATACCCAACTTGCTTTTAACGCCGTGACGGACAAAACCATCGGGCGTTTAAAACAAAGCGTGAACGGCGAGAAAAACTTGCCGCGTATTCCACCGCAAACTTTGTTGTTGGGTCTAAACTGGCAGCAAGGTCATTGGTTGCTAAAAACCGACGTGAAGTACTTTGCCGAGCAAGATCAGGTGGCGGCCAACGAAACCAAAACCGCAGACTATGTCACGCTCAATGCCTTGGTGGCCTACGAGTTGGAATGGCAACGCACCCACTTTGACATCAGCTTAAAGGGACAAAACCTTACGGATGCATTTGGGCGCAATCACGTTAGCTACTTAAAAGCCTACAGCCCTATTGCGGGCCGCAATTTGGTGCTGGACCTCAGTGTCGTGTTTTAACGCTGTGTTTTAGCTGTGTGTTTTCGCAGTGTGTTTTAAGAGCCACGCCGCTCAAACCAAATGGGCATAACACGCTATAAATTTGGTGGCGGCGAAAAACGTCTCCTAAGCTCAGCTTATGAGACATTCTTTTTGGTCGTTAGTGGCGCTTAAGATGCGCGGCTTCTTATACAAGCACAATGGGTTGATTGCCTCGTTGTGCGCTCTGGTCTTCATCATGGGGGCCAGTGTTCATGCCATGCATTCACGCTTCGAACAAGCCAGTGCGTGCCAAACTCAACAAAATAACATCCAACAGCACTGCAAAACTCAGCGCGCCAACAAAGCCATCGACGTGTTGGGTGTGTTGTTCTCCTCTCGTCCCACCCCTTGATGTGCATCAATCACCGCTTTTGTCATAGGCATACGATGAAAGTGTGTTCATGCACACAGCAACGTAAAAACCGACAAAGGGGGTTAATCTTACATGTCCATCGAAAACCATAGCTTGGTCAATGAACTACCGGAATTCAAAGAACGAATTCACCAACTCAAAATCGAGAACCTGCATTTTCACAAGCTATTTAATGAATACCACGATGTGGATAAAGAAGTTCACCGCATCGAAGAGGGCGTGGAAAACACGTCGGACGACTACTTGGAGGGACTCAAGAAACAACGCTTGAACCTAAAAGATCAGTTGTTTGCTATGTTGAAAGCAGAGCCTGTCGACTAACCTAGGGCACCTCTGAATAATACAGCAGGCCTCTGCGTGAGTGCTGCAAGGTGGGATAACAAGGCAAGCTTCGCAGCGAAATGACCAGTCCTTTTCAAGAAGCTTAACGACGTTATAGCGCC
>JBFHVZ010000049.1:0-19231 GCA_041589295.1 Pseudomonadales bacterium
ACTGGCCACTGACGAAACCAATGCACTGTCAATAAACCGTCCCGGTTCTATCCAAAGCGCCAACGCTGCGCCAATAGAAACCGCCACACACGTGGTTAAAACAAAGTAAGGAAAAATGCGTAAACCAATTCGTTTGAGGTAGTCTGGGTCCCCTGCGGTGGCAATACCCAACATAATGGAACTCATCACCAGCGGAATCACAACCATTTGGATCAAAGCCAAAAACACACTGCCCGGCAATTTAACCCATTCGGCCACTAAGGTAGCTTGATCCTGTACCAACACACCGCCACCCTCTGGCGACAACAGCAAACCCACGCCAATCCCCAGTATTAGCGCCACTATGATCTGCGCCCATAACTGGCTGCGAATCAAAATTTTGATGGCTTTTAAACTGTTATCGAAGGGTTCGTACCAAGTGTGGTTGTCTGTCATGTTGGCTTCCCACGGTTATTCCATTAGGGCACAAGAATTTACTTAAACTAGATCTTGGCGAGCAGAAGAAAGAAAACGCGGTATTTTTACAGCTCACTGGCAAGCGTCAATGATCTAAATCGAATAATGGTACGGTTTTAGCTGCAACAGTCTTATGCATTGTTTAGTCTTTGATTAGAATAGCGCGTTTTGGTTAATCGGTAAGGTTAGGGGTCGGAATATGGGTGCGAAAGGGTTAGATAAACATCAGGCTCGCAACAGTGAGTTAAGCAGTTTTGGAAAAGACTTGGCGCGTCGCTGCAAAAGTCATTGCGAGCTATGCAACGCCAGCGGCGTCAAACTGGGTATTTACGAAATACCACCTGTGCCTAAAACACCAGAATTTGAATCTTGCATTTTTATTTGCGAAACCTGTCAACAACAAATCGAAAAGCCCAAAACGTTAGACTTAAATCATTGGCACTGTTTACACACCAGCGCATGGAGCGAACACGTACCAGTGCAAGTCATGGCCATTTTGATGTTAAAACGTATTGAAGATAAAGCCGACTGGGCCAAAGAACTATTAGAACAGTTGTATTTATCCGAAGAAGTCGAGCAGTGGGTGGATGAAGCCCTAGCGGTTAGCTAAACGCCGTTAAAGCCATTCAATCGCCGAAGCGGCAATGGTTTTATCCAACACCCGCTTCTGCCCATCGTCAAACACTATGTGATAGTAGCGATCATCTTCTTGCTGAATATGACCCGGCCCAAACTTTTGATGCCGAATGGGCGTCGCGGTTTGTGTTTGTGCTTGATTTGCGTTTTGGTTTTGGTTTTGAAAGCGAGAGTGAGCGCGTTTTGACCCTTGGCTAGATTGTTGTTTAGTCGACTGCTGGTTAAGCCTTTGCTCTTTAGCCCTTTGTTGACTAAAACTGGGCTTAACCATTTTGCGCTGTCGCAGCTGAATTGAATTGAGTGCGGGCAAGCTTGTGCTTTGTTGCAACCAGCGCAGATATTGTTCACTAATTGAGTATGCAGCTTTGCTGACTTCGATTGTCGGTTCCATTGAATTTGCTTGCCCATGGCTAGCCTGATAAAACGCACGAGCTAACGCTTTGCTGTCTTGCATTTTAGCTTCAGCCATAAATGGACTCACCGCCTGACTGGACCCTTGCTCTGGTGGCGTAATCAAGTGCAATGCTTGTTTCGCTCGCGTCATGGCCACATACAGCAAACGACGCTCGCTTTCTTCAGATGCGGCTGTGGAAAACTCCCCTTCTGCTTGATACGGGTAATAATATTCCGTTAAACCCGGCACGATCACCACGGGCCATTCCAAACCTTTTGCTTTATGAATGGAGCTGATGAACACACAATCGTTTTGTTGTGCGCCATGATTCCGCTGACTGTTTTGTTGCGCTAACTTGCGTGCTTTTAACGCTTGTACTTGTTCATAAACATCCGCCGGAGTGCCGTTAAGCCTCGCTACAAATCGCACAAACGCTTGTACGGTGGCCACGCGGTCGTCAACTTGTTGTTTGCTGAACGCCGAGTCAGACAGTCCTTTATAAAAATCCGTTTCGCGTATATGGCGATCCATCAATTGATGGGCTTGTATGCGGTTACCCTCAGCCAAGTGAGCAAGTTCAATGCGTGTTTCTACTTGGGTTAATTGCCAAGGGGTTAAGTCATCAAATGTTTGGCTAGAAAAGAACTGACTGAAATTTCCTTCTGCCTGCCCCATGACGTAGGCCACATGTTCGAGCAAACTGCGTTTTACTTTTAAATACGGCAGCGTCAGCAAAGTTAACCACGCTTGCTGACGTTGATGCTCCGTTCGTTCAGCAAATACACCTGCGCCCATTTCTAACAACAACATAAAAGGTTGTAATTCCATACGCTCTAACACCCAACCTGGATGATCTAACTGGTAAGGAATATCGGCCTGTAATAACGCAAGCTCAATGGGCGCGCTTATGCCCCACAAACGATTTAGCACCGCGATATGATGCGCCGGATGCTGGTGCAAACTGTGTTGAATAATGGCCAGCGTTTTTTGTGCATAGTCTTCATAGGCATGATGAAACACTTGCGTTTGGGGAGTGCTCATGTGGGACAAGCACAGCACAGGTTGACGATGGGGATTATGTTGAATCAGTTGATTAGCTAACAAACTGACTTCGTGACCGTATCGGAATGTTTGGCTTAACGTATACGTCACCACGGGGCGTTCAGGTGTCGAGAACGTTTTATCAAACAACGACTGCATAAATTCGGGGCGCGAACCACGAAACTCGTAAATGGTTTGGTCTGGATCACCAATCACCATAACTTGACTGCGCTCACCCGCCAGCGTTTGCAATAAAAATTGCTGTACAGGGTTTATGTCTTGATATTCGTCCACCAAAATCCAATCCATATGATTGGCAAAGCGCGTGGCGACATCGGGGCGTTTGCAAAACAACTGACAGGGGTCATACAACATATCGTTGTAGCTGATGCGTTTTTTTTGTTTGCGCCAGCGTTCAAATTGGTCAAACACTTTAGGGAAGAAATCGCATTGCTTTGGCAAATCTAATTGCGCATAGATGACTGCCGCAGGATCTAGCTCTGCCTTCACACGATCCATAAACGACACCATGGGCTCTACCCATTTCTTTTTTTGTTCGAGAATGTCTTTGGCAATTTCTCGATTGGGCGCAGCCTTTTGCATCAACTGCCACAGCACGGCTTCGGTTTCCCCTTGGCCGAGTAAATCCCCTTCAAACGCGGGCAATACACCTTCGCGAATTAAACTCTGATAAATCTTTAAACCGAGGGAGTGGAAAGTACGAATTTGCGGGCGAGCGCTTACAAAACCGCTGTCTTGCTGCAATAGCCCGGTGAGTTTTTGTTCAAACTCACGCTGGGCCGATTTGTTGTACATGATGACCAGCATGCGTCTAGGGTTTTGCCCACTGAGCAATTTATGCTGAATGAACAAACTCAGCGTACTGGTTTTACCCGCACCCGCAACAGCGATTACCTTAGCATGGCCCTGCTGGTGCTGAATAATGCGCTGTTGTTCGTCGGTTAAATGCACGGTTGGCGTCTGAGCGTTGGGCTTACGGAAAAGCGTGGCAGATTACCAAAGCTGAAGGGATTTGTCTTTTCGCGCACATTGCAAAGCCGTAAACAAGTTGTCACGCCATAGTCATATTGGCGGGCTAGCATGACCGCGACTCAAGGAAGAGTCCTTGATAATAACACTGCAAAAAATCTCTACACGCTCTTATTAGGCGGTTATTAACAACAATAACAGGCCGCCGCCCCTTTCTTTTTCTGTCTTCTCTTTATAAATCGCTTCGAGGGCGAAGCTCCTACAATTTATCCAGATATACAGCAGCCACAGAACCCGTGCCTAGCTGCACTGTTTGATGCCTCCGAAAGGGAAATCAAACCGTCAACACCCGATGACGCAGCGGGTTGAACGCGAGCCTGTAAGATGATGCCGTTTTCACCGCGCTGCGGGCGAGACGGACCCGCAAGGACGAAGTGTTCGACACGGGTTGGTTTCACAAAGGAACAACGCATCAAGGTGCAGGTTGATGCGGGTTTGGGGCAGCGGGGTTTTTATCACTTCGAGTTTTTTTCATCGCTTCGGGGGCGACGTCAGTTTTATCGCTTCGGGGGCGAAGCTCCTACAAAACGAGAGCCTACAAGTGCTGGCAGCTGGTTTCGTGGTACATTGGCGCTTCGCAATTCATTTCGATACAACCATGGAATAAACGGGTGAATAGACCATTGCTGCGACACCTTGCGGTACAGCTGATGCTTTGCGTGCTGTTCGGCACAAAGGCTCACGGGCAAGCCGCCACCGAAGGCCTAATTCCAAATCCCATGATGCTGGGCTTTAGTACCCATGCTTTGGGCTACGAGCGTGTACAAAGCAACCAGGCTCAAGTGGCCATGCAACGCAGCAGCATCGTCGCACCACTGGCAAAAATTGATCGCGGCGAGCAAATGTTGGTCCCCGGTATTGCCTTCGAGCGCACTCTCTTTCGGCTAAAAGACAGCAACCTAGATGATCAAGCCATGTACGATCTAACACTGCCTATTGGCCTGATGCAAAAGCGCGAACAAGACATCCGCCTGCTCTCCATTGCGCCTAGCTTGCACAGCGACGGCACCGTCATGGACGAAGCCGCGTTCTCACTCAATGCGCTAGCCCTGTGGCAAATCGGCCTAAAAGACACCTTAGGTTATCGCTGGGGTTTGGTGGCTAACCGTACCTTTGGCCGTTACCGTGCCTTTCCAGTGGCAGGTATACAATATCGACCCAATGCTCGCACCGAGTTGGATTTAGGGGTGCCCTTTGCCAAAGCCGAGTACAGCTTTGCGCACCGTTGGAATGGCTTTGTGAACCTGACGCCTTCCGGTGGCAACTGGCGCTACCAAAACGAGCAAGATCAGGCCCTAAACCTATCCTATTCCAGTTGGTTGCTTACTTCTGGCTTACGCTACCGCACCTATAAGCGTCTTTGGTTTAGCTTAGAAGTCGGTCGCAGCCTAGTGCGGCGATTGGAGCTGACCGATGATGATGGGCAGCGTACCGAGTCAAGCATTCGCAATAGCCACTTTGTGCTCTTCTCATTCGGTTTACACCCCTAGCTTGTACAGCTTTGCGCCCAAGGCTGAGGGTGCTAGAATCCGCCCCCCGAATTATTCACCCTATGATTCATCATGGGCTGGTACAGGCAGTGCCCTATTGCAAGATCTTAGGACAAGGCTCTCACGGCCCGATTGTGGAGTAACACCATGTTCAAAGTGAACGAATACTTTGACGGCAACGTCAAATCCATCGCATTTCAAACCGAAACTTTGCCAGCCACTGTAGGCGTTATGGCTCCCGGCCAGTATGAATTTGGCACCAGCCAGAAAGAAGTGATGACCGTGGTAAGCGGCGCACTGACCATTCAGTTCCCAGATACTGAAGAGTGGAAAACCTTCAAGCAAGGCGAAAGCTTTGAAGTGGCGGCCAACGTAAAATTCGGCGTAAAAGTCGACGTTGAAACCGCTTACCTGTGCACCTACGAATAATCACGCGCACAGTGTAAAACGAAAAAAACCGATGATATGCCAGCGCATGTCATCGGTTTTTTTATACCCTCTGTTTTTAGCCTCGTTAGCCTTGCTTACTCACAAGCGCCATATAAAGGGTTTTTCATCTAAGTGCTATTATCAATTAAAAATAATAACAGTTAAAACTTAGCGACCACCTTCACATTGGGCGTTGCCATGCCCACTGGAATAAAGCCAATCAGGTTTGGATTATTGGCCACAAGCTGCAAAATTTGATTACCGTTTTCCATTTCTTTGGGTGGAGTGCCTTGTCCGGTAAAAATCATTTTGGCCCAATAGGCTTTTAATTGTTTGGGCGTTTTACCAAGCACAGTCGTGGCAAATTCATCGGCCTCTTTTGTGGCAAATTCAAACGCAATCGGCACCGCTTCTCCACCACTGGGGAAGTTACGGTTTTTGCCCAAGAATATCCGTTGAATATCATCTTTAGTCAGTTCAGAAGCATTGCTAGGATGCACGATAACGGCTAACTCTGCGTGAACGGCAAGCGAGCAAAAAACCAGTACCAGCGCAATTACGTAATGAATGGATATCTTCATGGCTGGCCTCCTTAAAACATGGTGTCGATAGCGACTTTAATCATGGTGGCTGAGTATTCGTCATCCAACGAATGCGCCGCCGCGTCTATCCGCGCGGGTTTGTAACCTTCGCTGGTATCATACTGATGAATTTCAAATTTAATCGCACTGCTAAAACCAATGTCACGACGAACGCCCAAAATAATGTTGGTAATTTCGCCACCGGTAGATGCTAAGGCGTTGGGTGCTGTGTCGTATTCTTCTTCGGCTAATGTTGTCATTTCATAAGTCAGGTGCAATAAGTAATCACCCATTTGGTAAGTACCGCCGATAAAACCGCCGGTAAACTGAGCATAAGCCGCGTCTTCGACATCAATCGTGCCTGCTTCTGCGTGCAAGCCAAAATTACCGAAAGTGCCTTTATAACCGCCGCCGTAGAAGTAACAAAGGTCGCCATCAATTACGACATCAGTCGCTGCTACCCCAGCCGGTGCTAATGCCGCAGACACGCCTGTTAAAACAGCACTGTCAATTAAACAATCGCCTTGCCAATAGCTGGCATAAAACTCATTAGCCGCCGCATTGAGCGACCAACGAAAACCCACTAAATTACGAATTTCACCTGGGCTCGCTTGCCCACCTATGGTCAAGCTGCCTTGATAACGCCCGTACATTGCGGTCAGATTGCTGTCCATCGAACCCATTTGGAAGTTATGTGAATAACTAACGCCGTCGGCGTTACGAAAATTAATGGCGTATTGTGCTTCGGGTGGCTTGATCCAATGATAGGCGTAACCCACATCGAGATAATCTGAATATTTATAAAATGGAATTCGTACACGACCGGCTTTTAACTTGCCACTACTTCCCACATTAAAGTCGAAATAAGCCCATTCATAATTGCTAACAAAACCGTCGTCTTTATCACCTCGCGCCACCGCCTGACCGATAAAGCGCATGCCATCTTCTAACTGTGCGGTCATTTGTAATGCCAGTCGCGACTCTGGCAAATTATCAAATGTTTCGTTGGAATAATCGGCATCGGCGTGCTCGTCTTTTAAATCAATACCAGACACCACAGAAGCAAAGCCATTAAATTTAATGTTGTCAGCGGCAACCACATTGAAACTCAGTAGCGCAGCAGCCCCTAGACCCAACCAGGTATTGACCCTCATAGATAACTCCTCACGAATTCACTTAACCTAAATTAAGGATTACGGATTACGGATTACGGCGATGATCTATTGAGTAAAGGTCTGAATAACCGATTAAGCAAGGAGTGCCATAGATTGTCCGGTCTGGTCGAGGCAAAACTGAAAGTCGAACACTATTTTTATAGCATCATGGATGTTTCTACTTTACTCGATATAACTCCCTTTACTTGGGAAGCCGTGTTCACCTGTTTGGCCTGCGGCACCATCATCGGCGGCGAGCGTCAATTTCGTGGTAAGCCCGTGGGCATTCGCACCGCTTCGCTCATTGTATTGGGCACCTACGTGTTCATGGCCTGCTCTATTATGGTTTCGCAACACGCAAACATGTCTGACCCTTCACGCATCATTGGTCAGGTTATGGCAGGTATTGGTTTTATTGGTGCGGGGGTCATGCTGTCGAAAGGACGCAATGTTTATGGCGTGACATCTGCGGCCACGATATGGGTATTAGCATCCATTGGTGTATGTATTGCGGTGGGACAAATTCGCAGCGCGGTGACTATATCGGTAATTGTGTTGATTATTCTATTCGGTCTAGATGTGTTTGAAGACTACACGCACAAGGTTGGCAAAAATGTGCACAACCGATTGCGGGGCTGGCGCGAACGCAGAGACGGTACTCACACGACGCGCCTAGAAGATGATTAAACCGTTTATGTGTTTAGCCTTCGAACGCATCCACACTAAAACCAGCGCCTTGGGTTTTACCAAGTGTTTCAACTAAAAACGGTAAGCCTTTTTCCAACTGACTTTTCAGCGTCCAAGGTGGGTTTAAAATCATTAATCCGCTGCCGTACATGCCTGCCTCTTCGCTTTTAGCATTTACCCAAAATCGCACATCAAGCCAAGCTTTTGCACCACAAGCTTTTAGTTTTTCGACCATGGCTTCGCTGGCTTCTTGCTTGGCATTGCGATTAATTAATGGATACCACACCACATACACGCCCGTTGCAAAACGTTTGAGCGACTGCTGAATACTGCGCACCACTTGGTCATATTCTTTGGCTTGCTCATAGGGAGGATCAATGGCCACCAATGCGCGCTTAGTCGGCGGCGGTAATAGCGCCTTTAGCCCAGTGTAACCATCGCTTTGTTCAACACTCACTTGTTTGTCGCGCGAAAAATTTTGATTTAACAACGCATAATCCCGCGGGTGCAGCTCGAACAATCTGGCTTTGTCGTTTGCCCGTAAGCACTGACGAACAAACCAAGGTGAACCCGGATAGCGACGCAGCTCTCCCGACAGGTTAAAGGCTTCGACCAGTTTCATGTACGGCTTTAATACATCTGGCACGGGCTGTTGCCACAGGCGCGCAACCCCATCGTGAAACTCGCCGGTTTTCTGCGCTTCGTCACCGAACAGGTCGTAACCGCCTGCGGCGCTGTGGGTATCCACATACCAGTAAGGCTTATCTTTTTGCCCCATGTACTGGGCCATCAACACTAATGCCCAGTGCTTAAGCACGTCTGCATGGTTGCCTGCATGAAAACTATGACGGTAACTGAGCATCGCGTTGCTCCAAAATCAGTAAGCGAAAAAGGCCGCTATAATAGCGGCCTTTGCTAAGCAATACATCTTATTGCGGTATAACTGGTGTCTATCTCGCTACACTTGTATCCCTACAACTGCACGACACATAAGGCACCCACTACGGTTAACACCAAGGTATAGGGCAAGGCCATGACCACCATCTTGCCGTAGGAAAGGCGAATGAGCGGTGCAATGGCCGATGTCAGCAAGAACAAAAAGGCAGCCTGCCCATTCGGCGTGGCCACACTGGGCAAGTTCGTTCCTGTATTAACCGCAATGGCTAAGGTCTCGAAGTGTTCGCGCGTAATGTTACCTGCATCGAAGGCGGCGCGTACCTCGTTAATGTACACAGTGGCCACAAACACGTTATCCGATATCATCGAAAGCACCCCGTTCGCAAAGAACATAATCAGGGGCTGCGCTTCAACGCTTTGCGCGAACACCCAATCAATAATGGGTTGAAACAAATGCTGGTCATGAATCACAGCAACAACTGCAAAAAACACCACCAATAACGACGTAAACGGCAACGCTTCTTCGAACGCATGGCCTATTTGATGTTCTTCGGTTATGCCGTTCATGGCCGTTTGCACCACAATAATGGTCAAACCAATTAGCCCCACGGGCGCTAAATGCAAAGCCAATGCGGCCACCAAGAATACGGCGGTAATACCTTGAACCCAAAGTTGAGCCACTTGAGCGGGGCGACGTTTTTCGGACTCGTGCTTATCAAAGTCTTTTAGAATTTCAAAAACAGGCTCAGGCAACTGCGCGCCATAACCAAAGATTTTCATCTTTTCGACCACGATGACAGTCAGCAAACCGGCCACCAATACCGGCATGGATACAGGTGCTACCGCGCTGAAAAACTGCATAAAGTCCCAGCCGACTTTTTCGGCAATTAACAAGTTTTGCGGCTCACCAACTAAGGTTGCCACACCGCCCAAGGCTGTGCCCACAGCACCGTGCATGAGCAAACTGCGTAAAAACGCACGGAAGTTTTCTAAGTCTTCGCGGTGGTGCTCTTCTACCGACTTGTCATCGTTATGGTCGTGATCGTAATGATGTAAGTTATGACCCGAGGCAACCTTGTGATACACAGCATAGAACCCAACACCAACGGAAATAATCACCGCCGTGACGGTTAAGGCATCAAGAAAGGCCGATAAAAAAGCCGCCATTAAACTAAACATTAACGACAACGCGATCTTAGAGCGCACCTTAATGAGTAGCTTGGTGAAAATAAACAGCAGCAGGTTTTTCATAAAGTAGATACCTGCCACCATAAACATCAGCAGCAGAATTACTTCAAAATTAGAAATGATTTCGTTTTTAATGGCTTCGGGATTGGTTAGCCCAATCACCACGGCTTCGATCACCAACAAGCCACCGGGCTGTAACGGATAACACTTTAGCGCCAGCGCCAGTGTAAAGATAAATTCCACAATTAACGCCCAACCGGCAATGGTGTAACCCACATCGGGAATCATTACAAGCAGAGGATTAATAATCAGGAAGGCAAGAATGGAAAACTTGTACCACGACGGGCTGTTGCCCAAAAAGTTTTTAAATAGACTATTCACAGTCAAAGGCGCCTGACTTAAAAAGTTGACTCCGGGATGCGACTGTTTCGTTGCGTAGAACTGCTAACCGCCAGTGGTATTCATAAAGCGTAGGATTTTAACCTCGTCCGCCAAATCAAAATAATGACGTTCGGGTTTTATGTTCATAGCTTCACGAATTTTTTCTTTTATCGGTTCCAGCTCCCCCGGAAATTCCCTAACAACAGCTCTTAGGTCAACACTGTGTTCGTTACCCAAACACAACAGCAACCGGCCTTCTGCTGTCACCCTAACGCGATTACAGTCTCCACAAAAATTATGGGAGTGCGGTGAAATAAAGCCCACCCGTCCGGTGTGGCCGTCGGCATATTGCCAATAGCGACTAGGGCCTGCGGTTTTTTCTCCGCTGCTGATCAACGCGTATTTTTGGTTGATACGATCTCTAATTTCTTCGCTGGAAATAAACACACTCTCGCGATCATGTTCACTGATTTCGCCCAACGGCATTTCTTCAATAAAACTGATATCCAGATTGCGTTCACGGACAAAGTCCACCAGATCCAAAATTTCGTCGTCGTTTCGACCACGTAAAATCACCGCATTAATTTTAGTATGGGTAAAACCTTGTTTAATGGCTTCATCAATACCCGCAATGACCTGAAGGACATCGCCAGTGCGCGTGATTTGTTTAAACCGCTCTGGGTTCAAACTGTCTAGGCTGACATTAATGCGCTTCATACCCACTGATTTTAGCAAAGGCGCATATTTTTGAAGCTGGGAGCCATTGGTGGTCATCACCAGCTCGTCTAAACCGGGTAAGCGCCCAAGTCCTGCCACCAGTTCGTCGAAACCGCGACGAATCATGGGTTCACCTCCGGTTAGGCGAATTTTCTTCACACCTAATTCGGTAAAGGCTTGAGCGATTAATTGAATTTCTTCGAGGGTTAAAATGCGGTCGCGAGGAAGGAAGGTCATCTCTTCGGCCATGCAATACACACAGCGAAAGTCGCAGCGATCTGTAACCGACATGCGCACGTAATCGACAACACGACCAAATTTATCGATTAACTGCTCTGCCATGGACACGCTCAACTCTGCTGGAAAGAGAACCTAAACCCCCAATAAACCGTCCACTTTGGCGGTTGGGATCAGGGTGGACAGAGACTGTCACAGGCTTTCTTCAAGATCAATAGCAGTGCAAATTTTCTGGCTTTTCAATGATTTAGCGCACCAAAGCGCGACCAAAATTTAATGGGCGACGCCTTAAAACGCCCTAAAATGAGGCAAGTATTAGGGTATCCGATCATTCTGCTGGGGCGGTGGCCGCCCAACGCAGCAGGACTTCGCGGAGTTGATCCATGCGTACGGGCTTGGCCACAAAGTCGTCCATGCCAACAGCCACACAGCGGGCTTTGTCATCCTCCATGCTGTTGGCCGACACGGCAATAATACGCGGGCGCCCGTAGCGCGCCACGTCGGCCCGTATACTTTCGGTGGCGTCAAAGCCATTTAGCACGGGCATTTGGCAGTCCATTAGGATTAAGTCCACTGGGTCCACGGCCTGCATTTGCAGGGCTTCCTCGCCGTTGTTAGCAATGTCGAAAGCCACCCCCATGCGATTTAGCATGCTTGCCAATACGGTCTGGTTGATTTTGTTGTCTTCAACCACCAGCACTCGGGCTGGCAACGCCTCACTTGCGGGGCGCGAGGTACATTTGACGTTAGGAATAATGACTTCAATATAGGCCGGTCGGTTTTGATCCACGCTGTCGTCCGTCGCCTGATCAATATGCTGATCGAATTCACCATGCAGCAGTTGGATAACCGATTTAACAAAGCCCAGTTGCCCACCTGCTCCGAGCATGTGCCCTTCTTGCAAGGCGGAGTGAATCCGCTGTGCACTGGCCAACTGCACATAATCCAAACGCACTTTAAGTCGCTGCGGCGCAGGCTGATACTCAAGGTCAAGTTTTAGGGTTTTTTCGCTAATGGGCAGGCTGTAGAACACCAGCTCGTTTAAGATCAGGTGCAACGCACGAACCGACGCGTGCAGCTCATCCCACTGATCTAAATTGGTGGAAAACTGCAGATACTTTTCGTAGGCATCTGCTTCTTTTTTCAGGTCTTGTTGCCACTCTTGCAGCAGCGCGCCTAAGGGCGTGGTTTCTTCGCTAAACCTAGGTTCGCCTACGCTCATTTCAGTGTTTAACAACAGCTTATCTATGTGACGGGCAATTAATCGGCTGGAATGATTGGCATCCATAATCAGTTGGCGCTCGGGCTGCAAACCTTCTCGTAATAGGTCAAGAACGTGAGCAATAGACAGCAGGGGTGTTTTGAGTTCGTGGGTGATATTCGTGAGAAATATATCGCGCACGCGACGCAGCTTTTCGGAATCCTCTAACGCGTCGGATAGTTTGCGATTGGTTTTGGTGACGATTTCATGGAAGCGTCGTTCGGTTTGAATCTGCTCGCGTTGCATTTGGTTTATATAAGCCGCCAGTGCCCATGATAATAACAATGCTTCTACCACGGTCCCGATCAAAAACGCATTCGCCGTAAACACGTTAACGGGTACCGCACCCAGCAAAGTGGCTTCGTAGACGGCACCGCCTATGGCCAAGAACACCCATGCAAATAAAAACAGCATGGCCGGTTTAAAACCTTGCCGCACCACATAAATACTCGCCACTACCACGGACACTTGATAAAGCAGGGTCAGCAATAAATATAAACCTAACGCTGCCATCATCTGTTCGGCAACCGTCAGCACAATTACGCCACCAACTAATACAGATAGTCCCATGAACCAACGGTTCCACTTGGGATAATACTTGGGCAGTTGCAAAAAACTTTGCGCAAATAAAATGGCAAAAACAAATGCCACGCAAACGGTGATCGCCCAGACTCGTATATCGTTTAGCCAGTGGGACTGGGGCCACCAGTAATCCACCAAGCCTAAATCCAAAAAGAAAAATACCAGCAAGAAGAACAAATTTAGGCAGTAGTACAGGTACTTAATTTGGCGCGTGGATGAGAAGATAAACAAGTTGTACAGCATGAGCGCCAGCAATATGCCCAGCGATAACAACACCAAACTGTCACGTTCTAACTGGGTTTGCTTGGTGGATACCAAAGGGCCAATGGTGACGGGCAAGCGTATGGGGTAATCCGTTTGTACCCGCATGACCAACAAGGCTTTTTCACCTTGGGCTAAATTAAACTGCAACGCCGGAAAACGATGGGTATCTTGAATATCTTTTAATGGTTGGTTAATCAGGTCATAACTTTGCCAGCGATTTTTCGCATAGCGGTAGAAGTGCACGTCCAAGCGATTTAAGTGGGGGTATGCGGCTTCTAATACAAAGCGTGTATCCGAGCTGGCATTTTCTAACGGCAGACGCACCCAGATGGACGCATCCTGTAAGCCTAAGTTGGGAATACCATTAACCTCTTCGAACCGTGCATCGGTGCGAGCGTTGTTCAATGGGTCCGTTGGGTTGTCGAATTCGGTGAAGTGAAAAAAGTGAAAGGCTTTTTGCGTGTCCACTAGCAACTGAGCTTCGGGCCAGATGCTGACGGGTTTGCCATCTGTTAAGGTTAACGCTTGCGCATTACCCGCCAGCATTAAGATCAGCAAACTTAAGAAATATACGAGGCGAGATTTCATTTCGACAGCATAGCATCCTTGGCTTGGGTTCAGTGCGATCAATCGCGACGAATTAGACGCTCAAAGCCGACAGCCGTGACTACGACTCCATCCACAACGCTGAGCATCTAATCCTCTATCGGCACCTCTACAGGAGTCCGTTAAGCGGTTAAATCCGCTTTTAGATCCAACGCTTTTTCCAGCGCCGCCATACCCGCAGGCAGATCCACCTTACCACCCGATGCTTTAATGCTCATTCCCAACGCATGCAGAGTGCGGAACAGGTTATGGGCACGACTTTGCTCGCCCATTTGACCGATACGCACAATGTTTAACCCAAACGCGCCAGAGATTTCCACACGGTACAGCTTTGACATGGTGGTGAGCACTTCGGCCGCTTTAACCTCGTCCGGTACGTTAATGCCCACCACAGAATTTAAGCGGCTATGGGGTTCAACAAACAATTTAAGCCCCATGGCTTCGATAGCTTGTTGTAAACCTTGCGAACACAACAAGTGGCGTTCGTAACGTTTTTCTAGGGTTTCCTGACACACTTGGCGCAGGGCTTCGTGCAACGCCAAAATGCCGCTTACCGGTGCAGTGTAGTGATAGCCTTTTTCTTCCCAAAACTGGCGCGCCAAGCGGGCATCCAAACACCAATGCGGCATCGGCGCGGTGCGGCCGATAATCACAGGCCAAACATGGTCTGAAAACGCAATTAACGACACACCAGGAATAGACGCCAAACCTTTTTGACCACCAGTGATCACCACGTCTACATCCCAGTTGTCCATTTCTAGCGGCATGGTGCTTAGCGTACAAACCGCATCAACAATGGATAACACGCCGTAACGACGAGCCATTTTGGTTATTTCTGGCAGATAACGGTTCCACACCGTACAAGAGGTTTCGCCCTGCACTATGGTCACCACATCGAACTGTTGGCTTTTAAACAGGGCTTCCACTTCTGACGGGTCGGCCGCTTGACCTACCGGCAGGTTGTATTCGGTTACTTCACCGCCGCTGCGCTTGGCCATCTCGGCCAATCGACCTGAGAAAAAGCCATTGTTAATGGCCAGCACTTTACGGCCCGGCCAAACCAAATTCGTCACCGCCATTTCCATGGCAGCCGATCCCGGACCCGCCACACCAATCACATGCTTACTGGTGGTTTGAAACACGTACTGGCTCATTAAGCGCACGCGTTCAATCACCTGACTCATGGTTTGCCCCAAATGGTTAATCACCACAGAGTTAGCCATGGCCACCTTGTTAGAAACAGGCACAGGACCCGCGCCCATTAACAGTAAAGGCTCGGCAGGCAGAATGGCATCCAGGGGCAAATCAATTGGCGGGGGTAATAAGGAATGACTCACAGCGCACTCTCAAAATAAAAACACGCGCCTTTGCGCGTGTTAACAAAAACATTTTAGGCCAAATAGCGGTGGTTACTTGTACCAATACGCAGACCAATATGTGTAGCAGTATTTCAACGATTGATTAGCAGTGCTTAGAAGCGCGCACGTAAACCAAACAAGGAACCTTCGGCCAGTTGGATTTCTTCATCTTCGTCATCCACTATGGCCAAGTAACGGTAATGAGCGTAAACGGCCACATCCCAGCTAAACGCATATTCAAGACCCAACTGGTAGTCGTACTCTAGCTGGGCTTGTTTGTTCCAGTCTGAGGCAAAGAAAAACGGGCGCACGTTAAAACCAATGTTGGTTTGCAGGCCAGCCACAACCGGAATGAATAACTGGGTGCGAAAGCCTAAACCCACACGGTCGTAATCCAATGCGTCAATTTTAGTTTGGGAGATTTCAAAGTCGAATTCGGCACCGCCGTATTTTTGCGGATCTTCCAAATAGCCAAAACCGCCCGCACCCAAGGTCAAAATTTCAACTTTTTCTTCGCCAAAATGGGTGCTGCCACGGGCGATTTCGTCTTCACTGGCAAAATAGCCTAGGTAAAACATGCTGGTGACTTTTTCGCCTTCTTCACCGGCTGGGGTTTCGCCGTAACCAATGCGGTAATGCTCCATCACATCACCGGCGGACAAATCTAAAAACACGGTATCGTATTCGGCTGCGCTGGACGCGCTGTACGCAACGGTACAAAGGGAGGCTGTTAGGGTAAACAGCGAGAGAAGTCGTTTCATGGTGATCACCTATACACTCGCCTAGCTTGATGTGCTTGCCGCTAGGAACACTTGGGCTATGTGTCAATTTCGCCCATACACTAAAGGTTTCGCAGCATATCAAATCCAGCTTACATGGCAACCAAAGCACGCGGTAAAATACCGGCCAAACCGTTTCAACTGTGAGATAGCACAACCAATTCCCATGGATCGCAATTTCGACGGCCTATCGGCCCGCTTTAAACAGCAAATTTACGGCACCTTAAAAGGTCAGCTGAGGCTAACCCTGCTAGACCTCGACTTAGAGCAATGCCTGCCCGAACTGACGCAGCGCCCGCTTAAGGTGCTGGACGTGGGCGGCGGCATGGGACAGTTTTCCTCAGCGTTGGCCGCCCAAGGACACCAAGTTACCCTCACCGACATCAGCGCCGAAATGCTCGACGACGCTCGCGCGGTGTTTGACGAAGTCGCTCCCAATGCAAACGTGCAGTTCATTGTAGGGCCACTACAAGACCTGCACCAACAGCTTAACGGCGAAACCTTTGATTTGGTGTTGAATCACGCCGTGCTGGAATGGTTAGACGATCCGCAACAAGCCGTGAATTTGCTTACCTCATTGCTAGCACCCAACGGGGTAATGTCGCTAATGTTTTACAACCGCCACGCCATTGTGTGGCGCAACCTTGTCAACGGCAGCTGGCAGCGAGCGCACAACAAACACTTTCATCACAATAAAAATCAGCTCATGCCACAAAATCCATTAGACCCGCACGAAGTAAATCAATGGTTGATGGATTTAAATCTGACCTCATTGCGTTGGCGTGGCATTCGTTGTGTTCACGACCACATGCCCAAGTTCATGCGTGAACAAAAAACGCTACAAGAATTTACCGAGATCGAATCTGAGATTGGCCTTAAGCCTCCTTACCGAGACCTAGGCCGATACGTGCATATGTTGTGTCGTAAAGCATAAAAAAAGCGAGCGACAAAATCTGTCTCTCTCAGCTTCGGTAAAAGTTATTCCTGTGATTTATCCGGCCTCAATGTTTTAAATGACGGCGTAAACCCGTCCTTGGGGCCTTGAACTCGCCATCCATGGCGAGGACACATTTAAAACATTAAGCCCGCATAATCACGACGCTTGCAAAACTCCAAACGCTTTCTGTTTAAGGCAGAACTTACATCGCAGGATACGTGGTGTAGCCCTCAGCTCCTGGGGTATAGAACGTCGCTTCGTCAGGTACATTTAACTCCGCACCTGCTTTGATGCGCGCAGGCAAATCTGGATTCGCCAAGAAGCCCGTGCCAAACGCCACCATGTCAGCCGTGCCAGCTTCGATAACCGCAGCGGCTTCTTCGGCGGAATAACCCATGTTCAACATAAGAGTGCCTTTGTAATGTTCCCGTGCGATAGACACCACATCGCCTTGTTGTACGCCAAATAAGTCCGCGCGCATTAAGTGCAGGTATGCCAAGTTATACTGGTTAAGCTGTTCACTTAAAAATGCAATAAGCGCTTCTGGGTTGGAATCCTTCATGTCGTTATAACTATTTAGCGGAGACAAACGCACGCCGACGCGATCACTACCAATCTCAGCAGCAACAGCCTCGATCACCTCAAACAAAAAACGTGCACGATTTTCAATTGAGCCACCATATTGGTCATCACGTTTGTTGCTGCAATCTCGCAAAAACTGGTCAATTAAATAACCATTGGCTGCGTGGATTTCAACACCATCAAAGCCAGCCTCAATAGCATTGGCAGCCGCTTGTCCAAACGCTACCACCACGTCCTTAATTTGTTCAACCGTCAATGGCGTTGGCGCTGTGTACGACTGCTTACCCTTAGGTGTGTGGGTTTCGCCACTTAAAGCGATATCCGAAGCAGACACGACGTATTCTTGGGCATTTAACGCAGGGTGTACTGCACGGCCACCGTACCAAATTTGCATGAAGATTTTGCCGCCTTTTTCGTGCACGGCTTGAGTTGTGAGTTTCCAGCCTTCGATTTGTTCTTGCGAATAAATACCAGGTTCAGTGGCGAACACAGAGGTATTCGGTTGAATCATGGTGCATTCGCTGATGATCAAACCTGCGCTGGCGCGCTGGCCATAGTATTCTGCCATCAGCGCATTGGGTTGATGACCAGGCGCACGGCAGCGCGTTAACGGCGCCATGGCCATGCGGTTGCTAAGGTCATTCGCACCAAATTTGATGGATTGAAACAGTGTGTCAGTGGATGAGGTCATTGCCTAAGGTCTCTTAAAATGAATAACGATTACGCTAAATATGGCAATCCAGTTCATTTCAAAGAGGCGGCAATTGAAAAATACTGTTGAACTAAAACAACAATCCAATTCGACCGAAGGAGAAGGCTCTAACGAACGTTAGAGCCTGTAAGCAAAACACTTAGAGATTACGTCGCGCGCAGTAACTCAGTTGGCGACGTGGCCATCACAGGTCGTGTAGCCCAGCGCCCACCCAGCATAATAATGGCCGTGGTCAAGACAGGTGTGATTAACCACAAAGCATAATGCGCCGCCCAAGGCACATCGAATACCTGTTCGTACAACACAAAACTCATGGCTTCCACCGACACAATGGCCAATAACCCCGACAGCATTCCTAACCAAAAGTATTCAAATAGAATTAACTGTTTCAATGTCTTACTGGATGCACCCAATGTTCGATATATGGCCGCTTCTCGCTTGCGCAATGACAAGGTGCTTAGCAAGGTGGCAAACAACAACAAAATACCCGCCGCCAACACCAGCATTAAAATGTACTCCACCGCAGCTGTGGTCTGCTGCAAAATATCGCGCACCTGATTTAAGATTTGTTCCACCGGAATCAAACTCACCGCTTTAAATTCACGATTCACGTCCAGCAGTTGCTCGCCTTTACTTGGGTCTAAATAAAAGCTGTTTAACCACGTGTGATGAAAACCATCCAACTTGCCGGGCTCAAACACCATGTAAAAGTTGGGCCTAAAGTTATTCCACTTTACTTCACGCACACTGCTGACTTGTGCTTGCACCGTTTGTCCTGCAATGGTGAAGGTTAACGTGTCACCTAGGTTAAT
>JBFHVZ010000050.1:0-19083 GCA_041589295.1 Pseudomonadales bacterium
CATAGCCCACTTGCACACGACTTTGCAGCCCAGTGATGCCGTCGGACGCATTTAATACATGGGCTTCAAGACGCGCCACAGGCAATAAGCCATCACCCGGTAAACGGTATAAGCCGGTTTTATGGTCGGGGGATTGATATTGCTGGCGGTGACCACTGCTTTCGCCGCCGTAACCCATGACCTCACCTGTGACCCGAAAGACAAACTCAAAAATGCTAAACGTTAAATCGGCCGCAAGGTCAGAATCCGAGTCATCATCATAATCATGGTTGCTTGAATGAGCGCTTGAACTGGAAGAGGAAGAGCGCTGGGAGGTGGACTTGGTTTTAGTAGCCGAGGCCTCAAGATCGCCGAGGGTACCCGCATAGGTTGGCAGTGCTGCGCTGGCAACACCTAAAATTAAAGCAAAGAGTGTGGTTGTGTTTAAGACGTGGAGAGAGCGTACCTGCAAACAAGCAGGCCAGAAGCGAGCGAAACGCAGCATCCAAAATCCTTATGGTTAGGCTTAAAGCGCCCATTCTAACTGAGTTTCAAATCGAGTTTGAGCATAATCCGCCGTGGCTCGATCCGAATAGTGGTCTTCTTGGCGCACGCGCCACTGCCATGACCACTCAGGTGTCCACTGCCATTCTTGGCTAAATTGCCAGCGTAGCCTCAGGTCATAGCGTTGGGCATAGACCCGATCTTCGCCGCGAAACTGCAAGCGGTGCCTAACCTTATGGCCAAACCACAGGCTTTTATGACGCAGTGCTAATTTGAGTATCACCGCATCGTAGTCGTATTGGGTTTGGTACACACTGGGGCGGTTGTCTTCGCGTAGGGTTTGCAAGGTGGTCGACAGCGACCATCCAGTATTCGGAATAAACCAGTACCCCAATACCCGCGCGCCAATGCGCTGAGCATGCCGTTGCGCCTCGCCCACGCTGTGATTGTGATACCGCTTTTCGCTGTAATCCAATTGACCGCGCACATACAGACTTTGTCCGAGTTTTTTCCCCACGGCGGGGGATACGCGCATCAACTCAAGGTAACGGTCACTATCGACATCGGCCTGCGCCTGCATCCAAGTCAGCTCGCTGCGCACGGGCCCAGTTTGTTGACTCACATGCACAAACCCCGAATACAAGCGCGTATTGAACATTTGGGTTTGCTGCCAGTGCTGATCGCGCACGCTTAATTCGCTGGTAAATTGCCCCGAGCCCCAAATGGACTGCCACCCCATGCCCGCTTGCAGCAGCCCGTACCCATCACCCTGCTCCTGCCGTTGGGTATCGTCGGCCGCCAAGGTCACACGGGTATCGTGACCAGCTCCCACCATGGCATTGGCTTGCAGGCCAGCGTGCGCCGTTGGCGCGCCCGTCCCCAGCCCAAGTCCTAGCCCCAGTCCTATCATCAGCAGAGGGATCGGCCCGATATCAAAACGCAAAAAAGCCCAGTGCCGCAAGGCACTGAGCTGACACCAAATATCAATCCGTTGATGGCTACATTGGAGCGAGCGGGTGTTAGTCTTGTTCATCAACTTCTAACGAGACGACCGTAAACACAGAGCCGTCGAAGGTACCTTCAATTTCGATGGATAAGCCCACACTGAGTGAAGCGATCAGGCTTGGGGCCAATTGACCAATATTAAAGCTCAAACCTAGCAAGGTCACGGTGCCTGCTTGAATATCCAACGCGTCGATGGGCGCCGACACAGAGGATTCGGCTTCGGTTTCGTCACGCTCTAGACGACGCGCACGATACTGACCGTCTGCAGTTTGCTGCACCACCAGCTCCACATAGTCGCCCGTTTGCAGCATGTCCAAATTAAAATAGGTTTCGTCGTCGCGTTGGTCACGCACGCGAGTGCGAGCATCCACCGTCACTTCAACACCCATCACGGTGACCGTGGTCGCCGTGGTGGCTTGCACCTGACCTTCGAGTTTAATTTCGACTGTGTCTTCAAACTCGATTTCTTCGGCGATTAACACGCCATCCGCATCGACATAGCCTTCTAGCTCAACACGCGCGCCGACCACAAGTGCCGCGATGCCGCCGTGTTCGAACTCGGTTTCATCGTCATAACGCACAGTCAGACCGTTCACGGTGATTTCTTGGGTGTCGCTGTTTACAGCAGAAATCACACCCTGCATTTCGAGTTCGGTTTCTTCTTCAAAGTCACGCTCTTCGGCTTCGATGCTGCTGGCCACAAAGATATCACCCGACAGACGACCTTCGACTTCTACTGACAAGCCATTAGCCAAGCTGGCACCGTCTAAGTCCATGCTGGTGAGCGATGCATAGCTCACAGTCTGCTGCCCAATGCGGAAGGTTTGCGCGCCTGTATCAAGCTGGGCAAGTGTACCGCTCAATTCTTCGTCATCTTGGTCTTGATCGTCCAGCGCCACATAAGTCGCTAATATGCTGCCATTGCCCGAGGCATAGCCGCTGACTTCAACGCGAACGCCCGTGGATAACGTGGCAAGGTCTAGGGCTTCAAACACCGTCATGGCGTCAGTGGTAATGACCTGTCCCAACACCGTCAGCGTACCTGCGCTGGCATCCACCGCGGTCACCGTGCCTTCAACATTCACGTCATAAATGATTTCCAGTGCGACGCCTTCGGCGCCGTCATGGCTGCCTTTAACCGTGACCACCTGACCCACCCGTAAATCTGCTTGTGCGCCAGCGCGGTCGTCCACACTGAAAGTGGCACCGTCACTGTCAAAGTGCACCCCGCCCACAATCACACTGCCGAAACCGTCGATGGTGCCACGGGTAACTTGCGCACGGGATTCGGTTTCGGTCTCGTCTTCTATGTTGTCGATGCACGCGCTCAGCAGTACAGAACTGGCAATGGCGACGGCTGAAGCAAGTAGATGTTTTTTCATGAGTATGTCCCCTGTTTGGTGTTATTTGCCCGAGTGTTGCTCGAGCATTACTTGGGTGTTGCACGGCAACGCGTTATTGCATTGAACTCGCCTAAAAGAACGAGGGGGGACATGCATTTATTCCGCGGGGTTTTGTAAGGAAGTTCGCATTTTGTGTAACAAAATACCAAAGCCAAACACAGGGTCACGCCCAGCAACGCCTAGATCCAGCGCCTGCTGCTGCAAGCGTTCGCGCTCAAGCCTGATCTGACTGTTTGTTGTTTTGGTTTCGCTAATGGGCAAAGCCGCCAGCCAAGCACTGGCCAGCGCGGTCGCGAGAGACGTACCGGATAACGTCAGGGTGGCATCCGGTTTGGGTGTAGTGGCATCCAGCACTGGCAAGTGCACACCCAGCATGGCGAACTCCACGTGGTCGCCGCGCCCTGCGCGAGGGTAAATTTGGTATTGGGCATCCACCGCTGTAATGGCCATGACGCTGTCATAGGCCGACGGATACCGTGCAAACGAGCCAGCGCCATCGTTGCCAACCGACGCCAACAAGTGCACTCCGCGCTCATAAACCCGATTTAACACTTGTTCCAACAAGGGGTTGGCCGGACCCGATAACGAAAAATTAATAAGCTGCACCTGCTGTTGCAGCAACCAGTCCAGACCTTTAATTAACTGCCCAGCGCTGGCCACCACATAGCCTTTTTGATGACGTGCAAACACCACTGCATTAAACACCTGCGCCTGCTTTAACCGTCCGGGGTGGGCACAATGCTCTGCCGCCACCATCAGCCCAGCCATGGCCGTGCCGTGGGTAAAATCCGGCGTGTAGTCGCTGTCATAAAACACTTGTTGCGTGATGTCTGCGTCCCGCAAACAGGGGTGATCAACCAGAATATGCGAGTCCATCATGCCTATGCGACGTTCGGCTTTTTTCGGCATTACCTGAAAATCGTCGGACATCATGTTTGCTGATGTGGTTTTGGACGAAACAGTCGTAGATGCCACTGGCTTGGCAGCAGGCTGAGCGTCCAATTGGTACAAATGGTCGGGCGTCACCTCCACCCCCATTTCGGGCGCAAGCGGTTCCAACGAGGTTAATAAGTACAGGCCCAAAGCGCTAAGCGCCTGTACCTCAATGCCGGTTTGCCCTTGTGCTTGCAGCGTCTGCCACTGGGCCTCGGTCAGCAACGAAATAAACTGGCTGGGCTCAAGTTCTTCATACAGTTCATCAAGGCTGTCTTCTACGCCGGACAAATGGCGCATGAGCTGCTCATCTTGGATTGCATCCGGCAAATCAACTGGGGCCTCAAGCTCGGCGTCTAAATCTGGCTCTAGCTCGTGCTCTAACTCATCATCTAGATTGTTTTCTAAGCCCTCTTCAACTCCTTCTTCAAATCCTTCTTCAACTTCTTCTTCCAAGTTTTCCTCTAAACGCTCTTCCAGTTCTTCCTCGGCCTCCATGGCTTCTTCGAACCTATCCTCCAACTCTTGTTCTAATTCTTCTTCTAAGTCGTCAGCTGCGTCTAACAAGTCTTCGAGCTGGTCTTCGAGGTCGCTTTCCAAATCATCTTCGAGTTTCTTTTCTAACTCGTCTTCCAGCTCTTCTTCTAATTCCTCTAAGTCCTCTTGCTCTTCCAAAATGGCTTCTAGACGCTCTTCTAGCTCATCTGCACTATCGTCTTCCTCGCCGCTGGCGTGCGCACTGGCGCCACCAACCAGCTGCACAGCCAGTAGCAGCGCAAACGCCAGCACTAATGCCTTGCTTACAGCAAAGTGCCATAGACGTTCAATTTCAGAGCAAACCAAAAATTTCACTTAATACCTCAGTGGGTCAATCACCACTACAATAACGAAACGGTACACAAAAAATTTCAAAGACGCACAATCGCAACGGAATAAACGCGCTTTCTATGCGTTAGTTAAGACATGAATCAGCAACATCAGCAATTTCAGCAAGCGCTGTTAGACGTATTACCTGCCCTGCGGCGCTATTGTTTGTCATTAACGGGGCAACTGCATAGCGCCGAAGACCTTTTGCAGGCCACGGTCGAGCGCGCACTAGACCGGTGGCAACAATACCAGCCGGACACCTATTTTAATGCTTGGTTATACCGACTATGTCGAAACTTATGGATCGATACCATGCGAAAGGAAAAACCCACTGACAGCCTAGACGACGAGCAAGAATCATTGGGCCTAAACGAATCCACCACAGACACCTGTGTTACCGGTCAGCAGCACGAAGCCCAACTGACCCTTGCGCGAGTGCAGCACCATATGGCCAAATTAAGCGAAGGCTTGCGTACCGCGTTATATTTGGTGGCAGTAGAAGGACGCAGTTACCAAGAAGTCGCCACCATTATGGACGTACCTGTGGGTACCATCATGAGCCGCGTATCCCGAGCGCGACAGCAACTCAGCGAAAGCTTATAAGGAGCCGTCATGCCTACCATCAGCGATGAAGAATTAAGCGCCTATCTCGATGGCGAATTAAATAATCAAGCGAAAAAACGCGTCGAAGCCGCCATACAAGACTCGCCAACCTTGCAGCGCAAAATCGCCAAACTAAAACAAGCCGATCAAATGGCGCGTATTTTTTTCGAGCAAAGCGATCAACACGCCATTAGCGAATCGCTAAAAAACACCATTCGCAATCACCAAGCGCATACAACGTCTTCGCGTAAACGTAACAATACACAAAAAGTTGCAAAAAACGCCGCCAAAAAAGTAGTACAGGGTCCTTGGCGCAACATGGGTTACTGGGCTATAGCCGCCAGTGTGCTATTAGCCGTTGCCGTACTGTGGCCACAAACTCAAACCGGCAACCCACTGCAACAACGTATTCAACACGGGCTGGCAACCCTTGCGCAAAACAGCGTGCAAAACTTGAATAGCGAAACTCGGTTGGAAATTTTATGGTCTAGCGAAAACGCACAAGGACATTTTTGCCGACGCTATGCACTGCACACAGTCAATGGCAGCAGCCAACATCAAGCATGCCTAGTACAAGATAATTGGAAAATTGAAGACTTACACGAAGTACAGACCGATTACCAACTGGCCAGTGATGTTTTCACACCACCAGAAACTGTGCTTACCGCAGAAGAAGAACAGGCGTGGTTGCAAAAGCTGAATCGTTAACTGAGTGCTAAAGATTGGTAGGTTTAAATTCGAAGTAACGAATGGTTTAACGAAGTTTTACATTTGAGAATACGAAATAACATCAGATCAACTTCAATAAAGCAGCACCACATTAACAGCGAAAAAGTACTTATTTAATAGAACAAAACATCGTTTTTTATAAATACATACTAGATTAAATCAAGATCATCCGTTCATCGCCTAATACCTTTGTCCGAGTTGAAAGCCGGCTTTGCTCCCCTATACTCACGCCGCATTTTAAACTCATCCAAGGACGAACCATGTACAAGGCAAAACTGATCTCCATCGCTCTACTGGCAGCAGCGCCAGCTCTTTCCATTGCGCAAACTCATTACTATGGAAGTTTAGGTGTGGGTTACACCGACAACGAACCCTTGGATGATTCACTTAACTATCGTGGCGAACACATCACCGACACCCATGCCACCGAATTTTCATTGGGTGCAGAATTCAAATCCAATTGGGCTATTGATATCAGCGCAGCCCTTTCACCAGGCCAAAGCGACAACAATGTGGACTACGCACAATACAGTGTGAACGGCTTCTATTTCTTTGGTAATAAAAAACTGCGCCCATACCTAGGCTTAACCACAGGTTACGAGACGCTTGATGTACCCGACGGCATCGACAAAGAAACACTTATTTACGGCGGCAGCGCAGGCTTACGTTACGACGTATCGCCACGCTTTTTTGGTCGTTTAGAAGGCCGCTTACTGGAAACCCGCAGCACTAACATCGAACACTCCACCATCATGCTCGAAGTGGGTTATCGATTCGGTAAAACCAGTACAAAGCCCCTGTTCGTAGAACAAGAAACGCAAACGGCTGAACCTCAAGAAATCGCCTCGACTGCTGAAGCCTCAACAGAACCCGCGACAGACGCTTCGACAGAAGCCGCACTGGCAGAAAACCTGAACGAACTACCACCGACTGCCGCTGGTATTGTAGATTCTGACTTTGATGGTGTGCGCGATGAGATGGACCAATGCGCAGCCACGGCTGCCGGCATCCATGTCGATGCTCAAGGCTGCCCTGATTTCAACGGCACACTTAGCAGCATTCAATTTCAGTCTGGTTCGGCTGATCTCACACAAGCCACAACCGACTACCTTAAAAATCTAGCCAGCGAAATGTTGTCTTACCCAAGCCTAAAAATCGAGATCATTGCTTACACAGATAACCAAGGCAGCGAACGCTTTAACCAAACTCTAAGTCAAAAACGCGCAGACGCAGTACGTCAGTTTTTGATTCAGCAGTCTGTTCCTGCACAAAACCTGACAGCACAAGGGCAAGGCGAAGCCAACCCCATTGCAGATAACAATACTCACCAAGGACGCGCACAGAATCGCCGAGTTGAATTTATTGTTCAGAACGAACAGTAGATCTTCATACTGAAAAACTATTTTCAGTCATCCTTAAAACAAAAAACCGCACACAGGCTATTCACCCGTATGCGGTTTTTTCGTACCCAACATCAGTCGATGTCATCTACATCATTTGAATCGTCGCTTTGCGCGGCAGAAAATAGATTGAATATCCAGTCTGGTTTTAATAAGAGGATAATCATGAAAATAAAAAACACCAACGTTAGCAAAAATCCCATCCGTTTTCTCTAGTTCAAAATGAAGATTTATTGCCAAACCAAAAAGCATCGTCTTTATTGCCCACTGCGCTTCATTAACGAGACAACGAACAGCAATAAGGAAACACCGCCCAAAAACAACTTTACATTCACGGCCCATTCAAAAGCGTCACTTCCTTGCTCGACAATATGAGAGTTATAGCGACTAAGAGTAAAAGCTTTACCGTAATGCAACTCCATAAAGGCAACAGCAATAGCAACCAAGCCAAAAATCAGCAAAATGATAGAGTCACTGTGCTTTAGGTTCAATTGAGCCATATATGCTGGATCACCACCCCTATCATGTATAGGCCTAACACAACAAGGGATTCCCGAACTTGAGTCATTTTCAATTTATAAAATATCAAAATTACCAGAGGATACAGTATTAGTAGTTGGTAAACAGGCCAGAGATAATTCGCAAATGCACAAACGATAGCCGAAGATATTAAAGGCGTTCCAACTATGGGCAACTCTAAAGAATAAAACCTTGCTACGGGACTCAGAAGAGCCCCATAAACAGCTAACATCAAGAAAAATAGTTCCACGTTTTTTCTATCTTAGAAACACTAAAGGCCTACGACCCCGTTAACATGACTGTCTGACTTGGTTTTTCTCGAAGTAACACTTCAAATCTTTCAATTGTGAATGTGAATAATTTACATACTTAATCGACCAAGAGTCACCATCAAGTAAGTTAAAAACAATCATAGTACTCCCCTTCATTCTTTTGAACTCAGAAAAAGTGTCTATATCCACATCACGAATTTTCGTTACTTCCTTGGACCATAGCTTTTTCTTACCCGAATAAGCAGATATCGTCCCATTCTCAATTAATATAACTTCTTTAGGTGGACTAACCCTAATTAATATATGCATCCCAAATACTAGCGTTATCATGCCCAGTGAAAATGCTGCGAACGATCCAAAAAGCAAGGTGATAAAGGTCGCTATGAAGAACGCCCCCATAAAGAACAACAAGGGTGACAAATCATTTATTATTGGCTTTCTAGACTCTATCTTAAAGCTAACAACCATCAGCTACAGCTCCTGCAATCACCAATGATGCACCTTGCATCATAATTGCCATTGCAATAGAAACCACAACACCCATTGGACCAAAGTTAGACATCAATGACGAACGGGCTATTTTAGTCATAAAAAAGTTATACCCATGTGGGCCGCCCCGTAAACTCCTTAACATGAGCTATTCACTTAATTTAGGTACTTTTTTGATGGATCTACTCAACAACCTCTCCCGAGAAAAATTAGAGACTATTGATTACCCAATGAATTATTTAAAAGGCAGCGAGTAAGTTTACTCGCTGCCAAATAAAATCATGGGCGTAAATTGAAACTGAGGTGAAACACTACAAGCTCATCGACCGAAACGAGAGCAGCATCATAAATAGAATAGGAGTGGAAATTATCAGAAGCGTCTTAAATCGTTCCTTCGTTAACGCAGCCTCACCCACATCTTCTAACTTCTGATAGGGCCAATAGGAGTTGCTAATACGTTTATAACGCCACAAAGCATCGACACTTACAAGTGCACCGACAACGACGGATAACAATGAAAAAAGGATCATAAATTCATTTACACCCCCCCCTGATACCATTGGAAATAAATTCGTAACCATTAATGGCAAAACGATATATTCCTGAACATTTTTTCTATCACCTTTCAACAATCCAGCAATCTTGTAATACAACTTAGCCTGAATAAAGAAGCCCGTTGACACAAATGAAAAGAGAATAGCCGTTCCAATATTTGATATTTGGGACGGCGAATTATCTAGAGATAAAACATAGAAAAAGGTATTCAAGCAAAAGCAGAGGATCATATAAATCCAATTCCCAATGCAAAGGCCTCAACTATAAAATACATAGCCGCTATTTCGAATGTAATTGCTGGAAAGAATACCAGCAACATAGGCAGCACGGCCAATGCATTATTTTGGTTGAATTGCGCTTGGTTCTTGGCGGACCCCATTCCATAAGTCCAAGCCCAAAACCCTAAGGCCAGCCAGCCAACTAAAAGAAAAGAACCCGCAAATAAGGCAGCTGAAATTAATAGCCCATACGCCACAATTATTGCACTTACAATCCATGCACCATTAGAACCTCCTGCTATTTTATAAGCACCAGCTCCAGTAGCTGGATCTAAAATTATATAGCCCTCACCTACCCAGCCATTGTAGTTTACGCGTCGTTCATGAGTTGTAACAACCTTCCCAGAATTAACGCTATTTCTAATCTCTACCTCTGTTTCAGCTCCCAGCACAATCGAATTTAAGGCCGCTTCCAAATTATTTTGGTCTATCTTCCAAATTTTTTGCCCTGCCTCATTGGCCAAGGTTATGGCTTTAACTGCACTTATTCCTCTTGCGGGATCATCATTTGTTGAAAACAACTGCTCTGGAATTAGGTGCTCCATGGCACTATATCTACTACCAACTTTTTGGTTATACCTCAACCAACTATCCTGCCTACCTTCTATATCTACAGTAATGGATATCACTCTATCAACATCCATCCCTATCCCAGAAGAGCGAACATCTCGAGCCACACCATACCAATAACTCGTAGTTAACGCTGACCCAAATTTTCCATAAGAAGGGGCACGATAGTTCACAATATTGTCCCTCTTAGCTGTAATATCGTCATGAATATTATTCATAGCAAAATAACTGAAGATAGTGCTTTCCAACAAATCCCCAACCAACTGTTGTTTGGTTAAGTCTGCTAGTTGCGCTTCATCGCCACTTTCCAACTTAGCTTTAGTCGCTTCCAATTCCGCTTGCAGTTTTGCCGCGTATTCTGGGCTGCTGCCTTGCAGGTCTAAACCAATGGCTTGGTATTCACCAGCAGTTGGGTTGTTGTTTGAAAGATCCCATCCGAATCTTGGGTCCCAGTAACCTAGGCTTTCATACAGTTCGGTACCCATGGTGCCCGCTGCGCCGGAGGCCACTACTTCGTTGCCAATGGCAAATTCTGCAGTCAGGTTAATGAGATAACCTGGCAGTGTGTCGGGCAAATCATCTGCATTCACTTCACCAGTTTGTGGATCAGGTTCGGGTAAGTAACTTTCAATAATGGCGGCGTCATCATCCGTTGCTGGCGCAAACGACAACGACAGTTTTTTACCCGCTAATTTCACTGTGGGTTCGTTAATGGTGATAAAGGGTGTCGCTAAGTACGGGTTAGAACCTGTGCTAAGTTCGTATTTAAAACGGTGGCGCAGATTGTTAGGCACTTCGCTAAATTGTTGTGTGGTGACAATGTGGTTGTACGGTAAACCGGCCGCTAGAGGTCGTGGTTCTAATACGGTCACTTGTTGTAACCCGAGCACTTCACCAACCGTCGCGTCTGGGTTTTGATTATCAATGTAATCGGTTAGCGCTTGCTGGTATTCGGCCAGTCTAGTTTCAATGGCTTGTGATGGTACGTTTTGTACCCAGCCTTCGGTTTCGTTAATGGTGGCACTGGCTTGAATTTCGTCGATTAAACCTTGTGCATCAAACGGTACTTGCTGCTCTAGGTTCATGCCTTGGCTAAATTCGTATTGCTTAAAGCTAGCATCCAAAGGAATCCAAGAATCTTTTTGGCCGTTTTGCATACCGCGCGACGGTTCAAAGTCCACATAGGCTTCAACCCAGACGTGTTCCAATTGGAAGTATTTAACTTGGCCACCCATGATGATGCCTTTGTTAGGAATGCCCCCTTGGCCCATGAGGTTACCTGCAGCGCTGTAGTGTGTAACGCCGCCCACCCAGTTCATAACTTTTTCTGCTGGAATTTCTACCGTGCCGTAGGCGTAACGTGCAGGAATGCCAGAAGCACGCAGCAGTGCAATGGTTAACGAGGCGGTGTCCATGGCGTTACCGCGTTTGGTTTCCAAGGTCATTTGTGCACCTTGAATAGAACCATAACTTGGAATAAAGCGAATGTTGTTGTGTACCCAGGTGTAGATTTCAACCACGTTGTTGTTGAGTTGATCGGCCAATGCTTGAATCTCTGGGGTAATTTGCGCGTCCATGGTGGGTTGCAAATCGGCATCGGTTGGCAGGTTAAACGCGGCTGCGCTGGTGGCCAATAACGTTGGGTTAAATCCTAACGCGGCCACTTGTTTGGCATTGGCCAAGGGGTTGATGTCTAAATGAGATAACAAATCCGCTTTGGTTTGTGCCGGTTCACGTACGTTAGAATCCGGTGTGCGCCATGGCAGTTTGTTTGGATCTTCGGCTGTGTGGGTGCGCTTAAACTGGGTTTTAAGCAACATGTCGGTCAAGGCGTTTAAGGCTTGTTGTTGCTCGTCGGCATCGTCCGTTGTGACCAAAATGTTCAGCTGGGCCATCATGGCATTGAACTCGGCTTTCACTTTGTCGAGCGCTGCCTGATGACGTTGCTTGGCAACGGCAGGCAGATTTTTTTCTGTCAGCAGTTGCGCTTCGTTTTCAAACCCTTGTATGGCTTCTTGATAGGCTTCGATCACTTGTTGTTTAAGCACCTCAAGCTCAGACACTTCGTCACTTTCGACTGGCAGGTCTGACAAAAAGAAGTCCAATGCTTGATCGAGAATGCCTTTTTCCGCTTCGCGTTTTTCAATGGCTTGCGGAATATGCAGCGTTAGGTTCTCTTTTAGTTTTTGCAGGCGGTGCGCCAGCTTTTTCGCTGGCGTCGCTTCGAGTACTTGTTCGATTTGTGCTTGATAAACATCGTCTTTATTGACTTCCGCCTCTACGGCTAATGCCGCAGGGGAGAAGATAAACACAAAGTTAAAACAAAACACTAATAGAGAGGCAGTGCTGCGCATGACATAAGTCGCGCGTCTTATGGTATCAATGGATAAAAACATAATCGAAACTCCTTTCAACGCGCTTAAAGCTGCTTACCAATTAATCGGATTTGTTCGTCGATGGCCAAGCGCAGCGCGACCACGTCATCCCTTGAATCCAGCATGATTAAATTACTCGCACCAACCAATAAGGTTTGCGCGGTCCACCAATGTTGATTTTCAACCGCGGCTTTTACTAACAGTAAGTCTGCGTACAACACATAGAAGTGTGGTTCGTACCAGTGGTTGTGTTTCACATCATGGGCTTGATCAAGCAAATCTTGCAGTGTCGCGGCTGCACTGGAAGTGATTTCCAGCGATGCCTCAACATTGGCCTGACCACCGTTTGCCCCTTGAGCTTCAACGTACAGGTTAATACTTTGCGTAGCGTCACCGGCTGGCAAACGAACGAATACGGTTTTTTGATATTCGCTGTGCGCGCCGTTGACGGACTCATCTAACGCGAAGGTCATTTGCCATACGTTGCCGTCTTGTACAAAGTCACCACGTTCAACCAATTGCATGCCTTCTGGTAGCGTCAGGGTAGCAGTACCCGTGACGGCTGAACCTTCGTTGGTAATGGTGACCACCACTGGCCATTCTTTGTAAGCGATGGCTTGTGGCTGCATGACGGCGACGCGCTCGATGTGTTCGAACAACAAGGCCGCGGATTCTGACTGAGCACCCAGTTCGGTAGCCACGGCTAACACGTCGTAACCCACAAAGGTGGTTTGACCTAAACCATAAGAGTTGGTCATCACCGCACGACGACGGTAGTTACGGATGTCTTCTAACAGCGGGAACGTGCCGTGCAGATTTTCCCAACCGGCTTGCAGTTCTTCTGGTGAAAGGTCATCGGCCAGCAAACTGTATTCACGTGTAATGTCAGCACCACCGATCAATCGACGACTTGCGGTCTGTACGAGATGACGGAATGGGAAGGCTTCGATTTGGCCACCCTGTTCATCTAACAACCCTGTTGCCCATGGGTGACGACCGGTCACTGTCAGCCCCATGGCAGGTTCGATAAACAAGTTACGCTTGTCGTGGGCACCGGCCACTAATAAACCTTTGCCTGCAAACACATGCTCGCGCAGTTCTTTCTGTGCCAGTAGCGGCAAGTGTGCGCGCTCGGACAACATGACGTATGCGGCGTAATCTCCTTGACGCATTTCACGGGTGAAGTCAGCTGCGGTGTGAACTAAGGTGTAGTTCCAACCCTGTTCATCTAACTGCTCAACCAAGAAGGCGTTTTGTTCGCTGATCGTTGGCGCATCGGCTGGGCCGTATGGATCCAGATCACGTACATCATCACTTGGGTTGACGAACCATTTGTAACCTAACAAATGAATGTCTTCGATGATTTCACCCACTGTGAACGGGCGGTCACAATCGGTTTGTACCGTCCACGATTTGGTTTCACTGAAGAACCAACCTTTAGTGGCTTTAACTTCTACACGGTAATGTTGACCCAATTTGTGAACAGGTGCGCTCAACAATACTTGCACATCACCAGCGGCTGTTGCTTGAACGGTTGCATCTGCATCGTCAATTGGATGACCTGCATTGATGGCCACATTCCATTGATTAACAACTTCTTGATCTACTAAGACACCGTGTTGGTTATACACTTTCACTTTTAGCGTTGTGCTACTGCTGAACTCGCTGCCCCAATTCACTTTAACGTGAATGTCTTCGAGTGCAGAACATTGACGGGTTTCGTCACTAAGCACCAGCAGGCGACCACGCTGTCCGTCCATCAAACTTGTGGAGACGCGCACAGGCGGTTCAACTACGGTGAAATTATCTTGCGCCAATAAACGCTGACTACCATTGCGTTGGGCGTAGAGTTCACAACGATACTCACCTAAGGCCAATTGGTTTGCACTGTAAGCTCGTGAGAAAATTTGTGTTTCGTTCGCCACCAATTGCACAGCTTGCGTATCGGTATCAACCACCATGTTGTTATCTACAGCAACCAGTGTCTGCAACAAAGTCACATCAGTCTCGCCAGCGGCTGCATCATAGGTAATGTTATCAACACAGCTAGTTGGCTCACCGAAATACACTTGGTCGTTGGCTGCATTCACAGTAGCCGTCAATTGACTCAGGATTGGATCTTCGCGCACTAATACACCAGCAGATGCCAAGGTCTGCCACTCGCCTTGCAGGTTTGCTTGCAGCACACAGGCGTACCCGCCTAATGGCAAGTCTTGTGTTGTGTATTCATAACTTAAAACTTCACTGCCTGCGGCGACGATTTCTAGCGCAACGTCCGCTTGGTTATACAGCTCGTCGTTTTCAGCACGCACTAAGAAGCTACGTAAATCGGTAACACCTGAATCCGCTGTACCAATGTTGTTAACGGTATGTTCACAGGTAAACAATTGACCTTTATTCACTTGCGCTGGTGTCACTTGCGTCGTGCCTACTAAACCACTTCCCGCTAAGCCACCTTGGTTAACAGTAAACGCGTAGGACTGTGTATCGACCACTTGACCCGTTGTAGCGTCTACCACTAACAACTGGGCGCGATATTGTCCGGCAGAAATTGCACTTAACGTGTAGTTATTTTGTTTATTGTGTACCCCGTTTGGATACAGGGTTTGCACTGGTTGTTCAATGCTAAACAACACTGCATCGTTTACATCCAGAACTCGAATACGGGCCAATAGGTTTTCTGCAACTTGGTTGGCACTGGTATTCAATATGCGAGTTGTTAGCGTTGCTACTTCGCCTTTTTCATACAGTTGCTTATCTGTGCTGATGTGACTATTAAAGCCCAACTGCCCCGGCTGATCTGAACTTACAATGGTAAACGGATACTCGATGGATTCGACCAACTCGCCACGGGTGTTGTTAAAGCGCGCTTTTAATACGTATTGATCGGCCAGCGTATCCAAGTTGTCCCAACTGGATTGAACCAACAGTGTTTCTTGCGGAATTTGATCTTGCACTTGGACAGCATCGAATTCGATCACAGCATTATTCTGCGCATCATAAATGCCATACTGAATTTGGCCCGACAAATCCCCTGCACTTTGGTTAACAAATTCGACCGACACATCCACAGAGCTATTAGGTAAATAGCTAGCCTGATTGGTATAGCCCGCCAAGCCCACGCGCGTCACCGCCTGTACGGTTGGAATGTTTAAAGGCAGATCAATGGGGTTGTTCGGATCAAAACTGTTGTTAAAGCGTAGGAATGCACTTTCTAAAACAGTGCGGGTTTCACCTTCCTGCAAGTTGGTCAGACTAAACTGTGCAGGAATACTCACACCGCTCACATCCACATCTTCAAACGCCCACATCAATTCTTGACGTCCATCGTTGGCGATCATTTGATCTGGCATTTGGTCGGTAAAGGCAACATGTACATCAGGACGCGTGGTCACGTGCAGTTCAACGTCAATACCGCCACACACCACAGGGAAGGAGAAGATTTTACCGGACGCTAAATCAGTCCAGATTAAGAAGCGATCACCAAAGCGGTCATAGTACAACACGTCTATGTCACGCATGGCTGAATCATACAAAGGTCCGTCCAGCACCAAACGAGACTCACGGGTATCCGCCATCAGCTGAACGATCTTATCTTCTTCACTGTATCTAGGCTTACCGACAGGGTCATACATGGGTGCGAACAGCAAATTGCGTGAACAGTCTGCAATTAGGTTTACGCCTTCATATTCAAATGAAGCATCTGTGTAGTAATCCGATACTGCGCCGTCTTGCGAAATGCGCGAAATACGATGCTGTGTATTCAATACGAAGATGGTGCCGTATGCGTCCACGGCGATGGCTTGTGGATTATTAAGACCACTGGAGGTGATCAATTGTGGCGTCTCGCGATCTGCCAGTCGATATACAGAGGTGCGCGTGGCAACGTACATAATGTTATTGTTATCGATAACAACCGCATTCACTGCGCCCATGGACTGATTAAACGACACTTCTTTTTGTGGCGTCACTTTTAACAGGCCATTATAAGTACCTGCATAAATGTTGTTTTCATCGTCTATGGCCATGCCATTACGAATGCCTAGCGATCCAGTCACGTAATCACTTAATTCACCTGTAGGTGTCATGATCACAATGCGATTGTTATCACCCGCATAAATGTTACCAAAGCTGTCGGCGGCAATTGCTCGACCAGATGTATAAGAGCTTGCAGCTAAAGCCGTAGCATCTGGGTCAATCGTTGTAATCGCAGAAGAGTCAGCACCCACAATAGAGATAGCACCAGCGACAACCGCATCACCCGGCAGTGTTTCGGTTGCGTCTAAACCAATTTGGCCTTCGGCCAATGGACCAACATGAATTTGGTTAACCAGCTGACCGTCGATGGTACTGTTTTCACTTGTAATAGTTACTTCATAGTCACCACTTTCGCTAGGTATCCAATTGCCGAAATCAAGGTTAAGTGCGGGAGAGCCCTTAAGTGTGCCTGGGTAGTCGACAGTGGCTTCGTACACAACTTGGCCCACCGCAATATCATCTACTTGCGGTGAAATCGTTAAGGCGGAAGCACCGTCACTGTAGGTCAATATAAAACCAGATTCGGTTTTAAATAGATCATCAAAATTGATCATGCCATTTTGAATGGGTGTCGCATCAATAGGGACTAACTGACCATTGGCAAAGTCAAACTGATATAAGTTTTTGCGCGAATCCAACAAGTAAACCTGACCGGCTTCATCCACATTCAATGCCGTTGCAGATGCAAAAACAAACGGGTTGGAAACCAGTTGACCACTGGTATTGACCGTAACGAGGCGCGATCTTGTCGCCAACAGCACCTCACCATTGCTTAGGGCTTTCATGTCTTGCACCGTACTCAAGCCAAAGTATTGATAGGTTTGAGTACCGTTCTGCATTGAGACAACTTCAGAACGGGTGATAGCAGAGAAGTCATTGCCATTTAACGCAATAACATCCAAATAGCTTTCACCACCGCGATTGGCGATAACCGAAAGGCTATTCGGGGAGTCGCCTGCCAATATCGACGAATGACGCACGACCACAAACTTTCCGTCGTAAAAATTAAACGCAACAGGTGAGCCCACGTAAGCCACTTGTTGCAACTTACCGTTTTCGATCTCATGAATGTAATGTTCGTTCATGTAGATGTAAGGCTTATTTGTATCGTCCACCGCAATTTGCTTAGGCGACTTCACATCGTAAAAGCGCTCTGCGATTTCACCCGTGGAAGTATTTAGACGTGCGTACTGCGCAAGGTTGTAATCAAATATATAAACTGTATTGCCCTGACCAAGTGTTAAAACTTTGTCTGCAGAAATACCACTGATCAATTGCGTTTGTTCGCCAGTGACGAAATTCAACTTATCCAAAGTATTGGTATTGGCTGCCACTAGCTCGGTATCGCTGATAATGCGAATTTGAGCGTACGTACTGTTACCGTGAATTAATTTAGGCAGCTTGCCTGTTTCTTCCATTAAGCCGATACGACCATAGGTATCCAAGACGAATACACCTTGATCGGATACCTGAAAGTCTCTGATGGAAGTGTGCATGGCCTGATAATGAGCTTGCTGCTCATTTTGTTCGTTAAACACAACAAACTCAGCACTCGAGGTCCAAGCTAGTAGGTTGCCATTGGGCAAACGACGGGCCAGTACCGAGTTTTCGTTAAGAATGGCACCGCTGTTTACTAGGGTGGTCAAAGTGTCATCTGCTTCGAGCTGCTGAATAGCTCCGCGAGAGCCAATCACCAGTCTGCCGTTATGCCAAGTCAGCGATGCCGCTGGGCCAGCCACACGAGCTACACGAACTTCTTCTGTATCCGTAACGCGATAAACATTTTGGTCGCTGCGCATGTAATAAGGGACTTTGTTTTCGTCCAGTGTAAAACCGTAGTAGATAGTGCTATTAAGCGTTTTGAACAGCTGTACACCGTCGTTCTGCGTCCAGCTAAATATACGGTTACCATAGTATTCGCCCATGTACACGGTGCCATCGTCACCCATTACCATGTAGCGCGGACGGAAATCCAATTGCGCTAAGACCTCATTGGTACCGTCCGAATTAAATTTCACCAAACGACGACCACTATAGTCACCGGCTAAAAATTCTGTGTCACTCAAAGCGATCAATGAGTTGTAAGCAGAAAATGGTAAACGTTGTAGATGTAGATAGCTGGCATCCGGCCCGACGCGATAAACATCCCGACTGCCCGAAAGAATCAAGGTATCGTCTGAACCCGGTACTTCAGAGATTGCATCTGGCGCGGCGAACATGGTTTTAACAACCTGACTGCCGTCAATCTTGCGCACCGGTAAGGTATGACTACTGTCAACAAATATTTCGCCCTGTGCATCAACACGGGCGCGATATATTGCACCACCATCAAATGCTATTTCCTCTACTTGACCTGTGGTACTAACACGATAAACACGGTTGTAGGTAATAAGAATAAAGCCGCCGTTTTGATCACTTTCGAAACCACGAATACCACCAATGTTTAAGTCGGCAACTTCATCCACGGTTAAATCGGCATTGAATTTAACAAGGCGGTCGTTATCGCGAATACCGTACAGTTGGCCATTTGCTTCGGCAAAATAATTGGTCCCAGTAAAGGTACG
>JBFHVZ010000051.1:0-19002 GCA_041589295.1 Pseudomonadales bacterium
AGAAAGTGTTCAAATTGTTCATAGTCTTGATTGAACCAATGAAACTGCACACTGGTGCGACGGTGCCAGTGGCTGGCATCCAGTACTTGTTGGTCTTCTTTGTTGGCAAATAAGTAATGAGCGGATGAAAGTCCCTGTGCCAGACAATGCTGCTCGATGTTGTTTAGCTGAGCAGCAAGCTCACTGGCTGTTAGGCCCACGCTGCGTGGTCCTGTGGCTGGCGTAAATGGTGCGGCGATCAACAGTTTGGGGTAGTAGTCTAACCCGTGGTCTTTGTAGGCGTTGGCCCAGCTCCAGTCAAATACGTACTCGCCATAAGAATGGTGTTTGATAAACGCAGGTATTAGCCATTCTTGTTCGTCTTTGTTTTGGCTATTGGTCAGGTAATGGGGTTGCCAACCCGTGTGGCCACCGATGCATCCTGTGTTCTGCAATGGGCCTAAAAACGCAGGTCCAATGAATGGATAATCTGTGTGCTGCCAAAGCGTGTCCCGGCTGTCATTGATGTGCGTTAGCCATTGCATACTGGGTCATCTTCTGGGTTAATGGATCCATTCGGATGCATACAGCACAGAGCCATGCATCTGTTTGTGGACTTTGTAGTGGAGGTCATTATGTACAAGCTTGATCCGCAGCTTCAACAAGATACCGTGCACCTAGGGCAGTTTCCTTTATGTGATGTGTTGTTAATGAAGGATGCACAATACCCTTGGGTTATTCTGGTGCCACGTCAAGCCAGTGTGCGCGAAGCCTATCATTTATCGCAAGCAGACCAGCATCAATTAAGCGACGAATCCGCCTATGTGAGTCAACGTATGGCGGATTTTTTTGAGGCAGACTCAATGAACGTGGCCGCCTTGTGTAATGTCGTTTCGCAACTTCATGTGCATCACGTGGTACGCAAACATGAAGACCCCTCTTGGCCGAAACCGGTTTGGGGTGCGTTGCCAGCAAAACCTTATGACGAAGCCGAGCTCAGCAAACTAGTCAAAGATCTGAAGAGTTTGTTTGAAGATAAGTTCGACGAACAAAAAGTCACTGACGAAGACGCCTCTTTGTACTAATCACGTTTGTATTAATCACCTTTCGACATCAATGAACCAATCTTGGGGGCTAAGGCTTGCGCCCAAGTTTGGTATCCCAACGCAGAAGGGTGGTACCCATCCTCTGCCATCAATTGCGGTGAAAAATCCGGTTCCGCTCGTAGGTAATGCACCCCATGGGCTTGCTGACAAACTTTTTGTAAATACGCATCCATTAAGAGTGCGCGCAAACCTATTAAATATTTTAACGGTGCAGGCAATGCTGGAAACTTCAGCATAGGGGGCACTTGAGTAAACACGATAGGGGTTTGCGGATTATCCTGACGTAGGTGAGCGATTAAGGCTTTTAATTGTCGTTGCCAGGCTTTGGTCGAAGTAAAACCGGTCGTGTCGTTGACGCCCATGGTCACGACAATTAATTGAGCACTGGGTGAAGGTTGCGATTGAAGTCGATTGAGCAAAGCCTGTAAGCGAATGCCGTTGATGCCAAAGCTTTGCCAGCTCACCGCTTGCGCTTGTTGTTTGCTTAATGCGAGCGCAAGCTGCGCGGACAAGCCCTGCGACAAATGTGGCACGCCGACACCTGCTACTGTGGATTCGCCCAGATGCCATAAGTGCGATTCGGTAGGCGTGCCGAAGGAATCCAGCGGTTGGGCCTCAGGTAAGCGTAATGTCGTGCGTTTAACGTAAATCGCCTGCGGCAGTAGCAACAAAAGTGTGGGGCTGATGAGCCACCACGTTAGATGTAAGGCTTTTCGTTTTAAGCTTGGCAGTAGAGGATTCTTGTCTGCCTGTCTTTTGTCGAGCTGTTTCACGTTTTTATACCCGCTACTACTTATTACTTTATGACGTTACTAAATCTTAGCGGGTATTGTGTCGTGATTTTTACATGGCGACTACCTTCTTGGGTGCATCTCGCATTTCTTTCAAGCGTCGGACCGTGCTTTTTTCTATGGCGCTGCGCTTTAGCTTCATGGTCGGGGTGAGATGACCTGACTCTATGGTCCAAGGCTCTTTGATCACCGCAATAAACTGTAAGCGCTCATGGCTTTCTAATTGTTTGTTGATGTCCTCGCGCAGTAAGCCCAAGGTCATTTCAATTTCTTTGCGGTAGTTGGCGTTACTCCAACGTAACGCTTGGTGCTCGGAAAGCTGCACCATGGCGTAGGGTTGAGGTTCGCCCGCGCCGGACACGCAGGACAGTTCAATGTAGGGGTGTGCGTCCAATAAATTTTCGATTTTTGCGGGAACGATGAATTTACCCTTGCTGGTTTTAAAGGTGTCTTTAATCCGCCCAGTGATTTTTAACCGACCTTCGTGATCCACATAACCTACGTCACCGGTTTTTAAAAAACCGTCTCGGGTAAATGTCTCGGTGGTTTTTTTCGGGTCTTTGTAATAGCCCAGCATGTTGGTGGGGCTTTTTAGTTCTACCTCGCCGGTACTGGCAATGCGCTGCGTAACTCCAGGGTTGGGTGTGCCGACGTAGCCCAAACGGCTTTGGCCTGAGCGGCTAAAGTGGGAGTACCCCATGTTTTCTGATAAACCGTAACCTTCCAGTAGGTCTAAGCCTAGCTTGCGATACCAGCGCAAAGTGGCTGCGGATAAGGGTGCAGAACCACTGGCTGCAAAGCGGCAATAATCCAGTCCCAGTTGTTTTAGTATTTTGCGTTTAATGAGTTTACTGACAATGGGAATAGACAGCAGCAGGCTGAGTTTAGCCGGTGAAACTCTCTCAAACACGCCAAGCTGAAATTTGCTCCAGATACGAGGAACACCAATAAAAATGGTCGGGCGGGCACGACGTAGATCGCTGGCAAAGGTGTCTAACGAGTCGGCAAAAAATAATTGAAAACCGTAATACAGCGAGTTCATTTCCACGACCCAGCGTTCAAATACATGGGCCAGAGGCAAATACGAGATCATGCGATCTTGATCTGTGATATTCATTTCAGCTTCGCCGGGCAGTGCGGCATGGGCTAGAGTGCGAAAACTGTGGACGACGCCTTTGGGCACGCCGGTGCTGCCAGATGTATAAATAATGGTGGCAACGTCGTCGGCTTTGCGGCGTGGTTGACCCCGTAGCGGCGCAAAATCTTTGATGACGTGTTCCCACTTTTCTAGGGCTTTACCTTTAAATAACGGCATGGCAATGGTGAGAAGGTTGTTGGGCACGGCTTTCTTTTGGGTTTCCCAGTCGTCGAGTTTTCCCACAAATAAGGCTTGCGCTTCACAGTGCTCTAACACGTGCGACAAGGTATCGACGTTGGCGGTGGGGTAAATGGGGACAGATACATGGCCCGCCATCCAAATGGCCATGTCGGCAATGATCCAGTGAGCACAGTTTTTAGAAAGCAAACCGATGTTGCTCTGAGCAGGTAAGTTTAGCGACAGTAGGTAGTTCGCCATGCGCCTTGCTTCGCCTACCGCTTCACCCCAAGTGAAGGTTTGTAGGGTATTGCCGCGTAGCGGTTGCGTTAAATAAAGCTCGTCTTTTTTCGTTCGTTCCCAGTGAAAAATACGATCCAGCGCAAGGGGGAGTGTTTCCATACGTGCACCTTTTTTTATTGTTATAGAAGGTTTTGCGTGGGCTAAGGGGGTTGTTATGGCATTAGACTACTCTGACTGAGTCCTTGCTGTCGTGGCTATGATCTGCCGATTCTAAAAAGCTGGCGTATTCTGTGGGGTGCGAGAAAGTGGGAGTAGCGTGCGATAAGGAAGTGGCAGGCATAAAAAAAGCGACTCGATGAGTCGCTTTCTTGTGTCCGCTGAGGATCGAAGGCGAAGCCTTACTCGACCATTTCTTTCAGCTTTTTCAGTGGACGAATCTTAACTGCGATAGAAGCAGGTTTTGCTTTGAACGTGGTTTCTTCGCCAGTGAATGGGTTGATGCCTTTACGTGCTTTCTTAGCTGGTTTTTTAACCGTTGCGATTTTCAGCAGGCCTGGCAGTACGAATTCACCAACAGCGCGTTTTTTAACGTGGCGTTCGATGATATCGGTCAGTTCGTCCAGAACAGACTGAACTTGCTTTTTGCTCAGTTCAGTGTTTTCTGCGATTTCTGTCAGCATTTGGGTTTTGCTATAACGCTCGGTTACAGCGGTCAATTTTTTAGCTGGTGCAGCCTTTTTAGGAGCAGCTTTTTTAGCCGCTGCTTTTTTCACTGGTGCTTTCTTGGCAGCAGCTTTTTTAGCGGTAGCCTTTTTACGAGCTGTTTTTTTAGCAGCCATCGCAGAAATCCTTTGTTGTAAGTCTATCGGGAATGCTCAAGCACAAGCATCCGCTTGCGGAGTAGGCCAATATATAAAGCAAGCAATTCTGCTAAGCAAGCAAAAACACCTTATTTTTTAGCTTTTTTTGTGTGAAGTCGCTTAACTGCGCGATTAAAGTACGAAACCCACTTAGGGCAATAAAGCTTTCCTGCCTGATTGTTGATTTCGGTTATGGCGCGAATGATGGGACGTTGTTGTTGCGTTTGATAGGCGCGTTTTTGAGTGATGGCTTCAAAGCTATCAACGATGGCTAGAAGTTTTGCGCCTTCACAAATTTGGTCAGCGTTTAACCCGTTGGGATAACCGGAACCGTCCAAACGTTCGTGGTGGTGCAAAATGATTTCGGCGGCACCTTGCCACATTCCAAACGAATTGATGAGTTGGTAAACGGTGGTGACGTGATTTTTGATCCAACGCCAATCACTTTGATTTAGGTTATTGCCTTTGCGCATGAGTTTCATGGGTACAAAAGCCATCCCCAAATCATGTAAGTACAAGGCGGCTTGCAGTTGCTCGTAGGGTACGGGTTCTTCTGCCATGTGATTCATGGTCATGGCCAGTTCAAAAATGCGACTGGTACGGCCTGCGCCAAAGGGCGAGCGTTGGTCGATCAATAAACTGATTTGCATAAAGAAGGCGATTTCTTCGTTTATGTCTTCGGCGGTTAGGGTGCCATCGTATTCTTCATCGTCGTTGTCATTGTCGGCCGCTGTTTCGGGCGCGAGTTCTTGCACAATGGCCAACGCTTCGCGTTGGTAGTTAGGTTGGTTCATGGCCTGACCTAAAGTGGTCAGCATGTCGACGATGGTTTTGTGGCGAGCCTCATCCAGTTTTCGTTTGTCCTGAATAAAGTCATCGAGAATTTTATGGTTGTAATCCAGCACCAGTAGCAATACATCGCCTAGTGCTGGTGAATACAGAGCTTCTTGTTTGCGTAGGCGATCAAGCACATCTTCCATGGCTTGTAGCAAGGGAACAAATGGCTGTAACCCCATTAAGCCTAGATCGCCTTTCATGGTGTGAATTTCGCGAAACAGCTTGCGAATCAGTTCGGTGTCTTCTGGCGCGTCTTCAAGCTCTAACAGCAGCTGGCTGCTGATTTCTCGCTTTTCTTCAAGCTCGTCTGCGAGATCATCAATCAGGTCTGAGTCGATATCCGAAACATGCATAGGGCGTGTCCCTGCCAATCATCCTTCTATCTATAGGGATAAGCATAGCAGGCTCTTTTGGTTGCAATGGGGGAAGTGGGTTGGAATAGGTCGGATTTTCCGTCAAATCGGGTATAATGCTGCGCTTTTTACTGAACAGCGCCCCGAAATGCTGGCCAAGGCCCGTCAATACTGGGTTTAAGCCATGTTTGTACTGCTGAATGTACTTGGGCTCAGAACGAATTAACGCAATAGAATAATTAGGTATACCCGCTATGCGCAGCCATTATTGTGGTGAAATTACAGAAACACTGGTTGATCAGACCGTAACCTTTTGTGGTTGGGTACACCGTCGTCGTGACCACGGTGGTGTGATTTTCTTGGATGTGCGCGACCGTGAAGGTCTGGTTCAGGTGGTGTTTGATCCAGACACCGTAGAAGCCTTTAATACTGCTGATAGCGTGCGCAGTGAGTATGTGATTCAAGTAACGGGTTTGGTTCGCGCCCGTCCTGCTGGCAGCGAAAATGCCAACATGACCACAGGCAAGATCGAAATCCTGGGTAAAGAAATCAATATTCTGAACAAGGCCGCTACGCCTCCGTTCCCATTGGATGAATACAGCCCTGTGGGTGAAGACGTTCGTCTGCACTACCGTTATATGGACCTGCGTCGCGACGAAATGCAACATAACCTGCGTTTCCGCCACAAGGTCACCACGCAAATTCGTAACATCCTAGACCAGCAAGGTTTCTTGGATATCGAAACCCCGATCCTGACCCGTGCTACCCCAGAAGGTGCCCGTGATTATTTGGTGCCAAGCCGTACTCACCAAGGTTCTTTCTTTGCGTTGCCGCAGTCACCACAGCTGTTCAAGCAGTTGTTGATGGTGTCTGGTTTCGACCGTTACTACCAAATTGCTAAGTGTTTCCGTGACGAAGATTTGCGTGCTGACCGTCAGCCAGAATTCACGCAGATCGATATGGAAGCCTCGTTCATTGAAGAGAAGGACATCATGGGCGCAGCCGAAACCATGATTAAAGCCATCTTCAAAGAGCAATTGAACATCGACTTGGGCGAATTCCCGCACATGCCTTACAGCGAAGCCATGAACAAATACGGTTCTGATAAGCCAGATATGCGTATCTCCATGGAGCTGGTGGATATTGCTGACTTGCTGCAAGACATCGAATTCAAAGTGTTCGCTGGCCCTGCGAAAGATCCAAAAGGCCGTGTTGCAGCATTGAAAGTACCAGGTGGTGCAGAGCTGTCGCGTAAGCAAATCGACGACTACACCAAGTTTGTGGGTATTTACGGTGCGAAAGGTTTGGCTTGGATTAAAGTCAACGAAATCGAAAAAGGCATCGAAGGTCTGCAATCGCCAATCATTAAGTTCATTGGCGATGACAACACCATGAAGATCATGGATCGTTTGGGCGCTAAAAACGGCGACATCGTATTCTTCGGTGCAGATAAAGAAAAAGTGGTCAACGAAGCCCTGGGTGCACTGCGTGTGAAACTGGGTCACGACCTGAACATGCTGGAAAAAGAATGGGCGCCTTTGTGGGTGGTTGACTTCCCAATGTTCGAAGAATTGGACGATGGCAACCTAACTGCGATCCACCACCCGTTCACAGCACCTTCTTGTTCTCCTGAAGAGCTGCAAGCCAACCCAGCCACTGCGCTGTCTCGCGCTTACGATATGGTACTGAACGGCGTTGAGTTGGGCGGTGGTTCAATTCGTATTCACGACCAGAAAATGCAGCAAACTGTGTTTGAGATCTTGAATATTTCCGCAGAAGAACAGCGTGAAAAATTCGGCTTCTTGCTAGACGCTTTGCAATTCGGTGCACCACCACACGGTGGTTTGGCCTTCGGTCTAGACCGTTTGATCATGTTGATGACCGGCTCTGAAAGTATTCGTGAAGTCATTGCCTTCCCGAAAACTCAGTCAGCGGCTTGTGTGATGACCCAAGCGCCGGGTGAAGTACCAGCGAAGAGCTTGCGTGAAGTAGGCATTCAACTGCGTCAAAAAGAGAGCTGATAACAGCTGAATCCATGACCGTGAAAAAGGCGCTTTTATAGCGCCTTTCGCATACCCTATACGTCTATGGCCATTATTCTTGCAATTGACCCCGGTTCGCGCCTAACTGGTTTTGGCGTGATTCAGGCTAATGGTCGGGTTTTACAATATTTAACCTCTGGCTGTATTCGCATTAATACCGAGCAAGATCTCGCCCATCGACTCAAGCAAATTACCGAGTCGGTGACCACTTTGATTGAGCAATACCAACCCGAGGAGTTCGCCATCGAACAGGTATTCCTCGGAAAAAACGTCGACTCGGCCCTCAAGCTGGGACAAGCTCGAGGCGCAGCCATTGTTGCGGCGGCATTGCAGGATATCCCAGTGTTTGAGTACGCAGCGCGCAGTGTAAAGCAGGCGGTGACGGGCAAAGGCTCGGCAGATAAAACGCAAGTGCAACACATGGTTAAGCACCTTCTTAAACTGCCGGGCATGCCGCAAGCGGATGCTGCTGACGCCTTGGCTATTGCCATCACCCATGCCCACGCCAACCAAAATTTACTCGCAAGTGCCGGTGTGCGAGGCGTTCGTCGCTCGCGACTGCGCATGTAATTCTCATCGTTGATTATTCCATTCTGCTGCCTGCCATGGCCTTGCTATGGGGTCGGCCATCCGCTAACCTGCGCCACTGATTATAAAAACAGTAGTAAGTACTATGATTGGTCGCATCACCGGTGTGTTGGTTGAAAAACAAGCGCCCGAACTTCTAATAGACGTCAACGGCATTGGCTACGAAGTATTGGCCCCTATGACCACTTTATATCAACTGGGTGAGTTGGGCTCCAAAGTGACGCTGCATACGCACTTCGTGGTGCGTGAAGACGCTCAGCAGCTTTTTGGCTTTTCGGATAAACAGCAACGCGCCTTATTTCGTGCCTTGATTAAAGTCTCCGGCGTTGGGCCAAAATTGGCGTTGGCCATCCTGTCAGGTATTGAAACCGATTCATTTGTACGCAGCGTTCACGATGGCGACAGTGCCACCTTGGTTCGTATTCCGGGTATTGGTAAGAAAACCGCCGAACGCTTAATTGTTGAAATGAAAGACCGCCTAAAAGAGTGGCATGTGTCGGACTCTGATTTACCGCTAATGGCGGCTGCTAATCCGCAACCAGCCTCGCAAGATCAATGGATTCAAGAAGCCGAAGGTGCGTTGATTGCACTGGGCTACAAGCCCACGGAAGCTGCGAAAGCCATTTCTGCCATTAAGGCACCTGTAAGCAGTGCGGAAGATTTGATCCGTTTCGCGCTAAAAGGCATGTTAAAGCAATAACATGTGGCCCGAGTAAGAGAACACGCTGTCATGATCGAAACCGACCGCTTTATTAGCTCCACCCCTTTGACCAGTGAGCCCACTGGCGAGGTGCATCAGGACCGTGCGATTCGCCCGACGGCACTGGTCGATTATGAAGGCCAGCCCGCCGTGCGCGAGCAAATGGAAATTTTCATTGGCGCGGCCAAAGCACGCAAAGAAGCCCTGGATCACACCCTTATCTTTGGCCCGCCGGGTTTAGGTAAAACCACCTTGGCGAACATCATCGCTAACGAAATGGACGTCAATATTAAAAGTACCTCTGGGCCCGTGTTAGAAAAAGCCGGTGACCTTGCTGCGTTATTGACCAACCTTGAAGAAGGGGATGTGCTGTTTATTGATGAGATTCACCGTCTTAGTGCATCGGTCGAGGAAGTACTTTATCCCGCCATGGAAGACTATCAGCTGGATATCATGGTTGGTGAAGGACCGGCAGCGCGCTCCATAAAAATCGACCTCCCCCCATTTACCTTAGTGGGTGCTACGACCCGTGCCGGCTTATTAACTTCTCCACTTCGTGACCGTTTCGGTATCGTGCAACGTCTAGAGTTCTATAACATTCAGGACCTTACGAAAATTGTGAGCCGAAGTGCGTCCATGCTGGGGGTGAGCATGGAAGAGGGGGGCGCCCACGAAGTGGCATGTCGCTCACGTGGCACGCCGCGTATTGCGAATCGATTACTGCGCCGTGTTCGAGATTATGCCGAAGTAAAAAGCGACGGTGTGGTCACAGCCGTGTTAGCAGACCAAGCGTTGAACATGTTGCATGTGGACTCCCATGGTTTGGACCACATGGACCGACGTTTATTACTGGCCATGATCGAGAAGTTTGGTGGCGGCCCTGTCGGGGTGGATTCGTTAGCAGCGGCAATCAGCGAAGAACGTGACACCATCGAAGACGTGTTAGAACCGTATTTGATCCAACAAGGCTTTATGATGCGTACCCCGCGCGGGCGTGTGGTAACGGATCACGCATATTTACACTTTGGGTTAAACATACCTGAGCAATAACCAGAGCAAAAATACGTTAATGGATAAGCGCTCTCAATTCAGTTTACCGGTACGGGTTTATTACGAAGACACGGATGCAGGTGGTGTGGTGTATCACGCCCGTTACCTGCACTTTTTGGAGCGTGCCCGCACCGAATGGTTACGCCAATTTGGTTTTAATCAAATAGAGCTAAAAGAACAAAGCACGGTTTTCGTTGTCCGAGACATGACATTAAAGTTCGTTAAACCGGCTCGCTTGGACGACCTACTAACCGTGACCGTTGAGGTGACGGCAGTAAAAAATGCCTCCCTGCAAATTCAGCAAACTATCTTTGATGGTCAAGGTCAAAAGCTACTTGCGCAGGTTACCATTGCCTGCTTAGATGCACGCCAATTTAAACCTAAACCCCTGCCCAGTGATGTGCGGCAGTCTATCCAAATAAAAGAACAAAATAAGGAGTTCGTCAGTGACTGAGTCCATGAGTTTGTGGTCGCTTGTTGCCAACGCCAGTTGGGTTGTGCAAGGGGTAATGCTGGTATTGTTCGCGGCCGTGTTTGTATCTTGGATCATCATTGTCCAACGTCATCGCGTGATAAAAGCTGCTAAAGACGGCTTGATGGATTTTGAAGATCGGTTTTGGTCGGGCATGGACTTGAGCCAGCTTTACCGCGAAGTCACCGAAGATCCTGCTCCCTATGGTGTAGAAAACATTTTCGCCGCTGGCTTTCGCGAATTTTCGCGCTTGCGTCAACAAAGCAGTGCCGAACCTGAAGCCATTATGGAAGGTGTGCAACGGGCCATGCGTGTGGCCACAGTTCGAGAGTCTGAAATTTTAGAGCATCACCTCGCCTTTTTAGCCACCGTGGGTTCGACCTCGCCATATGTAGGTCTGTTTGGAACCGTGTGGGGAATCATGAATAGCTTTCGCGGTTTGGCGAATGTGCATCAAGCGACGTTAGCAACGGTGGCGCCGGGTATTGCCGAAGCGCTGATCGCTACCGCCATCGGTTTGTTCGCGGCAATTCCAGCCGTTATTTTCTACAACCGCTTTACCACGAAAATGGATCAAGTGGTGACAGGGTATGAAACCTTTGCGGAAGAATTTGCAGCCATTCTGCATCGTCAGGTGTACAAAAAAGCGAAAATGACGGAAACAAAAATCGATGGCTAAGGAAAAGCGTCGGCCCATAGCCGAAATGAATGTGGTGCCTTACATCGACGTTATGTTGGTTTTATTAGTGATATTTATGATCACCGCGCCAATTTTAACGCAAGGTGTCAAAGTAGATTTACCCAAAGCTGCAACTGAGCCGTTAAAAACGCCCAAAGAAAAAGAGCCCTTGATTGTTACGATCAAGGCCGATGGTGTTTACGTCATCGAACGAGGGCGTGCCGAAGACGTGGCGGCCAATCTTGAGTATGTGGGTCGCTACGTGGAAAAAATTCTAAAGCAAGCGCCTGAGTCAGAAGTATTTGTACGTGGCGATAAATCGGTTGCTTATGGAAAAGTCATAGATTTAATGGCGACGTTACAACAGGCAGGCGCAAGCAGTGTGGGTTTGGTCACTGAGGCGCCGGAGACAGGTAAGTAATGCGGTTGTACCCATTATCCGATCCGAGAAGTTTTGCGATTCCCATTGCGGTGGCAATCAGTATTTTACTGGCGATGGTGATACTACTGTCTACCCACTGGATGAACACCGAAAAACCCAGTGTGAAAACAGTGCCGTCTCATATTGCGGCTCGGGTTGTGCATTTAGATAAGCCTAAGCCAGCGCAGTCTAAACCCCAAAAGCCTGAAACTAAGAAAACTGAGACGAAAAAACCGGTTCCCAAGGTTGAACCAAAACCGGTTGAGAAAAAGCCTGCGCCCGCAACCAAGGCATCTGAAAAGCAGTCCCAGTTAGCAGCGCAGAAACTAGCGCAAAAACAGGCTGAAATTGAAAAGCGTGAGCAAGAAAAACTTAGGGAAGCAGCGCGCAAAGCTGCATTGAACGAACTTGATAACTTGCTGTCGGACGAGCTGGCCCAGCTAGAGGCTAATCAAGCGGAGCAGGATGCCAAGGCAGCTGAAGTGGTGACCGATTATGCTAGTCAAATTAGAGCTTTGATCGAACGTGTGTGGCGAGTACCTCCCAGTGCAAAACACACAGACACAATACTTTTACGAATATATTTAGTGCCTACGGGTGAAGTGACAGAAGTTCATGTGGTGGAGTCGAGCGGTAATAATGCGTTAGATCGCAGCGCCGAGCAGGCCGTGTGGAAGGTCTCGGTCATGCCTGTGCCTAAAGACCCTGCGATATTTGAAAAAGAATTTCGCCGTTTCAACCTTAAGCTAACCCCAGAAAATGCCAGGTTATGATGTTACGAACGTTTACTTTTGTTTTTGCGTTTTGGGTTTATTCTCTCGCCCACGCAGAATTGACCATTGAAATTAAACAAGGGGTTGCCTCAGCGATTCCGATTTCAGTGGTGCCGTTTAGCATGCCCCAAGGTGGGGTGCAGGTGCCCGAAAATATCGACAATATAGTGCGCAATGACTTAGAGCGCAGTGGGCACTTTCGAGCGTTGGCACCACGAGATATGTTGAGTCACCCAACGTCGACGCAAGATATTTACTTTCGTGACTGGCGCTTACTGAAACAAGAATACGTATTAATTGGTCAGCTGGAATCGCGATTGAACGATGTCTATCAGGTTCGCTATCAGTTGTTCGATGTTTTTAACGAAAAAGAGCTGCTCAGCCAAACCTTGCGTGGCAGTGCCGAGCAGCTTCGTGATTTAGCCCATAAAATCAGCGACGCAGTGTACGAGCAACTGACCGGTATTCGAGGTGTGTTCTCAACCAAGATCGCTTATGTGACTGCAAATCGTGAGCGTACTCAATTTGCGCTGGCGATTGCAGATGCCGATGGCGCACGTGAAAAAATAATTCTGAAATCTAAATATTCTATTTTTTCACCTGCTTGGTCACCAGATGGCAAGAAACTGGCTTACGTAATGTTAGAGGATGCCGGTAGCCGTGTTTATGTACAGGAATTAGCAACCGGTCAAAAAGAATTGGTGTCAGCATCCAAGGGTCTAAACAGTGCGCCGGCATTTTCGCCAGATGGTAAAAAGCTGGCTATGGTTTTGTCTAAGGACGGTAACCCAGAAATTTACGTGTTAGAGCTGGCCACCAAAAAATGGACGCGTATTACTGAGCACTACGCAATTGATACAGAGCCCAATTGGATGCCAGATAGCCAGAACATTATTTTTACGTCGGGCCGTACTGGTAAGCCACAGATATATCGCGTAGATACGCTAACTGGCGAGCTAAAAAGATTAACATTTGAAGGGCATTATAATGCTCGTGGACGATTGGCACAGGACGGTCGTTTCTTGGTGATGGTGCATCAACCAGATAGCGGCAGTGACTTCCATATCGCATCACTGGACCTCACGCGAGGATTGATGCAGATCTTGACTTCGGACACATATCTTGATGAATCACCTAGTGTTTCTCCAAATGGAGTTATGGTAATGTACGCAGCTAAGTATAAGAATCAAAGCATTCTGGCTGCTGTGTCAGTAGACGGGGATGTCAAATTCCTGGTGCCATCAAGACACGGTGATGTTAGAGAGCCTGCTTGGGGCCCCTATACGAATTAATTTCACACTAAAAAAACTAAGGTAAGAAAACTATGCAGCAATTCGGATTTTTTAAGCTATTTGCAGTGTCTTTAACTGTATTAGCCATGTCTGGTTGCGCCAGTAAAGGTGGCGCAACGGACGAAGCCGCGACGACTGAAACCGTAGCCGCGGAAGAAAGCCAAACTCAACCAGTACCAGCATCTCCTGAAGTAGACGTTCAAACTAACGTTGAATCTCAGGGCGCAGCTAACCCACTGTTAGAACAAACAACTGTGTACTTTGATTTTGACCAAGCAAGCATTCGCCCAGAGTTCAAAGAAATTTTGAATGCACATGCTGAATACTTGAAAGCAAACCCACAAGCTAAAGTTGTACTAGAAGGTCACTGTGATGAGCGCGGTACTGTTGAATACAACTTGGCTCTGGGCGAGCGTCGTGCAAACACAGTTAAGCGTTACCTGATCGTACAAGGTGCTGCTGCTAGCCAAGTAGATACAGTTAGCTACGGCGAAGAGCGTCCAGCGCAAGTGGGTAGCACTGAAGCTGCATGGTCTAAAAACCGTCGCGCTGAGATCAACTATCAGAGCCGCTAATGATCAAATCTTTCTACTTGTTACCCGTCATGGCATTGCTCCTGACGGGAGCCACGCAGGCAGAAAACTGGGTGTCGCTGGATCGCAGCGGCACCTCTCCCACTCCCGCAGCTAAGCCTGCTACGACTCCACCAGTTCAGCTGGCTGCATCGCCTTCGCAACTCACGCCAGTTCAACCTTCTCCGAAACAGCCTAGTGCTGGTGCACTGCAAGTTCTTTACGAAGAAATCGAAATCCTCAAGCAGGAAGTTCAAACCTTGCGCGGTATTGTTGAAGAGCAAACCCACGAGTTGAATAAACTGAAGTCCGAGCAGAAAGAGCGCTACATCGAGCTTGACCGTCGTATGAGTCAAGTCTTGAAGGGTGGGGCCTCGGTTGCACCTGTGCCGGGGAATACAGAGCCTGCAACGGCCGATGAAAAAGGCGCTTATGAAAGTGCTTTTCGTTTAGTGAATGAAAAAAAGTTTCCGCAGGCGTTATCAGCTCTGCGTAACTTTGTGGCTCAGTTTCCAAAAAGTGAGTTGGCAGTAAATGCTTATTATTGGACTGGACAAATTCATTACATTCAAGGCGAGTTGGATGATGCGCGTAAAGCGTTTCTTGTGGTGATTAATCAGTTTCCTGAGCATCAAAAAACCGCTGACTCTAAACTCAAATTGGGTAAGGTTTATCACCAATTGGGCGAAGAAGCGAAAGCCAAGGAAATTTTAAAGGCCGTTGTCGCTGATTACGCTAAGTCTTCACCAGGCACAGCGCGGTTGGCTGAAAACTATTTAAATCAGCATTTTTGATTTAACAAAACGGTTAACCTAATTTAGGCTTGCTACTGTAGCCATTGCTTAGCCTGAATAAAAAGCGACTTCGTGTCGCTTTTTTTTGTGGCATTAATTTGTGTTTAAGTCTTTCCTGTCGACAATCTTATACCTTGAGTAAAGATCATCGGTGCGCACTAATTAATCCCGACTAATTGATTCTAAGTGGACTTCACGCATCGGCTGCACACATGGCAAGGTTACTCTAATAACTGATGAGGTACGCAGGTTGGGTCGCGCAGAATGGGTTGGCCCCCGTGAAGGCCGGAGTAGCACTTAAGGTCATAGGCTGAAATCAAGTAGAAGCCAAAGAATTCAAGCATGGGTTCAGGCCCGAGATGGCATTGGGCGCAATTAATTAGAAAAAAAGCGCGCTAAGGGGTTGTTTTATCTCAGGATAATAGTAATATTTGCGCCCGCTTGAGGGGTCGTTAGCTCAGTTGGTAGAGCAGTTGACTTTTAATCAATTGGTCGCTGGTTCGAGTCCAGCACGACCCACCACTTATTTGAAAAGGCAGAGTCTATTGGCTCTGCCTTTTTGCGTTTCAAGTCCTCTGCTTCGAGACTCTTTTTCGTCGGCTTGAAGCTCTAGAGACTCTTGAAATTAAAAGGCCGTCTCGTAATTAGGCTATTATCAGGCTTATATAACGCTGGTCATTAAGCTGTGATAAACTTCGCCCGCCTTGCCTTTCATTGCGGTATGCGCGGTATCAGAATATCGGGTTAAGCGGTTTTTCCATGACAGAAATAGCAATTAAAGATCAATCAGTTTCAGAGTGGGTGCGAGATTATATCGAGCACAGTCACGATGAATCGTTGTCGGCTGAACAGGTGCAAGATTACATCAGCAAGATTAAAGCCCTGTTAAAAGCTAAAAACGCTGTGTTGGTCGCTCACTATTACACTGATCCAGTTTTACAGGCCTTGGCCGACGAAACAGGTGGTTGTGTTGCTGATTCGCTGGAAATGGCGCGCTTTGGTCGCGACCACCCTGCTCAGCTGCTGGTTGTCGCTGGTGTGCGCTTTATGGGCGAAACCGCTAAAATTCTTAGCCCAGAAAAAACCATTTTAATGCCCACCTTGGAAGCCACATGTTCATTGGATATTGGTTGTCCCATTGATGAGTTTTCAGCTTTTTGTGATCAGCACCCCGACCGTAAGGTGGTGGTTTACGCGAATACCTCAGTCGAAGTAAAGGCGCGTGCTGACTGGGTTGTGACCTCCAGTATTGCGTTAGAAATCGTGCAGGACCTGACAGATCGCGGTGAAAAAATTATTTGGGGGCCAGATCAACACCTAGGTAATTATATTCAGCGTATGACCGGGGCTGACATGATTATGTGGAACGGCGCTTGTATTGTGCATGAAGAGTTCAAGGCCAAGGGTTTGGAAGACTTGCAAAAAGTGTATCCAGAAGCAGCCTTGCTCGTGCATCCAGAGTCGCCAGAGTCTGTGGTTAAAATGGCCGACGTGGTGGGTTCAACGTCACAAATCATTAAGGCGGCGCAAACGTTGCCGAACGATACCTTTATCGTAGCCACAGATAAGGCAATCTTTTATAAGATGCAGCAAATGGCGCCGGGTAAAACCTTTATTGAAGCGCCAACTGGCGGTAATGGAGCGACTTGCCGTAGTTGTGCTCATTGTCCTTGGATGGCAATGAATAAGTTGGAAAACCTGTACACTTGCTTAAAAGATGAATTAAACGAAGTCGTTGTTGACGCTGAGGTGGGGGAGAAAGCCGTACGTTCACTAAATCGTATGTTGGACTTTGCTCAGCAGCATGGTGTGAAAAGCCAAGGACGTCAGTTCTAAATAAACAGCGTCTTAAAAAAACCGAGTAGTTCTGTTCTATGGGTGAAAGCTCAACAGAAGTGCTCGGTTTTTTTGTTTTGGTAGCTTAAAAATCTAAATTTTGATCACTGGCCGAAATTTCGCGTGCGCGCTGCTGTATGCGAGCAGAGGTTAGATAATGGCCCTTGGCTTTGTCTAGTGCGATCTCAAGCTGCTTTAGCGCTTTTTGTTTGTAGCCCGTTAAAAAATAAAACTCGGCCTTCGCCTTGTGTTGGCCTACCTCGTTCCCGAGTTTTGATTCCACTTCGCCCATTTTTTGCCAAATGTATGGATCAGTTGCGCGTAGCAGCACTTGTCGCTGTAGTAGGTTTCTGGCACGTTGAAATTGTTTTTCTCGTTGCAATAGTTCGGCAAAGCGCATGGCGAGCGGGTGGTTGTCAGGTGCTAGGTTGAGGTGTTGTTCCAATAGGCTTAAGGCTTCTTGTTTTTCGCCGCTCATATAAAGGGCTTGCGCGTGTAACGTAATAAAGCCGATGCGGCTTTTATCTGCTTGAATAAGTTGGCGTGTCACTGACACGGCTTCATCATACTCTTCGCGTCCAAGGTGAATAAGTGCTAGCCCATACAGTGCGGTGAGTTTTTGCGTGCGACTTTTAGCCTGAGTAACGGCCCCTTGGAAGTAGTTTAAATTGTGACTGGCAGGGCGATATTGGCGTAGTAGAGCCGTGCGGATAAGTTGGTAGTCCAAGTCGTCGTTGGGTTGGACTTTTTTCAGGTTATCTACCCTTGCAGCGGCATCAGCTATTCGGTTTTCGGTAACTGGGTGAGTTAGTAAAAACTCCGGCGGACGAGCGCTGTATTTATGGGCATCGTACATTTGCTCAAACATGCTTGGCATGCCGTTGGGGTCGAGCCCAGATTTAACTAGGGTATGCATGCCTAGTCGGTCAGCCTCGCGTTCCCAATCGCGGCTGTAGCTTAGTGCCCATTGAGTTGCTGCTGCTTGGCTGGTCATGAGGCCAGCGAAGCCAGCTTCGGTGTTGTTCGTTGCGAGTAGCATTATACTGCCAAGCAAGGTGGCCATGGCGATGGGGGCTTGTTTGCGGCTTTCTTCAACTTGGCGAGCAAAGTGTCGCTGGCTTAAGTGCGCGAGTTCGTGGGCCATGACGGCTGCAAACTGTGACTCGGTTTGGGCGTATAAAAATAATCCAGCGTTAATGCCGATGATGCCACCGGGGACGGCAAAGGCGTTTAATTGCCCGTTGTCGAGCAGGACGATTTCTAGGCGCAGGTCTTTTACTTCGCTGTTGCTGGCTAGGCGATAGATGAGGTTTTCTGTGTACTCTGTGAGTACTGGGTCGTTGATGACTTGTGCTTGCTGGCGAAGGCTTTGCAACCAGACGCGGCCTAGGCGGTATTCTTGTTGAAGGGAAATTAAGCCGGAGGTGGCGTCGCCCAACGTTGGCAGTTCTTGATTACCAGTTGCACTTGCTGAAGGCGATAGAGTCAGCGCTATCAGTAGAAGCCAGGCAAATTGCATGTGAATCCTTATGTCTTATTTTTTGAGAGGCGCATTCAGTCATATGCTGATTTGGGCGTTATTGCGAACCACTGTCCGTGTTTTCGGTATTTTTCACAAGGCCCTTAGGATATATTAGCGCTAAATTCCCGCTGTGAGCTAACCTGTTTTATGACGCAGTCCTTTGATGTGTTGTTGGATACCAGTGAATTGCGTTGTCCGATGCCGCTTTTGAAAACCAAACAATCTTTGAGTTCCATGCAACCTGGGCAGGTTTTAAAGGTCGTATCCACTGACTCGGGCTCTTGGCGGGATATTCCTGCCTTTGTTGATCTGAGTGTTCATAAACTGATTGAAAAACATCAGCAAGATTCTATGTTTGTTTTTTTGATTGAAAAGGGAGTCTAGTTCTCTCATGTCCATGATGCGCCTTATTCGAGGTTGGGTCGATCGCTATTTCTCTGATGAAGAAGCACTGTTTTTACTGTTGTTATTGATAGCCGGATTCGCGGTTATTTTGACTTTGGGTGGCATTCTGGCTCCGGCGATTGCCAGTGTCATTATGGCGTATTTGCTTCAAGGTCCAGTGGAAATGTTAAAGAGACGGGGTGTTAGCCATCTCGTGGCCAGTGTCTCCATCTTTCTTATTTTTATTCTGATATGTTTGGGAATCTTGCTGTTTATTATTCCATCTACTTGGCGACAAGTGGTGCAATTGTTTAACGAGCTGCCTGTCATGATGACGCACTTGCAGTCTGCCTTGGTGTTGCTGCCAGAGCAGTATCCTCAATTGTTTACCGA
>JBFHVZ010000052.1:0-18884 GCA_041589295.1 Pseudomonadales bacterium
GGCAGGCAGTTTGCCTTTAAGTTGAGTGAAGGGGCGACTTTCTTTGTCGCGTTCGTAGTCTAAAAACACTTCTTCGACACGACCCAATAAATCAATTAAACGCTGACGGTCTTGCTTCATGCGCTCAAGGTCTTGTCCGCTGTTGGCGATCTTATGTTTTAAGTCATTGGCGGTGTCTTGTTGTTTCTGACGGGTTTCGCGTAGCTTGCGTTGTTGCTCGCGAAACGATTCAAGCTCCCGTTGTAAGGTTGTTTGGGTTTGCTTGAGCTGGGTCTCCACCGCATCCAATTGGCCTAGGGTTTTGCGATAGGCTTGGATTTGATCTTGGTGAGCGCGGCTAAGGTAACTTAGATATTTCATGTTGCGCGCCAGCTCAGATGGGTCTTGCTGATTGAGCATGACCTGCAACTGGGGTTGCTGTCCCAGTCGATAAGCGGCGCGAATGACGTCGTTAAGGGTGTGCTGTTGTTGGCTCTGTTGTTGGCGAAGCTGAGTCTGTTCGCCCTGGAGCTTTTTTAGGCGTACTTGCTCCTCCTTCAGCGACTCTCGTAAGCGTTCAACGTGCTCACTGATTTTGGCAACCTCTTCGTCGCTTTTGCGTAGCGAATCCACCAATTGCTTGTGGTCGTCTTGGGCTTTTTTCAGGTAGGCCTGCAGCTCGTTAATTTCGGTGCGCAGCTTTTGCAATTGCGCTTCGCTGGCTTTGGTTTGCGTGTTGGCCAGTGCCTGCGTACAGGTCAGTGTGCCAAGTAAGCAACAGGTTAGAACTGCGCGAGTGAGTACCACACAATGCTCCGTTGTTATTGTTGTTATGAAATGAAAAAGCGAACCCTTCGGCCCGCTTCTTCATGGGGTAACACTATTTGTTAACCAGCACCTTGCCGGTCATTTCTGCTGGCTGCTGCTCGCCCATCATGGCCAACAAGGTTGGCGCGATGTCACACAGGGCTCCGCCGGTGTTCAAGCTTACGGCTTTGCCCGCTTGGCTAACGTGAATCAGGTTCACTGGGCCTGTGGTGTGCTGGGTCATGGCCACGCCGTTGGCGTCGATCATTTGCTCACAGTTACCGTGGTCGGCGGTAATTAAGCACTCACCACCCACTTTCAAAATGGCATCAGTGACGCGTTTCAAGCAAACGTCTAGGGCTTCAACTGCTTTGACCGCCGCATCGAATACACCAGTGTGACCCACCATGTCGCCATTGGCATAGTTACACACGATCAGGTCGTATTTTTGGTTTTCGATGGCGTCCACCAGTTTGTCGGTCACCTCTGGCGCGCTCATTTCTGGCTTTAGGTCGTAGGTGGCAACGTCTGGGCTGTTCACCAGTTCGCGGGTTTCGCCTTCGTACAGTTCTTCGCGACCGCCGGAGAAGAAGAAGGTCACGTGGGCGTATTTTTCGGTTTCGGCAATGCGTAACTGAGTCTTGCCCAGTTTAGAAACGTATTCGCCTAAATCGTTGGTGATGGCCGCTGGTGGATACGCGCAACTGGTTTTAATGGTGGCCGCGTATTCGGTCATCATCACAAAGTCCGCCAGTGCTGGACGTTTAGTACGGGTGAAGCCATCAAAGCTGTCGCCGTCCACGAACGCACGGGTGATTTCACGGGCACGGTCAGGGCGGAAGTTGGCAAACAGGACCGCGTCGCCATCGTTGATGGTAACGGCATCGCCCAAGGTGGTGGCTTTGACAAATTCGTCGAACTCTTCGCGCGCGTAAGAGGCGTTTAAGCCTTCCACACCATTGGCTGCGTTGTAGGGCGCTTGGCCCAAGGTGTACATGTCGTAGGCGGCTTGCACACGGTCCCAGCGGTTGTCGCGGTCCATGGCGTAATAACGGCCAATCAAGCTGGCTAGCTTGCCGCCGCCATGCTTAGCAAAGTGGTTTTCGATCAGTTCGATGGAAGGCTGCGCACTTTGTGGTGGCATGTCGCGGCCGTCTAGAATGCCGTGAACGTATATGGCCTTAGCACCGCGTTTAGCGGCTAGCTCGCACAGAGCAATGATGTGGTCTTCGTGGCTATGTACACCGCCTGGGGACAGTAAGCCCATGATATGAACGGCTTTGTCCGCCGCCACGGCTTTGTCTACCGCGCCAGTGAGGGCTGGGTTTTCGAAAAAGTCGCCATCGGCGATGCTTTTGTTAATGCGGGTGTAGTTCTGGTACACGATGCGGCCCGCGCCTAGGTTCATGTGGCCCACTTCGGAGTTACCCATTTGGCCGTCTGGTAGGCCCACTGCTGCACCAGAGGTATCAATCAATACATTCGGGTAGTTGGCCATCAGGTGATCCCACGTTGGGGTGTTCGCGTTACTGATGGCGTTGTCTGGGGCCGCTTCGCGCTGGCCAAAACCGTCGAGAATGATCAGAGCAACCGGCTTAGGAGTAGGGGCAGAGGCGTTGGACATAGGACTTCCGGAATATCGCGTAAAAAAGTGGGCGTATTTTACCTGAGAACTGCTTAAGCCTGAAGCTTGACGGCGGAAGCGTGAAATTAATCTGGCTTGAAGCTTGACGCCGGAAGCTGGCAGCAAAACCATATTGGTAGCTTCTAGCTTCTAGCTTCTAGCTTCTAGCTTCTAGCTTCTAGCTTCTAGCTTCTAGCTTCTAGCTTCTAGCTTCTAGCTTCTAGCTTCTAGCTTCTAGCTTCTAGCTTCTGAGTGTATACTGCGACCCCTGATTTTCCCTATCGTGTTGAAGGTATGCCATGGAGCAGTTTTTCGAGTTCATCGTTAACCATTGGATTTTGACCAGCATCTTGCTGGGCCTGCTGATTTTGTTAGCGTTGGACAGCAATCAAAAGTCAGGCCCTAAGGTGTCTACCCATGAGGCAACCCGTCTGATCAACCAGCAAGATGCGCTGGTACTGGACATCCGCGAGAAGAAAGAATTCAAGGCAGGCCACATTGTGGACGCACTGAATATTCCGTTTGCTTCGCTGGCAAACCGCAAGGACGAATTAAAAGACAAAGACCGCGCCATTGTCGTAGTGTGCAAAAGCGGCCAAACCGCTGCAGCTGCCAGCAAGTTGCTAAAAGACGCTGGCTACACCTCGGTCTACCGTATGAGCGGTGGCATGATGGAATGGACAGGCAATAATCTGCCTGTGGTAACCAAATAAGATTTTGTATTCATAATAAGAAACAGCGAGATTCACATGACAGAACAAGCAGCAAAAGAACAAGCTCAGAAAGGCCAATTTGGTGTACAGCGTATTTTTGTAAAAGACGTGTCTTTCGAAAGCCCTAATACTCCTGAAGTGTTCCGCTCTCAGTGGAACCCTAAAATCAACATGGACCTGAACACGGCCAGCAAAAAACTGGGTGATGACATTTACGAAGTCGTACTGACCCTGACCGTAAAAGCTGAAAACGACGAAAAAACTGCCTTTTTAGTTGAAGTACAACAAGCCGGTATTTTCAAAATCGGCGGTCTAGAAGGCCCAGCGCTGCATCAAGCCGTAGGTGCATTTTGCCCTAACCTATTGTTCCCATATGCACGCGAAGCCATCGACAGCTTAGTGATCAAAGGCAGCTTCCCAGCCCTGATGTTGGCGCCTGTAAACTTCGACGCGATTTACGCTCAGTCTTTGCAACAGCAAGCGCAGCAAGAAAAAGAAACCGCTGAGACGCATTGATTTTGATGTCTGGGGTCGGACGTCGGGAGTCAGGCGTAACCTCGTTACTGACGCAGGACAGTCGTAGGCCTGATTAGGAGCCTGCGACGCCATCAGGCATTTGATGTAAAAAACCGCTAACGATGTTGAATCGTTAGCGGTTTTTTATTTCTTGTAGCATTGGCTGTTTGAGGTGTCACCCGCATACATTGATTTTGGTGTCAGGTGTCAGGTGTCAGGTGTCAGACGTCGGGCTGATACCCACAAGGTGCACGCTGAGGCCGACTTACGAAACGGTATTTTTCAGAGGTACTCGAGCTAAAGCTTGGCGAATTTGAGTGATGGTTTAGCGTCTTCCGTCTCCCGTCTCCCGTCTCCCGTCTCCCGTCTCCCGTCTCCCGTCTCCCGACGTCCGACACCCGACTAAAACGCCCCTTCAAACCCCAGTTGTCGCCACGCTTCATACACGATAATCGAAGTGGCGTTGGATAAATTCAGCGAGCGGCTGTCAGGCTGCATGGGGATGCGTATCTTTTCATCCATGCTCAGGCTGTTGAGCATGTCATCGGGCAAGCCACGGGTTTCTGGGCCCATAACAATGGCGTCGCCTTTTTCAAACGTGACGTCTGTGTGCCAGCGCTTGCCCTTGGTGGTGATGGCATAACAGTGAGGCGGGTTGACCTCAGCTACAAAGGCTTCCCAGTTGGCGTGGATCTTAACCGCGGCAAATTCGTGATAGTCCAAGCCTGCGCGGCGCACTTTCTTTTCATCCATATCAAACCCTAATGGCTCGATCAGGTGCAGTTGGAATCCTGTGTTGGCGCACAGGCGGATGATGTTGCCAGTATTGGGCGGAATTTCAGGTTCGAACAGGACCACGTGAAGCATAAGACGTATGACTTTTCTGTAGAAGTAGCTCAGGGCAGGTACGTCTGGCGGGTGAAAGCCAAAGAACCTGCTAGGGTTTAAGTAGGGGCCAAGTGTATCGCATTTGTGCCGTTTGAATCTTGTACTGCTTTACGGATGTGCAGGCATGCTGGATTGGAAAGCCATTCGACGATATTGGACTAGGCGAGCATTGGCTCAGCCCACTGGTGCAGTGGGGTTGTCGCGCCATGAAGAAGGCATTGCCATTGCCTACGCAGAGCGCGATCAAAACGGTCAATGGCGCATCAATGATGCCGAATTTAGTCCCATTACCGATGAGCCAGAACAAATTAACTATGTGAATAAGTGGATCCGTGAGCGCCGCCTGGCCGGTGCGGATTGTCACTTTGTGCTCAACCCCAAGGACTACGAGTTGCTCTTGCTGGAAGCGCCAGCGGTGGAAGACTCCGAGCTTCTCGACGCCGCCTTATGGCGAGTGAAAGACCTAATCAAACAACCCATCGAAGAAATGGCTGTGGATGTCATGCGCTTACCCACAGACGCGTACCGTGGTCGGATAGATATGATCTACGCGGTGTGTGCAAAAAAAACCAACATTAAATCCATCGTACGCTTTATTAAACGATGTGAACTCACCCCTGATGTTATCGATATCCCTGAAATGTGCATGCGCAATCTACTGATGCACATCGAAGACGCTGATGTGGGCAGCGTAGCAACCCTAGGCTTGGCTCGAGGTGGAGGTGAGATGGTGATCTACAGCCATTCGGCCATGTACCTAACGCGGCAAATTGAGGCCGGTCTCGAAAACTTTAGTGCAACCGGTGATACCGGCTGGTCGTTAGATAACGGCATGCCGTTGGATCGTTTGTCTTTGGATGTGCAGCGCTCGCTGGATTACTACGAAAGTCAGTTGGGTAAAGGCACGGTAAAACGCATTTATTTTTTGCCTATGACGGATGAGCGGCTAGAGCTGGTGGATGACCTCAGCAGCATGGTCACCACACCGATCGAGTTATTCAGCATCTATAACTCGGTGAACTTGGGGTTTGATAAAACGTTAACCCCTAAAGAACAAGCCTATTGCCTACCGGCTATGGGAGCAGCACTGCGTGCGGGAGTACAGCATGCAGCAAATTAATCTCTATTTAGACGAATTTAAACAAAAGCGGGTGCCGTTCTCGGCCGAAACCTTTGTGTTTATATTTTTTGGTTCGATCATGTTTTGCTTTTTAGCGACGGCCGTGGTGTACATCATGTACGTATCAGCAGCAGCCCACATTAAAACTGCAGAACGCGATCTCGAAAAAATGCAAACCGCTTTCGATTTAGCTCAAAACGAATTCCAAATCATCGAGTTGGACCCGCGCTTACAAGTTCGCATCGACGCTATGCAAAAGCGTGTTAGTGAAAATCAACGGCTACTCAAGTTTTTAGATAAGCGCAATTTGCATCATCACCAACAATCGTTTGCGGGCATGTTGCAGGCGTTAACGCAGGTACAGGAGCAAGGCCTTTGGCTAAAAGAAATTCGCTTTGAATCGTCCGGTGACGGGTTAAGTTTGTCAGGCTTTGCGCTGTACCCAGAATCAGTGCCCGCTTATCTAACCAAACTTGGCAAGCATCCGGCTTTTAGAGGCATGCAATTTAAAGTGTTTGATTTAAAACGGGATAAAGAGCAACTGGCTTTTACCCTAAGTTCTAAACGTAAAGAAAGTGAACCCAATGAAGCGCTCTTGGAAGTCCTTGGCGAAACAGTTCAACCAGCTAAAGCTCAGTGAACGACGTTTAGTCGTCATCACCAGTTTTGTGGTGGTGATGTCGACGTTCACTGTATTGGTATGGCAGCCCTTAATGAAGAGCTGGGGAGAGCGTTCGCAGACTCTGCAACGAATCGAAGGCCAAATTAGTGCTTTGGATCAAAGTATCGAAACTCTGATCTACGAGTCCGAGCATGACCCTAACGAAAAATTTCGTGCGCAGCTTAATGCCTTGACCGATCAAGTAAAAGCGCAGCAGCAAGAAATTTACACCATTACATCAGCGCTGATCACGCCAGAAAAAATGAACCAAGTATTCGAAAAAATGCTGTCCAATCGCAAGCTCAAACTAATCAGTATAGAAAACGCAAAAGCCATTGGTGTAAAAGTTCCAGGCCAAAGTGGAGAAACTGCCCTGCTTTATGAACATGGCCTACGCTTAGAAATGGAAGGCTCGTATACCGCAGTATTGAAGTACATTGAACATTTAGAGAGTCAGAACTGGAAGTTATATTGGGATCAATTGATATACAAAACAAGCGAATACCCAAATGGTATTTTGCACTTGGATATTCACACGCTCAGTACCAGTGAGCATGTGCTGGGTTTTTAACATGATAAAGGGAATGGCGCTGATCAAACGTGGCCCACCGATACTGTGGCTTGGACTTTTGCTGAGTGCATTCAGTACGCACAGTAACGCACTGGACCCCATGGCTCCTCCTGGGTATTCAGCGAGCGGCAATCGTAGCAATGAAGACGCAGGACGCACAACACGTTTTCAGCGCAACGAAATTCAGCAGCCAAGTTATGTGGTGCAACAAGTGTTTGTAAAAGGTGAGCATCGGCGTGCCGTAATAAACGATCAAGTGGTCGCCGAGGGTGATCGTGTCGGTAGTGCCCGTGTGATTAGCATTGCCACCACCGCAGTCGTCATACGTGAACAAGGCAAACAAACCGTTTTGCCGGTGCAGGACGACTATCCAAAAGTCCGGCAATAATGATTGTGTCGGTTGCGGTCAGAAGCATGATACAGCTAGAAAAATTATTTAAAGAAACTGGAAAGAAACTACAAAGAAACCAGAAAGAAACCAGAAAGAAAAAGGCAAAACGCAAGAAACGCAGAAACGAAAAAGCCAAGAGCGAACGTAGTATGAAAGCAAAAGCAGTAGAACACAGCACAAACGAACAAAATGAGACTGCCACGCCGCAACAGCAGGCGTCACAGTTGTCATTGTGGCGTTTAGCTGCGTGCCTACTACGTCGTGCGAAGGGTATTTGGCTTTACAGTTTTAGTTTCACGCTAATCACAGGGTTAATGGGCGTGAGCGGTTGTGCCAGTCAGCCCACCGAGTCGTTTGTAAAAGCCGAATTACAGGCTACTCAAAGTGAGACCATGGTGATTCCAGATGAAGCCCTAGACAGTCTCGTGCCGGACGTGGCTTTGGGCAAACAAAGCGCCCCCAGATTTGATGTAGTAGCCAAGAATAATCGAGCACAGTTGTTTTTTATGGGCTTGGTCGAAGGCACAGGTATTAACATGGTGGTGCATCCAGATGTGACGGGTGAAATCACATTGGATTTAAAAAATGTGACGTTAGAAGACACGCTCACCGCGGTACGCGATCTATATGGCTTTGAATTTGTCCGCAGCCAATACGGCTATCGCATTTTGCCGCGTAACATGCAAAGCAAGGTGTTTCACGTCAACTACCTTAACGTCAGCCGTCAAGGTAAATCAGGTATGTCAGTGTCTAGCGGCCATATAACATCGGGCAATACAAACTCGGACAACAATACATCGTCTTCTGCCACAACGGCGACAGCTTCGGAAATTCAAACCACGGCCAATACCGACTTTTGGCAAAGCTTGCAGTCATCTGTACAAATGATTGTGGGCAATGGCAGTGACCGTCGTGTCATTGTTGATGCGCAAAGCGGTTTGATTATGGTGCGAGCGTTTCCCGACGAGCTGGCTGCGGTGCAGGACTATTTGGACCGCGCAGAGCTGAGTCTACAAAAGCAAGTCATCATTGAAGCCAAAATTCTAGAAGTCAGTCTAAACGATGGTTTTCAATCCGGCATTCAATGGGACAACTTTGATCTAGGACCAGGTGGAACCTTCGCCACCTCCAATAAAGAGATCGCAGGCCAATTAACCTCGCCCACTCTGATCAACGCAGATGGCTTAGAAGGCATTTTCTCTTTGAACTTTAATTACGCTGACTTTAATGGCGTGATTCAATTATTAAAAACCCAAGGTGATGTTCAGGTTTTATCAAGCCCGCGCATATCCACTGTTAATAATCAGAAAGCAGTCATCAAAGTCGGTACGGATGAATTTTTTGTCACCGAGGTCAGTACCAATACCACCACAACTACCACGACCACCACCGATACACCGGAAGTCACGCTTACACCTTTCTTTTCTGGTATTGCATTGGATGTGACGCCGCAAATTGGTCAAAACGATGAAGTGATTTTGCATGTGCACCCGTCGGTGACCGAAGTGGTTGAGCGCACAAAGTTTATTGAGGTGGGCAGTTCTAACTTTAATCTGCCATTGGCCTATAGCTCCATTCGCGAGACCGACAGCATTATTCGCGCAAAAAGCGGTCAAGTTGTTGTCATCGGTGGCTTGCTGCAGAACAAGAAGAATGACCAAGAAGCCAACGTACCTTGGTTATCGCGCATCCCAGTTTTAGGATTTTTATTTCAGCAGAAAAAAGTCAGCAGCACCAAAAGTGAATTGGTGATCTTGCTGCAACCCAAAGTCATTAACCCTGGGGACTGGGACACAGAACTAGAAAGCATCAGAAAACGGTTCCCCCGCTGGCAGCAACAAGGAGCGTTAAAAGATGAAGAGTAGCGCTAATGTTTCTAGCAATATGAGTCAAGTCATAGATGGGTTTCGACTTTTTTTTGGGATGCGTGAAATGCCGTTTTCGTTGGTGCCGAATACGGAGTACTTTGTAAACCTTAGGCCCTATAGTGAATGCTTTAATATGTTGCACTTTGCGATTATGGCGGGTGAGGGTTTTATAAAAGTCACAGGTGAAGTAGGGACTGGTAAAACCCTGTTGTGTCGTCGCTTGCTGAACAGCTTAGACCCAGAAGATTATGTCACCGCCTATATACCCACACCTCAGATGAGCCCGTTAGAGTTAAAGCGCGCATTGGCCAAAGAGTTATCGTGCGAGCATGTGGACACCATCGCCGATGACATGCTCATAGACAAACTGATTCATAGATTGATGGATATTGCGCAAACCGGTAAACGAGTACTGTTAATTATTGATGAAGCACAAGCTTTGCCTGAAAGCAGTCTGGAAGAAATCCGTTTGTTAACCAATCTCGAAACGGAGCAAAAAAAACTACTGCAAATCATTTTATTTGGACAACCAGAACTGAACGTTATCCTAGGGCAGCATAAATTCAGACAACTGCGCCAACGTATTGCTTACTCCTGTTTTTTACCCAAGTTAGATCGCAAGTCCATCCAGCAGTACGTGAATCACCGCATGACTATAGCAGGCTACAATGGTGAACCCGTGTTCGAGCGGGGCGCGCTATCTTTGTTGCACAAAGCGACCCACGGCACCCCAAGGCTGGTAAATATAATTTGTGCTAAAGCATTGTTGATAGCCTTTAGCTTGGGCCAAAAAACGGTCAATAAAGCCATGATCAAAACGGCACTGCGTGATACAGAAGCCATACAGTACCGGCCAAGTTGGTTTTTTTGGCTGACCACTTAATCGTTGAAAGGAGTAAGCAACGATGAGTGTGTTAAACGACGTTTTAAAAAATCTAGAAGCCGAAAAAGCACGTCGGCAGTTAGATAGCTTAAGTGCAGAATCTAAAACGGCTTTTTCGTCGAACTTAGTGGCTGTTGCTAATATTCGTAGTTTACCAAACATTGTCTGGGTGATTTTAGTGGTTATGGCCATTGCCATTGCCGTGTTGGCCATACAGGTTTATGTCTTGCGCGCCCACACGTTAGAGGTGCCTTTAGAGATTTACGGCGATGCGCCGATTACTCATGTTGTTGAAAAAGATACGGTAAAAAACACACTAGCGCCGCAGCCGCCGCTTTCCCCAATCGTTCAAACAACAACTGATTCAACACTACAATCAACCCCACAATCAACACAGCAACCAACTCTACAATCAACACCACAGTCAATACATTCCCAAACACCGTCACAAAACAAGACAGTGTCGGCGAACGCTTCGACCACAATTGCTAGCGTTAATCGAGATATCAATGAGAAAAAAACGCCAAGTGAAAACAGTGAATCTCGCAGTCAAAGCGAACCTCACCGTAAGAACGAAATATCTGCTAGGAACAAGCAGCCCGAACAAGTATTAACAGAACCCAAGTCCGGTGAGCATGTTGTTCGTAAAGCGCTTTCCACGCAGGCACAAGAACAAGCCGTTAGCGCATTGGCACAAGGCAAAGCAGAGCAAGTGAAGCAAGTCATGGTGCATGCGGACCCATTAATGCAACAAAACCTGACATTAAGACTCATGCTAAAAGAATCCCCCGAACGTGTGCTGCCTTACATGCGTCAACAGGTTCCGGACTTCGCGCAAAATAACGAACTACTCGCCATTGCGGCACAAGCACAGCAGCGAGTGGGGCAGCATAAACAAGCCGCGTTGTATTACGAACAATTGGTGAAACGTCAGCCCCACGATATTCGCTGGCAGGCAGGTTTAGCCATCAGCTTAGACGGCATAGGCGATGCCGATACGGCTATCATTCTATACCGTAAGATTTTGACCCACCCCGATTTGCCGTCTGCGCTACGTCGCTTTGTGCAAGGTCGATACGCACGCTTGGAGGCTCAACATGGCTGATCAACACAGCAAGGTGCGCATCGGCGACTTATTGGTTGAAAAGGGCTTAATCACAGAAGAGCAGTTAATAAAAACGCTGGATGAACAAAAACGCACCGGAAAAAAATTAGGTCGTACAGTCATTGATTTGGGCTTTATCTCCGAAGACCGTTTACTGTTGGAGCTGAGCGCACATTTTGCCATTCCGTTTGTGGATATTGCTCGTTTTCAATTTGACCTAGACGTGACAAGGCGTTTACCGGAGGGTATCGCCCGACGGTTTCGAGCCATCATTTTATTCGATGAAGGCCAAAACTATTTTGTGGGCTTTGTTGACCCTCTCGACATACTGGCCGTGGATGAAGTTCACCGTGCACTTAAAAAACACATCACACCAGCATTCGTAAAAGAACAAGAAGTGCTCACGGCCATCAATCGAATTTATCGCCGTACCGAACAAATTGCCTCATTAGCGGGTGAATTAGAAGACGAATTATCTGAGTCCGATTTAGATCTCGAAGCTTTACTGGAAGAAACCGACGCCAGCGAAGCGCCTGTGGTGCGGCTGCTACAAAACATTTTTGAAGATGCTGTACAAGTGGGTGCATCGGATATTCACATCGAACCCGATGAAAGCGTATTGCGGGTACGCTTGCGCGTAGACGGCGAACTTCAAGAGCAAGTTATGAAAGAAAAGCGTGCGGTAAGTGCGTTAGTCAGTCGTTTAAAAATTATGTCTGGGTTAGACATTGCCGAAAAACGCTTGCCGCAAGACGGTCGTTTTAATATTCGCATCATCAATCGCTCCATTGATATCCGCTTATCTACCTTGCCCACTCAATACGGCGAAGCCGTGGTAATGCGTTTGCTAGATCAAAGCCAAGGCTTATTAAGTTTATCTGGTTTGGGGATGCCAAAAGAAATACTCAGACGTTTTGAAGTGTTAATCCAACGACCTCACGGCATGGTCTTGGTCACAGGCCCTACCGGCAGTGGTAAAACTACAACCTTGTATGCTGCGCTCAACACGTTAAATACCGCAGATCGAAAAATCATAACCGCCGAAGATCCAGTGGAGTATCGCTTGCCCCGCATAAACCAAGTGCAAGTAAACAGTAAAATTAATTTATCGTTTGCGCGCATCTTGCGTACTGCGCTACGGCAAGACCCAGACATCATCTTAGTGGGTGAGATGCGTGATCAAGAAACAGCGGAAATTGGTTTGCGAGCGGCCATGACAGGGCACTTGGTATTGTCCACCTTGCATACCAATGACGCAGTTAGTTGTGCCATGCGTTTAATTGATATGGGCGCGGACGCATTTTTAGTGGCGTCCAGTTTGCGTGCGGTAATCGGTCAACGCTTGGTGAGAAAGATTTGTGGTAACTGTAAGTCAGAATATCAACTCACGCCGCAAGAAAAGGTTTGGCTAGAGGGCATAGACCCGAATGCCGCTAGTTATACGTTTTACCACGGTGAAGGTTGTCAGCATTGCGGTAATACGGGTTACGTAGGGCGTACCGGTGTATACGAATTGCTTGAATTAGATGACATTATGCTGGATGCGTTACGTCGCAATAGCCCCGCCGACTTTTTTAAGAGTGCCCATAATCAAGAAAACTATTTAAGCCTGCCTGAGTGCGCGCTTAACTACGCGAAAAACGGCATCACCTCTGTGGCGGAGGTCTTTAAAATTACTGCCAGCTTAGACGATGCTGCTCCCACTCACCACGTCGGGCATCAAGTAGATCATCAAATCGGGCATCACACAGGTAATGAGTCCGATGGCTAAGTACAGCTATCAAGCCCGAGATAAACGGGGCGCATTAATTAAAGGCGATATGGAAGCCGCCGACGAAGATACGGTTGCCACTGCATTAGTGGCCGACAACCTAATCCCGTTGCGTATTCAGTTGGTGGCGTTAAAAGAAAAGTCGGCACTGGATATTGATCTTGCCCAGTTCTTTACCAAAAAGCATGTGCCACTGGACGACATGGTGTTGTTCTGTCGACAAATGCACGCGTTAACCCGTTCCGGTATTCCCATTATTAGAGCCGTGCTTGGCTTGTCTGAAACTTCAAAAAACCCTTATTTGTGTGAAATTTTAAAAGACGTTGGGCGTGTACTCGGTCGCGGGACAACCCTCAGTAGTGCGTTAAAGGCTCATCGACATGCTTTTTCCCCGTTGTTTATTAGCATGGTGCATGTGGGCGAAAGTACGGGCCAGTTAGACGAAGCGTTCCAACAGTTGGTAATGCATTTAGAAATGGAACGAGACACGCGCAAAAAAGTGAAGAGCGCGTTTCGTTATCCTATGTTAGTCATAGGCGCAATTTTAATCGCCATGGTCGTGGTCAACCTATTTGTTATTCCTAGTTTCGCCAATGTGTTTGCAAAGTTTGGTAACGAGCTGCCCATTGCCAGTCAAATATTATTAAGCAGTTCGAATTTCTTTGTGAACTATTGGTATGTTTTACTCATCATTGCTGTGGTGATCACCGCAGGATTTTTAAGGTGGACGCATACCCCATCAGGGGCATTAGCTTGGGACCGATACAAACTAAAACTGCCATTGATTGGCGACTTGTTAAGGCGTATTGCTTTGTCACGTTTTACGCGCACGTTCGCCATGTTATTCCGCTCGGGTGTGCCCATTTTATCGGCGTTAGATATCAGTGCTGAAGCCATCGGCAATTTGTATATCGAATCTGCTGTAAAAAAAATGCGCTTAGGTATCGAAAAAGGTGACAGCCTTTCGCGCACGGCCCATGCCTCCGGTATGTTCACGCCGCTGATACTGCAAATGATTACGGTGGGCGAAGAATCAGGCGCGCTGGACAAGCTGCTCACCGACGTTTCGGATTTTTACGATGAAGAAACCGACTACGAAGTAAAAGGACTTTCGGCAGCCATTGAGCCCATCATGCTGGTGTTTATGGGCATCATGATACTGGTGCTGGCGCTCGGCATATTCCTACCCCTTTGGGATCTGGGTGCCGCCCGTCATTAATGATCTAAACTGAGTGTATAGCCTCGGGTTTGGATGGGATCATGAGCCTTAAATCACAGCCAGCATTTACCCTTATTGAATTAGTCATTGTTATTGCCTTGTTGGGCATTCTTGCGGCGGCTGCTATTCCGCGCATGATGAGCAGCTATGACAGCGCCCATGAATCTGCGGTGACGGCTACCGGCGGCGCGTTGGCGTCGGCTGTGATTCTTGCCCGCAGCCAATGGATCAGTAACGGGGCCCCCGGTGCTGTGGATGCCCTGAAAGGCTATGGTCTAGAAAACATCGCCACCAGTACCGAAGGTTGGCCCACAGATGGCGGCCAAGGTGTTCAGTCTAATCACTCTACGATCATCGCGAACGACGCTGAACGTTGCATTCGTCTTTGGCGAGCCCTGTTGGTCGATAACGCGCCCAAGGTGGGTCTGAACGCCGCTGACGAGAAATATGATTTTGTCGTGGAAGCCCCCACAGGAGCGCTTTGTCGTTTTACTTATAACCGCAACGAATTGAATAGCCGAATCGAATATAACCTAGCTTCGGGGTCTGTGGTGACCATTCTTTAACGGGAAATTAATCCAGCTTTAGGCCGAGTTTGGCAACGCTTCGCTAAATTGGTCTACGCTTAAATTAACGGGTTTATTGAGCCAGTCATTTCCGATTCGGCAAGGGGCCTTCCGCTAACGGACGCTAATGGACGCAAACGGAAAAACAAACCCCGCAGAGTCTGATCACATGTTACGTGTATGAGGGAGGCAGTATGGCTTTCACTAAAAATCTTCAGCGCACCAAGGCCAATGTGCAATCGGTTCAGGGAGGCGAACAAGGCTTTACGCTTATCGAGCTGATCATGGTCATTGTCATACTCGGCATTTTGTCGGCGTTTGCGCTGCCAAAGTTTGCCGATTTTAGTGGTGATGCTCAGACATCTTCCATTGATGGCGCTAAAGGATCTGTGCGCTCAGCTTCGGCCATTACCCATGCGGCGTGCTTAGCATCGTCCACTTGCAATGCCAGTGCGGCAGCCAGCAGTGTTAAAATGGAAGGTGTGGATGTGACCATGGTGTACGGTTATCCCGATCAAGACGACTTAACCGATGCAGCAAATATTGATGGCTATTATGTGAATACTGACTCGACGGCCACCATTATCGCGCTAGAAAAAGCAGCAGGTTCTAAATGCTTTAGTTATAGCAATGCAACCGAAAGCGGAGGCGCCATAACTGCGCCGGTCATTTCTTCTGTTTTGGCGTATACGTTAAATGGCGCGGGTGATGCGGACGATACCTGTCAGTAACCGGTATGGAATATGCCCGCGCTACTTCAACCTGTGATGGTACGATGCAAATGTTATCAGCAGCATCACCAGCAACATCGTCAAAAGGGTTTCACACTTATTGAGCTGATCGTGGTTATTATTTTATTAGCCATTGTCAGCGCTGTGGGCATGAGTTTGATGCCCAGCTCCAATCAATACAACGCGAGGTTAGCCGCCGACCAGTGGCTAACCTTTTTGCGTTTAGGGCAGCGCATGGCGTTGTTAAAACAAGACCCTAGTCAACTTATGCATCTTCAATTGAATCAAACCACGAGCCAGTGGAGCGCAGTACTGCAACACGGCAGCACAGTGTTAGATAGCGCAACCATTGACCGAAACAATGTGACCATGGCTGTGAGTACCACAGATTTTTCTAGCGCGTGCGCACAATTGGCGGCCAGTGGATTTCCGTTAAATATTTATTTGAACGGCAATGGCGATCACGTCACCGCTGCCCGTGCCGCTATTAGCACAAATTTGCGAATGTGTTTTGTGCAGGGCAACGAGGTTCACGAATTATGTTTAGCGCCGTCGGGGTATGCGTATGCGGGCAATTGCATTCAATAAACACCGTCAGTCAGGCGTGACCTTAATCGAAATGATCATCACCATTGTGGTGTTGGGTATTGCACTGTCGACGTTAATTTCAGCGCTAAGCGGTGGCATTGCACAAAGTGCCACGCCGCTATGGGAAGTGCGGGCCATGACGCTCACCCAAGCCTACTTGGATGAAATACTCGCCATGAAATTTGACGGTACGCAAGCGGTTGGCGGAGGTGTGGTCAGTGGTGCTTGTGCCATTAGTAGCGACGGTCAAAGCCGCGCAAGTTTCGATGATGTTGATGACTACAACGGCTTGTTAGATGCGCCACCACAATTAATTGAAACCACGTTAGATCTGTCAGATTACGCGGAGTACTCGGTGGGTGTTGCCGTTGCGTGTGCCGGAAGCGAGCTGGCGTTGGACTCGGATGCGTTAGCGAAACGCATTACTGTGACTGTTAACGCGCCCGGCGGAGCAAGCCGTAGCATTGCCGTGTATCGAGGAAATTTCTAATGCCGTTGCACTGCCAAAAGGGCTTCACATTAATCGAGCTGGTGATCGTCATTGTATTGCTATCGACTTTGGCCGTGGGCAGCGTGCAGTTTATTAGTTTTACCGCCCAAGGTTATGTGGATACTGTGCAGCGCTCTGAACTGGCTGCGACGGCCGCCATCGTTAACGAAAAACTTAGTCGTGCATTGCGTCAGGCGTTACCGTCCAGTGTGCGTGTGAGCAGTGACGGAAAATGTTTGGAATTTATTCCGGTGTTGTCGGCTTCCCGTTATACCCAAGCACCCGTCCCTGGTGCACCTGTGGTTGCCACCGAAGTGCATGCCGTCCCGCTTAACAGCGTGTTAGTGCAGTCAGGCTATTTGTCGATCTATCCAGTTGTGGCGAGCAGTGATGAACTGTATGACAACACAGCCAATCCAGGATATCTCAGCACCGCAATCGCCAGTATTACCGGCACCGTAAACGGCGCGCAGGTGTTTGAATTTAATGGCGGTGCGAGCTTTCAGTTTTTGCAGGCGTCGCCGCAAAATCGTTTGTACGTGACCGACTCACCCAATGCGTTTTGTCAGGATGCTAATGGTCTATTTTTGTATACCAATTATGGCTTTGTGGCCAACATGGCATTGCTTAATGCAGCGTTACCCACTGCCGTACCAAACCGCGTATTAATTGCTGATCAAATTCAAGCGGACAGTGTGTTGTTTCAATTTACGCCCGCCAGTTTAAGACGTAATAGTTTGGTCAGTTACAGCATGACGTTTCAAAAAGCGTCAAGCCCAGAAGTCCTGACCGTGAGCCAAGAAATACAGGTGCGCAATGTCCCCTAAATTTCTAACTAACTCGTTACCACAGTGGAACCGTAGGCAATCCGGTTTGGGCTTGCCAGCAGCGCTATTTATTATTTTGGTGATGAGTTTAGTGGCAGCGGCTATTAACCGACTAAATGAATTAAACGCCAGCGCCCATGGCCGGGAATGGTTAAGCATGCGCGCGTTTTATATGGCAGAGTCCGGTGCGCAAGCCGCCGTGGTGCACGCATTGAATCCCGCCCAACCCATGGCAGCTTGCAATAACGGCATGCTAAATAATGTGACGCCCAATGTGGCGGGCTTATTGTCGTGTCGTGTCACTGTGGATTGTGAGACCCATGTGGTGGATGCACAAAGTTACTTTACGTTTACCAGTACGGGACGTTGCGGATCGGGTGCAGATGCAACCAGCCGTATTATTCAAGTTAGGATTGCACAATGAAGTTTCGGTGGCTGTGCTTGCTGAGATATACATTGCTGGTGCTAGTCACCTTCTCTAGCAGCAGCATGGCGTACTGGAACTGCGCTTGGCCTTATCGAACCGAAGTTACCCTAACTGAGAACAGTGGTGCTGACCAAACCGACTACCAAGTTGAAATCACCTTGACAGGGGCACAATTGAATAGTGCCTATGACTGGACTAATAACGGTTTTGATTTACGGGTCATTGATAGCGATGATGAATCCTTATTAGATTTTTGGATCGAGAGTTGGAATAGAAACAGTAAAACCGCAACGGTGTTTGTACGCTTTGATCTATTGCGAGCCAACTCGAACCGAAAAATCTATTTATATTACGGCAATCAATATGCGGACGAACTCGCCAACGTACCCTTCACCTTTGTTGAGCCCGGCATTAAGTTTCATACCAGAAACAGTACCGCGAATCCTAATTCGTTAGCTGAAGCATTAGCTGCCTTTGACGCAGGGAATGATAATGTCTCTGGCTATGGTTGTACGTTTATCACGAATTTCACCAATGTAAACAACCGCAACACCTTTGGTGCTAGAAATAATTTTATTGCGACCAGTGAAACCTATTTTAAAGTGGAAGATAACGAAGTCGGTACATGGAGTGTTCGCTATGGAGCAGACTTTGGTGGCGGCGGTGGCTTGTATGTTGATGGCATTCCGTTAGAAGAAGATTGGCTAAATGATTTATGGTGGTCTAGAAGATGGAATCACGTCGATGTTTTGCAGGGCTCCATTAGCCTAAGTGCGGGCTATCATAAATTAGAAGTCATCGGCGCAGAGGGTTGCTGTGACGGTGGTATTACGGTGCAGTTCCAGCGCCCGGGTCAGGGCTGGCAAACTTATTCAACGAGTAACATTGATATTCGATCCCGTGCTTGTCCGATCGCCGAGCCCACGATCAGCTTTGGTGCCCACGCCACGGGGAGTTGCCCACCCGCCATTGCCTCCTATCGTTTAGACGAAGGCAATTGGGGCGGCACTAACGATGTAGTTGATCAAACCGGTACTTACCCCGGCAGTATGATCGGCACCGTTTCACACGTAAACAACACGCAAGTATGTCGTGGTGCAGGCATAGCGGCCAATAGCAGCGACAGTGATGTATCCGCC
>JBFHVZ010000053.1:0-18716 GCA_041589295.1 Pseudomonadales bacterium
CAAGGTTTTTTCATGGTTGATTACAAAGTCAGCCACGCGGTGCAACGCCACACTGCCGTGTACCTTGTTGGCGGTGGGCTTCATGTTCGTTAGGGTTAAAAATGCAGGCAAAAACGTCAATGCCAGCAGCATGGCCGCCAGCACACCAATGGCCGACAAAGTGCCTAAGTGATTAAACGGTGGCGAATCACTGAAGTTCAGCGTCATAAAACCCACTGCGGTCGTCACACTGGTCAGCACAATGGGGCGCGCATTACTGATCACCGCTTGTTTAATGGCGAGTACAGTACGGGCTTGCGAGCTAGTGTTTTGTTCTTCGCTATTTTGACTGTGTTTAATCACACCCCAAATTAGGTGAATGCAATCTGCTATGGCCAGCGTCAAAATAATATTAGGAGCAATTAAGCTAGGCGATGAAAGCTCAATGCCGAGCCAACCACCTGCGCCTACGCCAATTACAATGGAAAATACGATCACCAATACCGTACCGAACACGCCTATGACTGTACGGAAGATCACACCCAGCACCACGAGCATTAATACCAGCATGACCGAGGTTAAAACACTTAGGTCGTACTCGCTGGCCTCAGCAAAGGCATTGTCCATCATTAATGAACCGGTTAAGCGCAAACTGATACCCGGAAATTCACTGCGTACTTGCTGTGCTACTTCACGGGCCGCTTTGACGATTACGGGAATGGCCGTCAGCTTTTCTTCTAATGGAATACTGAAGGTACTGGCTACACCCAGCACAGTTCCATTTTCCGAAATTAAACGATTGCGCAGCAACGGCTCAGCCATGGCGGTTTCCACAATGCGGTTCGCGTACCCTTGGTCCAATTGCGTATAAGGGTCCAATAAACTTTCTACATTGACCGTATCGTCTTCAGCGTAGGAATGTTGAAAGTTGGTGACCGAGTCCACACGGCGGATAAACGGCATATACGAAGCGGCATCGGTGAGCTTGGCGCTGGCCTGTAATAAACGGAGCGTGTCATTTTCTTGCTCACTGCTGAGCACAAATAAGACGTTGTCGTTTTTACTAAAGGCCCGTTCAATGTTTTCGTGGGCGATCAATAACGCATTTTCTTCGGCGAAAAAGATTTTATGGTCGGCCCTAAACCCCATATTGGTTAAGCCCGCCGCGAAGATACACAACACGACGAGCCAAAGACTTAAAACGGTTTTTGGCTTGGCGGTAGAGACCGCCGCCAATTGCGCAAATAATTTCATTACTTGCGCTCCCCTTGGGTTAAATTTTCTACCGCTAAGTGTTGGATAATAATATCCGCTGTGTGTTCTAGCTCAGCGAACGTATGTGTCGAAGAAATAAAGAAGCGTAAACGCACTTGTTCCCGCGGCACAGATGGATACAACATGGCGTGTACGTTGACACCGCCCTCGCGCAGGGCTTGCACTAAGCGTAATGCCTTTTCGTCATCCCCTGTAATAACGGGCACCACTGGTGAGTCTTGGCTTGGCCCTGTGTTCACACCCGCTTGTTTTAATAAGTTTAAAAAGTGTGCCGCATTGGCTTGGATTTTTTCTAAGCGCTGCGGCTCTTTTAGCATCAGGCGTAGCGATGCCAGTGCTGCCGCTGTATTCTGTGGTGACAAACCCGCACTGTACATGATCAAGCCCGGTGCAAAGTATTTGAGTTGTTGAATTAGCACTTCGCTACCTGCAATAAAACCACCACAACTGGCAAAGGCTTTACTCATGGTTCCCATGATGACGTCAATTTTTTTCGGGTCTAGATTAAAGTGATCAACCACACCCAAACCACGTTTACCCAAGGTACCAATGGAGTGAGCTTCATCCACCATTAGCAGTGCTTTGTATTTTTCTTTCAGTTCGATTAATCGGGGTACGTCTGCAATATCGCCGTCCATACTGAACACGCCTTCGGTAATGATGAGCGTGCGTTTGTATTTCATGCGGTGCTGCGACAGTAGTTTATCTAACGCGGCCATGTCGTTATGAGGGAACGACAAGCGGTGCGCGCCAGACAGAGCACAACCCATAATCAAACTGTTATGGGATAGCTCGTCGTGAATCACAAGATCATCTTTGCCCACCAAATAGGCGATGGTAGAAACGTTAATGATGTAACCGCCAACACCTATGACACAGGCTTCGGTGCCGATTGCATCGGCGTAGGCTTGTTCAAGTTCGTCATGAATTTTTAAGTTACCCGCCACAATACGGCTGGCCGAAGCCGAGGTGCCGTATTGTTCGATGGTTTCATGCACAAATTGATTTACCTCCGGATGCCCAGACAAACCCAAATAGTTGTAACCCGAAAAGTTTATATATTCTCGGTCAGCCAATTGAATGGTGTTTTTGCTGGTGCCTTGGTTTTGCGTAAAGTAATTGTTTTCAACGTCCAGTTTTTCTAACAACGCTTGGTGCGCTTGCATAATGGCTTGCTGCGGATAGACGCTAAGGTCGTAGTATTCCTTAGGAATACTATCGAGTCCTTTTGCTGCGCCCGCACCGGCGGCGGGTTTTGCACCCGCATTCAGTTTTTGTTTTAAACGCGCAACGATGGCTTCTTTGCTTTCGCTAGTGGCTTGCATAATTTTTTCTCCAATTCGGTTTAGTTACAGTGCGATGCGGTCAAGAATCTTGGTTGCCAATTGGTCAACCGTACCGTCACCGGCTAATTCGATTACCGAAACTGCTACGCTAAATTGTTCTTCGATGCTCATTTGCAAACTGGTGGCGAGCAGTGAATCCACGCCCAGTTCAACCATAGGGACGGTACGTTCGATTTGTTCTGCTGCGGTATTGAGTTCCACCGCGAGAATGTCACAAATCAAACCACTGACTACGTCGACGCGATCATCCACCGACAGGGCTGCCAGTTCTGACGCCAGATCATTGCCTTCGTTGGCCGCTTGTTGGTCCACCAGTTCGTTAAACTTGTTGGAACGCCCTGCGACTTTTTCAACTCGGCCCCATTTGTTCCAGTCGATATCGGCGTAGGTCACGCGCTCAATGTTGCGCTTAACGACTTCTTCCATAACCAGAATGGCTTCGTCGGCTGGTATCGGGTACACGCCCATTTGCGCAAAGTGTTTACGCACTTGTTCGTCTTCGGCCACCATGCCCACATCATCAATGGCACCCCAGTTAATGGCGTTTGCGGGTAAACCTTGTTGACGGCGGGCATGTACCAAGCCATCTAAGTAACCGTTAGCGGTAACGTAACTGGCTTGCATGCTGTTACCCACATCCGCCGCAATAGAGGAGAACATGACAAACAAGTCCAACGACGAAATAGATTGCGTGGCATTGTGCAAGTTAATGGCACCGGCTGCTTTTGCTTGTACCACTTGATTAATGGACTCGCTGTTTAGCTCGACAATGGCTTTGTCATCCAGCAAACCTGCACAATGGAAAACACCCCCCAAGGATTCGCCTTGGCTACGCACGCTATGGATAAGTTGTTCCACTTGATCGGCTTGTGCTACATCGCAACGGGCAGCACGCACGTTTAATCCAATGTCCGACAACAGTTGTACAAACTCTTCGTCTTGTGAGGTTTTAATGCCACTGCGACCGACAAGCACTAAGTGCTGCGCACCTTGATCAACCAACCACAGCGCTACACGTTTACCAAAACCACCTAGGCCACCTGTAACTACATAGGTTTTTTCGCTATGAATGTTCAACTCGTTACTGTACTGCGCGGTAATAGGCTGCGAGACATTAAGCGATAGCAAGGCGTGTTCGGGTTGCGGGCCGTTTACCCAAGCTTGTGCGGGCAGTTCGCTATAAGGTAACGGTGGCACTTCACCGTTTTCTAAACGGGTAATGCTGCGCTGCAATGCAGCACGGAAGCCATGCTGATATGTGCTTAATAAAAGTTTTGCATCGGGTTTAATAACCTGAGCGGCGCAAGCTAAACGATTCAGCACAGCTTGATTGTCGGCAGTCGACTTACCTTGCAGTGCGCTGGTTTCGATCACTATGCTGTTGTCGCACACGCGACCTAAAAACGCTTTGCGTAACCAGTGTTGAATCGGGCCAAGCAGTAAGTGGGCAGAAACACCTGAGTCACTATTGTTAGTAGCATCAACAGAAAACGCATCGGCCAAATGGCCAAGGCCAACCATGTTCACCGAGGACAAAGCATCAAACGCTGCCAACAGCTCAGGCGTTGCATCGGCATCTTTCACCACATAAACCGTGGCCGCTGTATTTTTCAGTAAATGCGCTAGGCAGTAACCAAACTGATCTGCGTTGACCACGACACGCGTATCGTCGCTTAGGTTTGAGTGTTCATCAGTAACTAATCCTGCTTGGTTCAACCCGGCTTGGTTCAACACCCATTGCGCAAAAGCATACGGCAACACAGACGCGGTGTAGGTCTCGTCTGTTAGCTGCGCAGAATGCTTAAGCCAAATACCTTTTTGAGTTGCTAAATCAATGCGATTAGTCAAACGACCTTGAGCAATAGCAAAACCCTTCGTTTGACCATTTTGAACGCCACTGCCTAACACCAGATCACCTAAGGTTTTGACGGCAGACAGGCGACAAACTGTTTCTTGTTGTGAGGCGTCTGCCAATGGCGTTAGCTTGGTGAGAACGGCTCGACCCACAAACGGTTGATATTGCAGTGCAAAATCTTCATGGGCGGTCAACGCAATGGTTTCTTGTGTCGTCAGTACTTCACTGCGCGCAAGTTTGGCCTCGTAGAAACCTTGCTCGCGGCACACGAGTTCGTCCACTTTGGGCTGCAAAGCCATGGCTTCGGCTACGTTTTGCGCAGACAACTCAGCGAGGTCAATACTGTTTACTTGAATATGGTCAGACTCGTTAGCCACCACACGGAAGAAATTAAGCAACGCCGCTTGCGCTGGATTCACCACATCGTCTGGCGTGGCTTTATGGCCGCACTCTGTGATTAGGGTTAATTTAAATTGTGACTGCGCTTGTGAGTCAGTGTTCGCGCGCGAGAGCGCAATCGCATCGCGATTAAAGTGACGCAACAACGCAGCTACATGCAGCATTTGCGGTCGTACACTATCAGGCTCGTTTGCTTGAAGACTTTGCGCAGGCACAAAGTAAACGTGTGATGCCTGTTCACCCATGGCACTAAACACTTCGGCGTAGAAGCGTTCGGCCTGTTCGCCGTCGGCCGATTTTGGCAGCAACACAGCTTGCGCCTGCTGCGACTCGAAACTGCGCACGAATTCGGCATCGGACGACAATACAAACGTCGATGATTTGTCATGCAGTTGTGCATCAAAACCAGACGACGCTTCTTCGGCTGTGATCAAATCAAAGCGATATTGGCAGGTACGCTTGTTAATATGATCCACACTCAACTCTTCGCTTGAGCGATTGACCGGCTCACAGGTCAGTTGCTTAATCTCGGCTAACAACGCACCTTGCTGATCAAATATTTCGAGATCACACACGAAGGCTTGTTCGCTGTGGGACACCAATTTGCTGTACACGTAAACCGAATCAACCAACGGCGCATGCAGTTTTAAACTACCCACGGCCACCGGCACCACGGGCCCATTAACCCAATTGGCTTTAAACAAGGCCGATAACAAACTTTGGAAACACGCATCCAACGCCGGTGGGTACACACAATGGGTTTGCGCTTGTTCCAGTTGTTCGATCATCACCTTGGCGAACACATCTGTGTCGCGGGTTTTAACATCACGTAGCGAACGGTAGTCGTTGCGATAGCCCAAACCAATGGCGTCTGTAATGGAATAAAATTGCGCGTTGGATTCACTTTCGACACCTGCAAACTGTTCGGCCAATTGCGTAAAGCGCTGCGTGTCCGTTGAGTCTTCATGGTTTGTGGTGGGCAATGCTAGTAGTTCGTCATCCGGCTCTAGGAAGCCACACTTCGCCACTAGCTTGGCAGAACCAATGGCGCTGATTTGGTGAATTTCAGCGCTGTTGGTTTCTTTGTGATAGCTAATTTCAACGTTAGGCCATTCTTGTTCGTCAAACACGATGGGGCTGTGAAATTGAACTTGGGTTAAATGGGCTGGTTGGTTGTAAACATGACGATACAGCTGACTAAAACTTTCGATGTAGGCTGCGCCTGGCAGTACCGCCAGATCATCAATGCGATGGTCTTGAATATAAGGAATACCGTTGTTGTTTATTTCCAACGACCATTCAGGTTTGGCGGAGGCTGTTTTTAACGCGAAGTAAGGACTTTGCGCACGAGCCAGTCGGTCTGAACGAGCGGCCTCTGGTTCGCTCCATAATTCTTCACGTTGCCATGGATAGTTAGGCAATGGCGTGTAAGGCACTGCGCCGTTCACGTCTTGCCAATCAATGGCATTGGACACCACATTAAGCTCAGCCAAACACAAACGGCTTTGGGCCACTTCCGGCTCACCACGACGTAACGACGCTAACGTGACCGCGTTGGATTTATAAGCCTTAAAACATTCTTTCAGCGACGCCGATAAAACTGGGTGCGGCCCCACTTCTAAAAAGATTTTATAGCCGTCATCCACAATGTCTTTTACCGCCCCTTCGAACAACACAGCTTGTCGCATGTTGCGGAACCAGTAATGCACATCAAATTCAACGTCGTTAGCTAATTTTCCATCCACCGTGGAGTAAATGGCGGTGTGAGGTTTGCGTGGCACAATGTCGACCAGTGCCGCGTTTACTTCGTCTTTTAGCGGTTCCACCATGGGGCTGTGGAACGGTACTTCGACTTTCAACAAACGGCAGAAGATACCTTCTTCGGTGAAGACTTGCTCTAGGTTTTGCAGTACGTCTTCTTCACCGGCAAAGGTAATCATGTTCGGGCTGTTAACGGCCGCAATGGATAAGGTTTTGGGATCTTCGATCAAAGATTCTGCCACCTCTTGCGAGATAGCCACCGCCAACATGCCACCAGTGCCTGCAATCTTTTTAATAATTTTGGTGCGGTAATAGATAATTTTCACCGCGTCGTTTAAGTCTACCGCGCCTGCCACATAGGCCGAGGAGATTTCCCCTAAGCTGTGACCAATCACAGCCGACGGTTTAACCCCTTGCGATTTCAACAGTTCGGTTAATGCCACTTGCAGCGTGAAGTTAGCGGGCGCAGAAATTAACGTGTCGGCCATGCGTGAGCTGTCTTCATCTTTCATCATTTCTTCTAAGATGGAGTAGCCCGCCACGGCGGTGAACAAGCGGTCGATTTCGTCAACCGTATCGCGGAAAACGGGTTCTTGCGCATACAGCGCTTGACCCATGCCCCACCATTGTGGACCCATACCTGTGTAAACAAACACTGGGCCTTTTTGCTTCTCGTCCATCATGTGCCCAAAGCGCACATTGTCTGGCGTTTTGCCAGCCACTAACGCTTTTAATGTTTCGCACAGTTCGGTTTGTGTTTTTGCGATCACGCAGGCGCGCTCACGCAGAGGCGTACGGCGAGATTGCAAACTGCGCACTAACCCCTGATAAGCGCTGGCATCCGCTTGTGAAAAAATCTCGTAATACGTGGCAAATAATGCGTTAAGTGCATTTTTATCGTTGGCAGAAAATGGAATGACATCGTCGTTAGCACTTTCTTTTTCACTGCCGGAAATTGGGCTTAATACCGACTGATATGACGCCAAATACTCATCGCTCACATAGGGTTTAGGCGCACTAATGAGTGCGTGCGCATTGGTGCCACCATAACCAAATGAGTTCACACCAATCGAACACAAATCCGGTGTGCTAGTTAATGGCATTTTTTCGCGGGCAAGTTTTAACCCTAGTTTTTCAAACGGAATATTTGGGTTGGGATTATTAAGTGTGGCTAAAGCTGGGATTTCATTTTTTTGCAAACACAGCACAGCTTTAATCACACCAGCAATACCAGCTGCGGCTTCCAAGTGACCTACATTGGATTTAAGTGAACCAATGACAACTGGGTTGTCTTGGCTACGACCTGCACCGTAAATGCTGCCAATGGCGTCGGCTTCAATAGGGTCGCCAACCGGTGTTCCTGTTCCGTGCGCTTCGACATAGGCCACTGAACTGGGTTCAACTTTACCTTCGCTGCACACGCGCTTAATTAAATCTTTTTGCGCATCTGGGTTGGGCACCGTAATACCATGGGTGCGACCATCTTGGTTTACACCGCTGGCATTGACCACAGCTAAAATCGGATCTTTATCAGCAATGGCTTGATCCAATGCTTTGATTAACACCACGCCTGCACCTTCACCACGGGCGTAACCGTCGGCGCGCTCGTCAAAACTTTTACAGTGCGAATCCTTCGCTAAAAAACCACCTTTACACATGGTGATAGGGTATTCAGGGCGCATCATTATGTTTACGCCGCCCACCAATGACATATGACAGTCACCGTTTTTAATGGCTAAACAGGCTTGGTGAAACGCCACAAGCGAAGACGAACACGCCGTGTCCATAGAAATACTTGGGCCGCGAAAATCAAACGTGTGAGAAATTCGGTTTGATAAAACCGTCAGTGTCGACCCAACTGCGGTATGCGAACCAATGTGACTGCGACCTTGTGCTGACATTTGGTTAATTAAATGGTCCAGTGTAAAACCGCCCACAAACACACCCACATTACTGCCCGCCAATGCTTGTACATTTTGTCCAGCGTTTTCCATGGCTTCCCACGAGACTTCTAATAACAAGCGCTGTTGCGGGTCTAAACATTCGGCTTCACGGGGTGGAATGGAAAACAAACCGGGATCAAATTCGGTAATAGGTTGGCTAATAAACGCGCCAAGGCGGTTATACATTTTGCCTTTGGTTGCGGGGTTATCGCTGCAATGTCGGTCGGCATTCCAACGGGTCTCTGGAATCGGCACCATGGCGTCTTTTTGATTGATGAGTAAGTCCCAAAACTTTTCTGGGTTACTGGCCTCTCCCGGGAAGCGACATGCCATGCCGATAATTGCAATGGGTGATTGAGCGTGCTTCATGTCCTTGATTCTCACTTATTATTTTTATTTTTTTCGACACACGGGTAATACCCCTGCGCGTTGTTACCAATTTTTTTAAGTTAAAAACTCTAATTGAGTGATTAGATATTTTCAGAAATCTGACGTGTTGTTTTTTACACTCAGTCAGTCATTGGTATTGGAACGCGCCGGAGTGTAACTGAGCAAAAGTCTTAGACAATGCTCCGCTTACGCCAAACAAGGGTAAAAATGATAAAAAATGCTACTCGGTTAACGCTTGGGTTTTTTCCAAGGTACAGGGGTGCCAGTAACTAGGGGGTTAATTTTAAAATTACTTAATTAGACAAAAAGAGATGGGCTTATTTTAAAAAAACATAATAGAAGGTGAATCTAGGTTCACTATTCTTAAAGTGAATAACGAGGGGGCTGTTCGATACAATTAAGTCGATGGTGCATGTTTAGTGCGCTCTATACTAAACGCGGTAGTACGTAAAATTAGGTATAGCTGCATCATTGTGAGCACTACGCATGACCGCACCCATCATTGCCAGCGATAAGGACTTCCCTCACATCAGCGAGATCATCGACATAGATGAGCTTAAGCTTTTGTTTGAAAGTTATAGCCTTAACACAGGCATGGTCACGGCACTATTAGACCTAGAAGGCAATGTGCTGATCGCCACCAACTGGCAAGATTCCTGTACTCAGTTCCATCGCCAAAACAGCACAACGAATGCCCGTTGTGTAGAAAGCGACACCGCTCTTGCTGGCTCGCTTAAACAAGGTGAGCGCTTTGTTGATTACAAATGCCGAAATGGTTTGGTGGATGTAGCCACCCCCGTCACCATAGAAGGTAAGCATGTTGCGAACTTTTTTACGGGACAGTTCTTTTATGAGCCTCCTGATTTAGACTACTTTGCAGAACAAGCAGATAAAGTTGGCTTTGATAAAGCCAGTTATTTAGATGCCATAAAACGCGTGCCTGTTTACAACGAAGACGTAATTCGTTCGCACATGAGGTTTTTGGTTAGCCTAGCAGAAATGATCGGTAAGATAGGCGCGGCTAATTTGCGCTATAAAAAGGTAAACGAAGAACTGGCTTACCACAAAGATCATCTTGAACAGCTTGTTGCTCAGCGCACACAAGAACTTGAGACCTCATTAGAGCAGGCTGAAGCCGCCAACCAAGCTAAAAGCGCATTCTTATCAAACATGTCCCATGAGTTGCGCACGCCTTTAAATAGTATTCTTGGCTTTTCTGAAATCTTAAACGCAAAAGAAACCGACGAGACCAAAAAGCACTATTTGAAAATCATCAATTCGGCTGGCAGCGGTTTACTTAGTTTACTGAATTCCATTTTAGATTTATCGCGAATTGAATCTGGCAAAATGCCCATTCAAAAAAATGTCGTGCATGTAAGCCAATTTTTAGATGATGTCATCTGTATATTTGAGCGCCAGGCGTTTGAGAAAGATCTAGAACTAGCTGTAATAATAGAAGAAAGCACACCACAATATGTCGAACTGGACGACGCAAAAGTCCGGCAGGTATTAATTAATTTGCTGGGCAATGCCGTTAAATTTACCAAGTCTGGCTGTATTACCTTAAGCGCGCGGTTTTCAAGTAAGATCAAAAATTCACAACAAAAAGAAGACGGTAGCCTGATGCTATCTGTTAAAGACACCGGCGTTGGCATCAGTCAAGAAGACCAAGACCGTGTGTTCAATGTTTTCGAGCAAGCAAAAAATCAAAGCATCAATGAGTACGGCGGAACCGGCATAGGGTTAGCGTTAAGCCAACAACTGGTCAAGTTGCTAGGTGGCCATATTGGATTAAATAGCCAGATTGGCGTAGGCAGTGATTTCTTTTTTGACATACCCGCTTCTGAGGTGACAGACCCAGCGCAAATTAAAGCCCTGAAATCGAAAGAAGCACAGCATCCTAATCGACTGGACTTTACTGGACGCACCGTGCTTGTAGTCGATGACACAGCCATGAACCGCGACCTGCTGGTCACGTACCTGAGTGATTGGCATATCCAAAGTCACGAAGCGAAAAACGGCGAAGAGGCCGTGGCATTAGCCAAGCAACATACCCCTGATCTAATTTTAATGGATATGAAAATGCCGGTTATGAACGGATTAGAGGCCAGCAAAATTCTTAAGTCAGACCCGACAACCGCGCACATTCCTATTGTCATGGTGACGGCATCTGTATTAGTGCAAGACGAAAAAGCCATCACTGATTTTGTCGACGGTTATATCCGCAAACCGCTTAAAAAAGACGATTTAGTCCAAACACTTTGCCAACACTTGGCACCCACTAAATCTCAAAAAGAACTAAACGTGTTAGTCGTAGACGACAATGAAATTAATCGAGTGGTGATGACAGAGTTTTTACAGGACATGGCCAACACCCATATTCAACAAGCGGATTGTGGGCGTGCTTGTATTGAATTGGCCTGTCAGGACTCAAGACCAAATGTGATATTTATGGATTACCACATGCCGAATATTGACGGGTTAGAAGCCGCCACTCAAATACGTCAATGGGAAGCCGATCACCACTTAAGTCCTATTACCATTTTTGCACTTTCTGCCATGAATGCAGATGATCTATCACGTTTAGACAAAGCCCATGTATTTAATGGCATTCTTACAAAGCCGCTGGATTTCAATCGCATTAGTCAGCTGATTAACCAGATTTAAATTCTTTTCTTTTTCTGTTTTCCCGCGCGTGTCTTTCTACACATTCGCTTTCTTCCACATCTTCTTTCTTATCACATCTTCTTTTTTCTCACATCAGCCTTCTTCTCACATCTGCTTTGCGCATTTTCTCGGCATTTTTTTCTATCTATTTTTCGAACACAAAAATAAAAAACTTTCAATTCTATAATCCGAACTCAATGTTCGAAAATAGCGAAACAATGTAACAATTGTAAAAAATTATAAATACGTCACATTTTCGTTGAATTAATTTCGGTCAAAACTAAGATTCAGGCTCCTACCAACTCGTGAGAAAAGGATAACAATAATGACCTTGAACCTCGTTAAATGGGCCTGCCTTGCTGGTGTGGCCACATTAGTCTCCGCTTGCGGCGGCGCCAGCTCAGGGCAAGACAGCGAAAACGAATCTTCCGTTGCGCTTAACTACGACATGTCGGCTTACCTAAGCCAAAATATTCAACAAGACGCACGTGACTCACTAGGCTCACATAACTCTCATAACTCAAATGGTCTTACTCGATCTGGTAACTTTACGTCCGATCAAATTTTACGCGGCCAACTATCTGCAACCGTTATTGGTGGTGCCAATGATGGTCAGGTAGAAGTGTTTCCTTGGACGATTTATTTAGACGAAGACACACTGCAGGTTAGCAGCAACAGCACATTGACTTTGGACCCAGGCAACTATGATTTCGAACTGTTGCTAACCAAAGGCGAACAACAATACGCAGGTTACGCGAACCAATCCGTAATTGACGGTGAAAACGACATCGCCATGACCATTAAACCCATCATTGGCGACTTGATTGATGATGTAACCATTATTGATCGTCTGGCTTATTTTAAATTCAAATACGCGCTAAGCGATTTGGCCGCGCTTGCCTCGCCTAGCATTGGTATTCAAGTAGATGGTAGTGCCGAACAAGTATTTACCATTAACACTCAAACCGGTTTAACAAATGCGTTTGTGAATCTACCAACGGGCGCACACAACCTAGCGCTAAAACTGTATAACGCCTCTGTTCAAGTGGGTCGTTCTATCGTCGCGCAAGAAAACCAAGTGATCGCCTATGGCACTGACTTGGCTATGGACATCGTGCCGCTACACGGCGAGCTGCAATTCGTATTAACAGAAGATGGTGGCGACGCTAACTTAAGCGTAAACCTGCCAGCCGAAGTGGTTGATGAAGTGGGCGGTGTAAACAACTTAACTGCGACCTTAGCGCTTGTTGGCGTTAAAAACCCTCTGCAAGAAACTGCGCTAATGTTTATCCAACAACCAAACGGTGATTACCAAGCCGATGTTGTATTGACTGACCTGCAATACGAAGATGTAACGGTGAGCATGACGTTTACCGATGCAACCACCTCAGATCAAATCGCAGCATGCAACCATGCATGGACTCTAAACAATCAGAACCAAGCCTTCACTTGCGACATCACCTTAATTCGTCGTGCTGTTGTGAACAGCGCCATCCTTGCCGTACTGGGCATTAACGTAGAAAACCAACTGGGTGAGCCTGTAGCGGGTGCGGTCATCACCAATGCAAACGGCGACACGCTAGGTGTAACCGGTAGTGGTACTTATGGCACAAGTGGTTACTTAAAAGTTTACCTGGGCGCTGGCGACCATGACCTAACTGCCACGGATCTAGCATCGGGCGAAACCAAAACCACCACGGTATCCCTGTCACCATTAGAAGTTGAAAACGTCATGATGACGTTAGAAGCACCAGCACCAACTAATCCAACGATTAATGGTTTTACTGATGCTTACGACCCAGCCAACTGGGCGATCAGCGGCGTAGCAGGTTACACCATGGACGCCTCTCAGTTCTTCATCACCGTTGGTAGCGGTGGCGGTGGTAAAACGGCAAGCATTACCATTCCTGCAAGCGGCACCATCAGCTTTGACTGGGCAATGAACGTTATTTCTGCTGGCCAATATGGCGATTCGATTAAGTACGCAATTAACGGTACTGTTTACAACCTATCCACCGCAGGCACGGCGTCTGGCTCTGAAAGTGGCATCTCAGTTCAAGCCGGTGACGTGTTCGAATTCCAAACTTGGGGCACTACACAATCGTCTAGCTACAACGCAACCTTTAACAACTTTGTGTTTGAACCTGCGTTAGTCATTAACGGTTTCACTGGTAACTTTGCGGCGGCGAATTGGCAGCCAGAACAGCTGGGGTTAAATTACAGCGTATCTCAGTCTGAACTTGTTCTATCAACGACTACTGGTGTTGATGGTGGTGGTTACCTCTATGTTCCTATCACAACTGATGGCGTCATTAGCTTTGACTACAATATCTTAGGTTCAGCCAACCGCATTTCAATTGCGTACGAAGTTAGAAGGGGTCCCGCAGTTCCTAGTTTTGATCAAATTCACGAAGTGGGATACGCAACATCAGGCAGCTATGTAAACATCCCCGTTCAAGCAGGTGATTACTTTTATATAGCTACCTCCATTAGCGGTGTATCTAGCGACACAAGCTTCACCATGAGCAACTTCGTTTTTACTGGCAATTAAGCCACTAAATCAAAGCATTCTTTTTAGAATACGCTAATAGAAATCCCTGCCTTGTGCAGGGATTTTTATTTGCAGCTGCAAATAATATTAGAGTAACCAACCCATTTTCGGCTGCATTTTAAACACATCTTGTCTCAACACCTGTCATTTCTGGCCAACCTTTCGCCACCTTGAAACACAATGACACGGGTCATTCGCCTAGCCTTTCTTTTTCTGTTAAAACGGAATCGTATTTTTAGATACTGTTCATTTTTGGATCATCGAAAAATGAAATTAAGCTTGGCTGTTTAGTCAACCTTGTTTGCACGTTCGCTTATAAAAACATAAGCGTTAATAATTAAACCTATCAACCCTTAGGCGAATTAACGTGTTTTGTTGCAAAGGATTTGCGCCAACATAAACCCACGATGTTTAACCGGAATACGCAATCCAGAAAATGAAAACGGAAAAACAGTACGATGTTTATTTTTTAATAAACAACGACATCCATATTCTCGACATGGCTGGTCCTTGTCAGGCTTTTCACGAAGCCAACGAACGCACACAACGTTTTCGTCTGCATTACGTTGGATTCACTGAACAAGTCAAAAGTTTTCAAGGACTTTCTCTCGCCAATTTAACACCGCCACCCGAGCAATTACCTAAACATGCCATTGTGATCGTGTGCGCGTCTAAATTTAAACCGGATATTTTTTCGGACAACGAATCTAAACGTAGCATTCAGTGGTTACAAAGTGCGCCGCAAAAAGACACATTAATTCTAGGTATCTGCACGGGTACGTTTTTATTAGGTAAAGCCGGTTTACTGGATCACAAACAATGCACCACCCATCATAGTTTGACGCGGGAATTGGCGCAGTGGTTTCCTAAAGCCGACGTGATAGCGGATCGAATTTACACCAAAACAGGTAACGTATTTACCACAGCTGGCGTGACCGCAGGCATTGATTTGTGCTTACGCATTATCGAAATGCTCGCTGACCCCAAATGCAGTGTCGATATTGCACGGGAATTAGTCGTTCATAGAAGACGTATGGCCAACGACCCACAGCTTTCCCATCACCTTAGTTTTCGCAATCATGTAAGTCCGCTGATTCATTCAGTGCAAGATTATATTTGTAGCCATTATCACGAGCGCCTAAGCACAGCCGATTTAAGCGATACGTTTAGGGTGAGTCAGCGACACTTACAGCGTCTTTTTAAAGAATATACGGGCATTACCCTTAAGGAATACATTACACAGTTGCGATTAGAAGAAGCAAAAAGCCTGCTGGAAAGTTGTAAAACTATCGAGCAGGCTTCTTATTTATCGGGCTTTTCTCAACCGTCATCCCTTAGGGCTGCTTGGAAAAAATACTATGGATCGTTGCCCGGATCTTTGAAGGCACAAATTCAGTCTCATGATTCAATGATTTCTTAAGGTGCCAAGTGGCGCGTGTTACAGCACGAAACGTAGCGACAGGGTTGTATTCTATTGGTACGTACCCGCCCTGACCACGGAACGCATACGGATCATAAAACTCGCTAGGCGCACGCGGTTGTTCAAACGCGTGAGTCGCACGAGGCAATGACAACAAGCTTACTTGCGATTGGTTTTCTGGCGGTAAACTGTTGAGCAGGTTTTCACAATCGCCAGGGCCGTCATACAAATCTTCTTCACCTGAAATGACCAACAACTCACGACCCGGTTGCACATAAGTGAATTCATAGCCAGGCACCACATTATAGGCCCAACACACCGGATAATTCGCCACTAAGCCTTTGACATTGTCTGCTAGGGCGTGGGTTTCTTGTGACATCAACATGGCAACCACACCACCCCATGAAAAGCCAATCAACCCTATGCTGTCGGCTTTAATCACAGGTTGCGTTTGCAAAAACTGAATCGCGCCGTAAATGTCAGGCAAGGTTTCACGAACATGGTTCGGTCGCGACAACCCTCCGTCGAGCCCCCGTGCTGCCCACATATCCAACTCTAATGTGGCAATACCCACTTTATTTAGGCTTTTGGCATAAAGATCACCACGCTCATCAACGCCACCACTGCCATGCACAACAATAACCACGGGTACAGGGTCTTCACTACGGGGAACATTTAAACTAGCCGCCACTTTGATGGGCTGTTGGATTTCGCTAGCTGGGTTAAAAGTATCGAACGATACAAAGTTGTATTTCACATCAGGTGAGCGGGCATACGCTTGCGACGCCACCATCAATGATAGGGATAGAAAAAGTATGAATGGATTTAACACGGATTCGATTCCTATATAGATTAATTTTTTTGTTTTTTAATTAGTTAGACCGGTTTTCCTACTCACCATCGCCGCAGACTTACCTTAAACAAGATAAGTCATGGGCATAGTTAGCAAGAAAATTAATTATGAGGAGTATTGGGAAGATGTTTATGTCGTTTTGTAATACGACGTGTTATTCGTGCGATGCTTTGATTGGTTATGGACAACCTGAAAGGCTTGCGCTAAGTCTGCAATGATGTCAAACGGGTCTTCTAAACCAATGCAAATGCGCAGTAGATTTTCGCTCAAGCCTAAAGCGGCTTTCTCTTCGTCACTGTAACGGCAGTGCGTAGTAGAAGCTGGGTGAGTAATCATGGATTTAGCATCACCAATATTAGTACAACGTGTTACCACTTTTAATGCATCCACAAACTGCCATGCTTCTTCGCGCTCGCCTTGAATACGAAAGCTAATAATAGGGCAATGACCGGTTTGCTGACGTTTAATCACATCTGCATTAGGGTGTTCTGGATCGCAAGTGCAATAGATGGCTTCTACTTGATTATGCTGTTTTAACCAGTTGAAAACTTGCTCGGTACTGCGTTGATGCCAGTGCAAACGCGCCTCTAAGGTTTCGATGCCTTTGCTGAAAATCCATGCATTAAACGGGCTCATGCACACGCCCGAACTGCGTAAATAGGCTTTCAGCGGTTTTATCAATGCATCACTGCCCACTAACGCACCACCCACGCAGCGTCCTTGTCCATCCATCCATTTCCCCGCACTGTGCAATACCAAATGCGCACCCAACTCCAACGGTTTTTGGAAAATCGGCGTTAACAAAGTGTTGTCCACCACCAGCAATGCATTGTGTGCTTGCGCCAATGCCGACAGCGCAGAAAAATCCGCCGTGCGCAGCATGGGATTAGTGGGCGACTCCACCACAAATAAACGCGTATTCGGTTGTATGGCCTCACGCCAAGCTGCAAGGTCATCGACTTCTACTGACGTAGCGGTGATACCAAACTGTCCGAAATATTGACGAAATAAGTGGGTAGTCGTACCAAATATGCCACTGGCTAAAATGACATGATCTCCCTGCTTCAAGAATGTCATAGCAATGGCAAGGTAGGCGGCCATGCCGGAGGCTAAACCCACTGCACTTTCGCCACCTTCTAATGCGGCAATCCGCCGTTCAAACATATCGACTGAGGGATTGGTAAAGCGACTGTATACGTTGCCGGGTTTAACGCCGTTAAAGCGATCACTGGCTTCTTGTGCACTGTCAAAATCATAAGCTGACGTTAGTGCTAAAAATTCTGAATGCATATCCGTCGAATCAACGGCATGTGCATGGATGGCCTGAGTGGTGTGTTCCATAGCTACCTAACCTTTCGCATTGCGATTGTGTTAAACCGATTGTTGATTGGACAGCGCAGTGTCAGGCTGCTGCACCCATTGCAGCGCCAAACCCCCGAGCACGGACAACAAACAAAATGCGGCCACGCCCAGTGTGACCCATTGATAACTGCCGGTATGGTCATAGGCCATACCGCCTAACCAAATTGTGGCGAACACCGCAATTTGATGAACCGTAAACATAAAACCAAACATCTTGCCTTTGATTTTTTCGCCATAGAATTGCAGGCAAAGTAACGAGGTAATAATGACCGTGCCCATGTAAGTCATACCGAATAGCAAAGCAAACGCGATAAACTCAGCTGGCGAATGGGACTGCGCAATTAGAATTAACGACACCGCTCGTACCGCATATAGGCCAGCCAAAAATAGCGCTGGTCGAGTGAAGCGCACAGCCCAACCCACCACCATGGCACCGATTAATTCCGCAACCCCCAATATGCTTAAGGTGGATGCAATCATTTCGGTTTTAAAATCGGCGTTACCAAAGATTTCTTGCATCAAAGGTACGAGGTGTACATCTATGTAGGCCATGGACGCGCCACAACCAGCAAACGAAAGCGCTAAGAATAGAAATAAGGGCTTGGTCAGTTCTTGTTTGATTCTTTGTTGTTGACGAATCTCAAGCACACGTTCGCTGGATTGTTCCGTGACCACTAAAGACAAGTTTGGCTTGTTGCCTGCGTTTTTGGGCACAAGGTTATGCAGCAACCAGGTTGCTGGCACCACCACCACCAAAAACACAAACCCGATGCCACCCGCTACCCACTGCCAAGCTAAAAATTCGTTTAGCCATACCCACAGAGGAGATAGCAAAATAAAACCAATCGCTGTGCCATTGGTCATGGCAGCAAAAGCCAACCCTTTATTCTTTTCTTCAAAAATTTGATCAATTAG
>JBFHVZ010000054.1:0-18573 GCA_041589295.1 Pseudomonadales bacterium
ACGAATTTATAACCGACTAATATCATTGAAAATAGCGATGGCCATGACGCTAAATAACAATGCCAGACCAATTTTCATGCCCGCAATTTGTACGCGTTCAGACACGGGTTTGCCACGAATGGCTTCAATGATGTAATAAAACAAATGGCCACCGTCGAGCACGGGTACTGGTAGAAGATTCAATACCCCTAACATGATGCTGACATAAGCTAAAAAGCTGAAAAATGCCTCAAAACCCGCCTTGGCCGAATCGCTGGCTACTTTAGCAATGGTGATAGGACCACTCAAGTTCTTCACTGACATTAGCCCTTGCAGCATTTTGCCCACGGCTTGCAGCGTCATGACGCTCATGTCCCACGTTTTTTCCACGCCTTTTGCCAAGGCGGTTAGCGGGTTGTAGTGTTGAACCTGCAGTAAATCTTTCGGCAGTTCTGGCATTTTTACGCGAGCCCCAGCAAAGCCTTTTAGCTCGCCATTTACGTCGCGTCCTTTAGGCACCAGCACTAAATCCATAAGCTGTTCGTTGCGCTCTAGGGTAAGATCCATTGATTTACCGGGATGCTGCTGAACTTGTTCAACAAATTCATACCAGTGTTCTATGGCCACGCCATTGATGGCAACAACTCGATCCCCTGCTTGCAGTCCGGCCTGCTGCGCTGGGTCGCCTGGGGTGAGCTCTTCGATAATGGGCGCAATCACTGGACGATAAGGCTTGATACCCAGCTCGGCCAATGGGTCAGGCTCTTCGGCGTCGGCCAACCAGCGATGGATAGCAATTTCATGGCGTTGACCACCATCTACTTCAATCACCAGTTGCCCTGTATTACCCAAAGCCCCGATGAATTGATAGCTGGCATCACTCCAACTGCTCACTGCTACACCGTTTATGGCGGTGATTTCTTGCTGAGATTGCAAACCAGCTTCGTATGCTGGGCTGTCTACTGCCACCTCACCAATAATGGGTTTTACTTGGGTGACACCACACATGAACATGAACCAGTAAGCCACGATGGCAAACAGGAAGTTGGCAATGGGCCCTGCACTGACAATGGCCATGCGTTGCCAAACGGTTTTACGATTAAACGCTTGATCTAATTCGGCTTCGGCTACTTCGCCCTCGCGCTCATCAAGCATTTTGACGTATCCACCCAACGGAATAGCGGCGATGGCAAACTCGGTGCCCTGCTTGTCTTGCCAGCTATACAACACTTTGCCGAAGCCAACAGAGAATCTTAGTACTTTAACGCCACAACGACGTGCCACCCAAAAGTGACCGTATTCGTGAATGGTCACAAGAATGCCTAAGGTAACGATTAAGGCCAGAATACTGGTCAACGCGCCCATATCAGTCCATCAAGTCCTTACAAAAACGGCGTGCCCATTGATCCGCCTGCAAAATTGAATCGATTGTATCAGCGCTCTGCACATTGTGGGCCTGCAATGTACGCTGGATCAGAGATGGGATCACATCGAAGCCAATTTGTTCCTGCAAAAATGCTTCAACAGCCACTTCGTTTGCAGCGTTTAAAACTGCTGGCGCTGTGCCACCCTGATTAAAGGCTTGAGCGGCCAAGGTTAAGGCCGGAAACACCGTGTGATCTGGCGCTTCAAAGTTAAGTTGCTGCAATGCAAAAAAATCCAACGATGCTACGCCGCTATCAATACGTTCTGGCCACGCCATACCATAGGCTATAGGTGTGCGCATATCAGGGTTACCCATTTGAGCAATCACTGAACCATCGTTGTATTGCACCATAGAATGAATGACCGACTCTGGGTGCACCACCACTTGTACTTGATCGGGCGTCACATCAAACAACCAACACGCTTCGATAAGCTCTAAGCCTTTGTTCATCAGCGTGGCGCTGTCCACAGAAATTTTTTGTCCCATGGACCAGTTAGGATGCTTTACTGCTTGTGCAGGTGTGATGTCGCTAAGTTGTTGCGATGAGCAACCGCGAAAAGGCCCGCCCGATGCGGTCAGTAAAATTTTACGGGCACCACTGTTGGCAAAACCCTTTTCGTCATAATCACTGGGTAAGGATTGAAAAATCGCATTGTGCTCGCTGTCGATGGGCAACAGTTGCGCACCGTTTTGTTTAACGGCGTCCATGAACAGCTTGCCACTCATGACGAGGGCTTCTTTATTGGCCAGCAACACACGCTTACCAGCTTGTGCGGCGGCTAGGGTCGGTAATAACCCCGCTGCCCCTACAATGGCGGCCATGACCTGATCCACCGACGGTGCTTCACTGACTTCAACCAAAGCCTGAGTGCCACTTAACACTTTTGTAGTGGCTTGCGCATTTTTCAGCAAGATGGCCAGCTCTGCTGCCGCTTGCTCATCCACCATGACGGCATAGTTGGGTTTGTGCTCAAGACACTGAGTCAACAGGGTTTGCACCTGACGGTTCGCCGTCAGCGCGTAAACAGCATAACGCTCAGGATGTCGTGAAATGACATCCAACGTGCTTTGTCCAATGGAACCAGTACTGCCTAAAACGGTAACCCATTGCTGTGTCATAGCAGAATGGTCCAGCTAATTTGACTCATGGCCAAGGCAAACACAGGCACCGCAGCCGTCATGCTGTCGATGCGATCCATTACCCCACCGTGGCCGGGCAATAAATTACTGGAATCTTTAATGCCGCGATGACGCTTCATCATACTTTCGATTAAATCGCCCAGCACAGACACCATCACGACCGCGGCGGTAATCGCAAACAGGGTTAGCCACTTTTCCAAATCCATGGAAAACAATGGGTAACGATGTTCCAAATAAAATGCTGAACCCACAGCGACAAGCGCGGTCGTGGCTAAACCACCGTAAACACCTTCCCATGTTTTTCCTGGGCTCACGTTTTTGGCCAGCTTATGTTTACCAAACTTACGGCCGGCAAAGTAAGCACCAACGTCTGCGCCCCAAACCAGCAGCATGACGTACATGATAAATTGGCCAGAATCTGGATACGCCTTGATTTGCACAAAGCCCACCCACATGGGCAGTAAAATCACTAAGCCGATTAGGGCACGAGGCAACACACCACTCCACAGCGGCTTGAATTTTGGATAAGAGCGCACCAACACAAACGCCAGAATCCACCACGCCAGTGCAATCCAAAGTAGCCAAGTGGCTTGCGCGGTTTCTAACTGGGCAATCACAACTAATGCAACTACCACCAAACCAACATAGGCAGCACGGGCGAACGGTTTGGTTAGGCCAGATAAGTTGGCCCATTCCCATGCACCTAGCGCGACAATCGCGCCAATAAAATACATAAACTCGTTAAGCGGTAAAAAGAAAATACCGCCTATCATGATCGGCGCCAAAATCAGTGCCGTAATAATACGTTGCTTAAGCACGTTGAGCGTCTTCCTTTAATTGTTCGTCGGTACGCCCAAAACGGCGCGTGCGCTTGCTAAAATCTTCTAACGCAGCCCAAAAATGTTTTTCATCAAAATCTGGCCACAGTGCATCACTGAAATGCAGCTCGGTATAGGCAAACTGCCACAACATAAAATTACTGATGCGTACCTCGCCGCCAGTTCGTATGGCTAAATCCGGCTCAGGAAGCTCATGCAACCAAGTGTAGTTGTGAAACAGTTCAGGCGTGATTTGCTCAGGCGATAATTTGCCCGCTTGAACGTCTTGGGCAATCAGACGTGCGGCATTGGACATATCCCAACGACCACCATAATTGGCGGCGACAACCAGAGTTAATCCTGTGTTGTCTCGGGTTAAGTCTTGCGCTTTATGAATGTGTTCTTGCAGTTTTTCGCTGAACCCTTCGATATCGCCCATGATGATGAGACGGATATTATGTTCGTGTAGCTTTTTGACTTCCCGCTGCAGCGCATTCAAAAACAACTGCATCAAGGCATTCACTTCTGCTTCTGGGCGTTGCCAATTTTCACTGGAAAACGCAAATAAAGTGAGCACATCAATTTCTAAGCGGACCGCTTGTTCGATCACGGTACGAACGGCCTTTACACCCGCTTTGTGGCCGGCTACACCGGGTAGGTGACGACGTTTAGCCCAGCGGTTATTACCATCCATTACAATGGCGACGTGCTTGGGTAAACGCTCAAATTGAGGAGGGTTCTTTTCAGACATAAGAAATAGAAAACCTGACAGTCAACCTGCCGTGGCACTTTCTCCACGGCAGTACAGCTCTGTTTATCGTTTGAATTAAACCTTCATCAGGTCAGTTTCTTTCTCAGCCAACGATTGGTCGATGTCTGCGATAAACTTATCTGTCAGTTTTTGAATAGCGTCTTCTGCTTTACGCTGTTCGTCTTCACTGATTTCTTTTTCTTTCAGCAGATCTTTGATCGTAGAGTTCGCATCACGACGAATGTTACGTACAGATACGCGACCTTTTTCTGCTTCGGCACGAGCCTGTTTGATGTAATCTTTACGGGTTTCTTCCGTCAACATCGGCATAGGCACACGAATGGTGTCGCCTGAAGTCGCAGGTGTGATACCCAAATCAGATTTCAAGATGGCTTTTTCGATTTGCGGCACCATGTTTTTTTCCCATGGGTTAATAGCCAGCGTACGGCCATCTTCAACCACAATATTGGCAACCTGAGAAATCTGGGTAGGTGACCCGTAGTAGTCCACCATGATGCCATCGAGAATCGCTGGGTTAGCGCGACCAGTGCGCACTTTTTTGAAGGCATTGTGTAACGCTTCAACGCTTTTGGTCATGCGCTCCTGCGCATCTTTTTGTATATCACTGATCACTTTATTCACCTCCACAAGTAACAAGTGTGCCTTCGTTTCCGCCAACCATAAGTTTCCCCATAATGGATGGGGTTGCCATGTTAAACACACGCAATGGCATGTTGTGGTCACGGGCAAGACAAATTGCAGTTAGGTCCATCACGCCTAATTGACGCTCTAACACCTCATCGTAAGTTAATCGGTCGAACTTAATAGCATCCGGATTTTTCTTGGGATCGCTATCATAAACGCCATCCACATTGGTGGCTTTTAGTACCACATCGGCTTCTATTTCAATGCCGCGCAAACAGGCTGCCGAGTCGGTGGTAAAAAATGGATTGCCGGTACCCGCAGAAAAGATAACCACATCACCCGAGTTAAGGTGACGCAGTGCGCGGCGGCGGTCGTAGTGTTCAACAATACCGCTCATTGGGATCGCTGACATTACGCGGGATTTGATATTGCTACGCTCAAGGGCGTCACGCATAGCAAGTGCATTCATAACAGTGGCGAGCATACCCATATGGTCGCCGGTAACTCGATCCAGTCCGGCTTCACTCAGTGCCGCGCCACGGAACAAGTTACCGCCGCCAATCACCAAGCCCACCTGCACGCCAATGCCGACGAGCTGACCAATCTCCAGTGCCATGCGATCCAGCACCTTGGGATCTATGCCAAAGTTGTGCTCCCCTTGCAAAGCTTCACCGCTGAGTTTCAGAAGGATGCGTTTGTATTTTGGACTGCGTTTTTCGGCCGGAGGCATAGTTCCACCTATCGTAAACAAGACTTTCGGTATTCTTCACCGCAAAACCCCGGCTCCACCGGACACAAACAGTCAACTGTTTATATCTTAGGCAGACACCAGGGTCCTAACGCACAAATGCCGAGCCAGAGGTTACCCTCAAAACTCGGCATTTCAAAGAGGCAGCAAGGTGCAACCTCTGAGCGGCAAATTAGCCTTTCAGCTGAGCAGCTACTTCGGCAGCGAAGTCAGTTGCTTCAACTTCAATACCTTCACCTACTTCGAAGCGAACGAAAGCAACAACTTCAGCACCAGCCGCTTTAGCCAGTTTACCTACAGTTTGCTCTGGATCTTTAACGAATGGCTGTTCGATCAAGCTGCTTTCTTTCAAGAACTTGCTGATACGACCGCCAACCATTTTTTCAACGATTTCAGCAGGCTTGCCTTCCATATCTGGTTGAGCACGGATGATTTCTTTCTCTTTTTCCAGCTCTTCAGCAGGCATGTCTTCTGGAGACAGTACGCGTGGGTTAACCGCAGTTACGTGCATCGCGATGTCTTTTGCCAACTCTTCAGAGCCGCCTTTCAGAGCAACCAGTGCAGCGATACGGTTGTTAGAGTGAACGTAACCACCTACAACTTCGCCTTCTACGAATGCAGCGCGACGTGCAGAGATGTTTTCACCGATCTTTTGAACCAGACCTTCACGAACGTCTTTCAAAGCACCTTCGTTGAATGCAGCAACGTCAGCATCTTTGGTTTCGAATGCAGTTTCAGCAACCTTGTTAGCGAACGCAACGAAATCACCGTTTTTAGCAGCGAAGTCAGTTTCAGAGTTAACTTCAACCAATACCGCAGACGTGTTGTCAGCCGCAGCTTTAACAACCACGATACCTTCAGCAGCAGTACGACCTGCTTTTTTAGCGGCTTTCAAGCCAGAGTTCTTACGCAGCTCTTCGATTGCCGCTTCGATGTCACCACCGGCTTCAGCTAGAGCTTTTTTACACTCCATCATGCCCAAACCAGTGCGTTCACGTAATTCTTTAACCAACTTTGCAGATACAGCTGACATAGTCCCACCTAATCTTTATCAAACGAATTCTTGCCTAGACAGGGCCGGTCATTTTCAAGGCCCCTCTTATAGAAACATCCGGCTAAGTTACCTTAGCCAGACGTCTCGTCGGCGACTCAGGCTGTCAACAACAGCCTTGAGTTACCCTAACTACCGATTGTGACAATATTACTCGGCAGCTGGCGCTTCAGCTTCTTCAGCTTTTGGCTCTTCTGCTACAGGTGCAGCACCTGCTTCAGTTTTGCCTTCTACTACTGCGTCAGCCACAGCAGCGGTGAAGATTTCGATCGCGCGGATTGCGTCATCGTTACCTGGGATCACGTAATCAACGCCGTCTGGGTTGCTGTTGGTGTCCACGATACCGATTACTGGGATGCCCAGCTTGTTTGCTTCTTGGATAGCGATACGCTCGTGATCAACGTCGATAACGAAGATCGCGTCTGGCAAACCGCCCATCTCTTTGATACCACCGATAGAACGCTCCAGCTTCTCCATTTCGCGAGTACGCATCAGAGCTTCTTTCTTAGTCAGCTGTTCAAAAGTACCGTCGTTCTTTTGAGTTTCAAGGTCACGCAGACGCTTGATAGACTGACGAATGGTTTTGTAGTTGGTCAACATACCACCCAACCAACGGTGTGCAACGAAAGGCATACCAGAGCGTTGAGCTTGTTCTTGAATCACTTTAGACGCGGCACGCTTGGTACCTACGAACATGATTTTGTTGTTCTTGGCAGCCAGACCTTTTACTACATTCAACGCTTCGTTGAACGCAGGAACAGTGTGCTCCAAGTTGATGATATGAATCTTGTTACGAGCACCAAAGATGTACTGAGCCATCTTTGGGTTCCAGTAACGAGTTTGGTGACCGAAGTGAACGCCTGCTTTCAGCAGGTCACGCATGCTAACTTGTGCCATATTACACCTTAATGTATAGGGTTGGGCCTCCATATATCCCACTGTCCAATCCTCTGGCTAAGCCAGCGGACACCCAGAACAGCGTGTCGATATATGTGTGGATTTACATATTTGTCTCCGCTGCCATTCAGCGAAGCGCGCGCTTTATACCATAGCAGACTATCTGACGCAAGAATCCGGGCAGCAGACGAAACACGCAAATGCCGCCGCCGTAGCGCGCTCAGCATCAAACCAGTACAATACGCCCTTTCATGTTTCGAGCAGATATAAGCACGCATATGGCTGTGACCATCAAAACCCCAGAAGAAATCGAAAAGATGCGCGTAGCAGGCCGCTTGGCCGCTGAAGTCCTGGAGATGATTGGCGAATACGTCAAACCTGGGGTCACCACGGGTGAGATCGACCGCATCTGTCACGACTACATTGTGAACAAACAAAATGCCATTCCAGCACCGCTGGGCTATGGCAACCCGCCCTTCCCTAAATCCATTTGTACCTCGGTAAATCACGTGATCTGTCACGGCATTCCTAGCGATGACAAGGTGCTAAAGAAAGGCGACAGCGTCAACATCGACGTAACCGTGATCAAAGATGGCTACCACGGCGACACCAGCAAGATGTTTTTTGTGGGCGAGCCCAAGCCTGCAGATGAGCGCTTGGTCAAGATCACACAAGAATGCATGTATAAAGGTATCGGCATTGTTAAGCCCGGCACCCGCCTTGGTGACATCGGCCATATCATTCAGCAGCACGCCGAATCCAACTATTATTCCGTGGTACGCGAATACTGCGGCCATGGCATAGGCAAAGGCTTCCACGAAGAACCACAGGTTATGCACTACGGTCGCCCCGGAACCGGTATGGAACTGAAAGAAGGCATGTGCTTCACCATCGAACCCATGATCAACCAAGGCAAAGCCGGCTCCAAGCTGCTTGGCGATCAATGGACCGTCATCACCAAGGACCGCAAGCTATCAGCCCAGTGGGAACACACCATTCTGGTGACCGCCACCGGTGTAGAAGTACTGACCCGCCGTCAGGAAGAAGTCTTCCCTTGGGAGCAATAAGGTCACCCCATGGATGCTGCTTTAATACACCGCATATTTGATGCTGATGCTTTTCGTGCCGATTTAGCGGCATCCAAGCCCCCAATCCCACTTTTTAAAACTGCGCTAAAAAACGCGCAGTCGGCCATGGACCAGCACTTTCGTGACACCCTAGACGCGGTCACTCTGGTTCATACCCGCGCCCAGTTTATGGACCAACTACTGGCCATTGCTTGGCAGCAATACTTCCCCGATGACCACGACAACATCGCGCTACTGGCTGTCGGTGGATATGGTCGTGGTGAGCTTCATCCTAAATCCGACATCGACGTGCTGCTGCTACTCAAAGACGAAGACGCCTTTGAGCAACACAAAGACGCCATGCAGATGTTTATTACCTTCATGTGGGATTTAAAACTCGATGTTGGCCACGGCGTGCGCACATTGGATGACTGCCAGCGTGAAGCTGCAAAAGACCTGACCATAGTCACCAATTTAATGGAAACCCGCACACTGGCAGGACCTGACAGCCTACGAGACACCATGCGTCAAATCACTGGTCCAGATAACATCTGGCCCAGCTCGCAGTTTTTCGAAGCCAAATGGCAAGAGCAAATCGAACGCCACACCAAGCACCGCGACACCGACTACAACCTAGAACCAAACCTCAAAAATTGTCAGGGCGGTCTACGCGACCTGCACACCATTGTTTGGACATTGCACCGCCACTATGGCGATAACTCACTGAGTTCATTAAAAGAACGCGGCATTTTGACCTCGTTCGAGTACGGCATCCTGCATCGCTGTCGCGACTTTATTTGGCAATTGCGTTATGCCCTGCATATGGTAACCGGCCGCGAAGAAGACCAACTGTTGTTCGATTTCCAAAAAGAAATCGCTGCGATTCTTGGCTTTGAAGATGACGAAAAAGCACTGGGCGTTGAACACATGATGCACCAGTACTACCGCTACGGCATGGCGCTGACCGAATTAAACGACCTTGTTTTGCTGCTATTGAAAGAAGAAATACTCGACAGCAAACAAGCGCCCGAGATCAAAAAGATTAATGCGCACTTCCAACGCTACAACGACTATTTGGAAATTCGTGACCCTAAACTATTCGAACACACACCATCAGCCATGTTGGAAGTGTTTTACATACTCGCCACCGATGACAGCTTAAAAGGCGTTCGCGCAAGCACCATTCGTTCGTTGCGCGACAATCGCCACCGCATCGATGAAAACTTCCGCAGCGACCCGAACAACATTCGTACCTTTATGGCGATTGTGCGCAACCCAGATCACTTGGTGCGCGAGCTTGATCGCATGATGAGCTATGGCGTGCTAGGCCAATACATTCCAGAATTCGGCGACATCATAGGTCAAATGCAACACGACCTTTTCCATGTTTACACTGTGGATCAACACACCTTACGCTGTGTGCAGTTTATTCGTCAGTTGCGTTTTGGCACAGACAAAGAACAGTTCCCGCTGGCCAGCAAACTCATTCACCGCATTCCGAAAAAAGAAGTACTTTATCTCGCGGGTCTATTACACGACCTTGGTAAATCCCAACCCGGCGATCACGAATTTGTGGGTGCAGATATGGCCAAAAACTTTTGTGATCAACACGGCCTAAGCACCAAAGACACCGACTTAATTGTGTGGCTGGTACAAAACCATTTGATCTTCAGCCAAGGTTCACAACGACTGGACACTTCAGACCCAGAAGCCATGCATCACTTTGCGACGCAAATTGGTGACATCAATCGTTTAAACCATTTGTTCGTACTATCTGCGGCCGATATCTATTCCACCAATAAAAAATTGTGGACCGGCTGGCGCGCGGAGCAAATGCGTACCTTGTACCACGAAACATTGCACATGCTGCGCCGAGGCTTGGACAACCCAGCCAACCGCGAAGAATGGATTCAAGAAACACAAGAAATCGCCATCGCCCTGCTGCGAGACAAAGGATACAGCGCAGATCAAATCCATGCCTTATGGGCCGACCCAGGCGACGAATACTTTTTGCGCGAAACGCCGGAAAACCTAGCTTGGCATGCCGAAGCGTTATTCGCCCACGGCGACAGCGATAAACCCTTGATTCTGATTGGCGAAACCAGTGACCAAGCCTTTGAAGGGGCAACGCAGATTTTCATTTACATGAAAGATCAGCCCCACGTGTTTGCCGCCATGACGGCTGCGCTGGATCAGTTACATCTGAATATCCAAGACGCCCGCATCATCACCTCGGCCAACAACAATACGCTGGATACCTATATTGTGCTGGATGAAAACGGCGAACCCATCACCGAACCCACACGCATAGAACGCATTAAATCCAGTTTGGAAAAAGCCCTGTCCAACCCAGAGGATTTTCCTAAGCTCATTCAACGCCGCACATCGCGTAAGCTAAAACAGTTTGACGTTGAGCCGAAAGTCATCATCAGTAACGACCCCATTCGTAAAGCCACCTGTTTAGAGGTCATTGCGCCGGACCGTCCGGGCTTGCTTGCGCGCATGGGACGTGTTTTCACCCGTTACGACCTTAGTTTACAAACGGCGAAAATATTGACCGAAGGCGAGCGCGTGGACGATATCTTCTTGCTGACCGATAAAAAAGGTAAGCCGTTCAGTGACCCAGCATTTTGTAAAGAATTGCAGCAGGCCATTATTACGGAATTAAATGAGCAGGTTGAGTTACAAGAAAACGTTTAAGTATACTCGGCTACGCTACAATATTGCTCAAAAACAGGAAGGAATAATGCGCAAGATTTCAGTTGTACTAGCAGCAGCTTTATTAGCAGGATGCTCGAACTTAGAATTAACAAGCGCGGGACAACAAGTCCAGCTGGTTACATCACTAACACCATCGGAAGCTTCCAATTACACGTATCTTGGTGAAGTTGCGTGCAGCTTTGGAATGAATGCAAAATCTGCCTCAACAAACATAATTCAATGTAGAAATGAGCTACGAAATGAGGCTGCCTTAATGGGCGCAGGCATGGTGGTAATTCAGCACCAACAAATTGGCACTCAGGGCTCATTAGTTATCAACAACTCATTTGCAAATTCTGGCTGCCCTAATTGCATTTCGATGGTCGGCAGTGCCTATAGGTAAGTTTACACTTCTAATTAGGTTGATCACTAATAAACAAAGAGGTTTTACTAATTAGCAAAACCTCTTTGCTAACCATCTCAAAAGTCTTAAGCAACCGCTTTCACTTCTGCTTTGTCTTCTTTCTTTTTAGCTGGCTCCACATCCGGCTTCGCATGACGTTCGTGCAAGAACTTCAGAACTTCTGCGCGGTAATGGTTGTATTTAGGATCATCTGCCAGTTCCAAACGATGACGTGGGCGTTCTAAATCCACTTGCAGGATTTCGCCAATGGTCGCCGCAGGGCCATTAGTCATCATCACAATGCGATCAGACAGCAATACCGCTTCGTCCACATCGTGGGTAATCATAATGACAGAGTTTTTCAGATCACGCTGAATTTCCATTAAGCTGTCTTGCAAGTGTGAACGCGTAAGCGCATCTAACGCACCAAACGGTTCATCCATCAGCAGTACGGTTGGCTCCATGGCCAATGCACGGGCAATGCCCACACGTTGCTTCATACCACCAGAAATTTCGTCCGGTTTTTTATGCATGGCGTGACTCATGTGCACAAGCTCAAGGTTATGCTCGATCCACGCTTTCATTTCGGCTTTCGATTTTTTGCCTTTAAAGACTTGCTGAACTGCCAGCTCGACGTTTTCGTAAGCGGTTAACCAAGGCAACAAAGAGTGGTTTTGAAACACCACAGCACGCTCAGGGCCCGGTTCATTCACTTCTTTACCATCAAGTATGACGCCGCCTTTGGTGGCTTCGTATAGGCCAGCCACAATATTTAACACCGTGGATTTACCACAGCCAGAGTGACCGATTAAAGAGACGAACTCACCTTGTGCAATTTTAAGATTCACGTCGTCCAATGCCGTAAACACACCATTAGGTGTTGGAAACTCCATGGAAACATGGTCGATATGTAAATGCGGAGTACTCATTTTGATTCCCCTTATTTCTATTCGCGACGAGGCGTCGCGCTTACAATTCATTTTTGCGACGAGGTGTCGCTCTTACAATTCAGTTTTGGACAAGGCGTCGTTCTTACGATTGCTATAACATTTTCTGTAAGAGGTTCGCCTTTACGCCCTTGAACTACCAAGCGGATTTTTCATAGCTTGGTAGCGACACCTTCACGCGGTTAACGCTGAGCACTGGATTTATCCCAAGAGAAATAACGTTGCAGGCTCAACATCAATAGGTCTAACAAGAAGCCAATAAAACCGATGGTTAATACCGCCACCATAATACGGCCGAGTGAGTTAGAGCTGCCGTTTTGGAATTCATCCCAAACAAACTTACCTAGGCCTGGGTTTTGCGCCAGCATTTCCGCCGCGATCAACACCATCCAGCCCACACCTAATGACAAACGCATACCGGTAAAGATCATGGGTACCGCAGATGGCAGCACAACCTTGCGCACTTTAGTAAACCAATTAAGGCGCAAAACTTTACTCACGTTTAACAAATCTTGTGGAATCGCAGATACACCCACAGAGGTATTAATTAAAGTTGGCCACATGCAGCACAGCGTCACGGTAATGGCTGAGGTGACAAATGCTTTTTCAAACATAGGGTCTTGGCTGATATACACAGCAGACACCACCATGGTGACAATAGGCAACCATGCTAACGGTGATACGGGCTTAAAGATTTGTACAATTGGGTTCATGGCTGTGTACAAAGTGTTGCTTAACCCCATCACGATACCCAGCGGTACTGCTACCACTACCGCTAAGAAGAATCCGGTAAATACCGTAAACAAACTGGTAAAAATTTGATCCACAAACGTCACACGGCCGCGATACTCGCGCCATTTCACTTCGGCATTTGGATCTTTTTCTAGCTTTTTAGCGTTACGTTTTTCTTGACGCTCGTAAAATTTTTGTTCTTTTACTTTTTCGTCTTTGTATTCTTGCCACAGGCTTTGCGCCTGTTCTAACACTTGAGTCGGACCAGGTACTTGACCCAGTGAGGTGACTACGCGCTTTGCAGCCGCATCCCAAATAAATAAAAACACTAAGAATGCGAATACAGGTACACCGATTGAGCGCAGTAGAATATTTACTTGTTCTTTGGCGTTTTCCCCTTTCGCCAACCGCACCCAAGGTGCAAAAATTCCTATAGTCTCTAACTTCGCTACCATACTTGTCATCATTTTGCCCCTTGAACTTTCCTTAAATCTAAACTTAAAACTTGATCCCGCATATGAGTGAGCGACGATCTTTACTCACTCATAAGCAGTCTCTAAAGGTTAGATTTTGTCTTTACCTTTCAAACCAATTTTCAAGTTATTTAGGTAATCGTTAGGTTTAGAACCGTCATAGGTTACGCCATCCAAGAAGTCTTTCTGAGGTGGTTTGAAACCAGTTTCGGTTTTGAAGTCTGGGAATTCAGACGCTTTCAGTTTGCCTTCGGCGATCAGCTCTTTTGCAGCTTGAGCATAGATGTCAGGACGGTAAACTTTTTTCGCAATATCCATGTACCAAGAGTCTGGTTGATATTCAGGAATCTGACCCCAACGACGCATCTGAGTCAGGTACCAGATTGCATCAGAGTAGTATGGGTAGGTTGCGTTGTAACGGAAGAATACGTTGAAGTCTGGCACTTCACGCTTGTCGCCTTTTTCGTATTCGAATGTACCTGTCATTGAGTTAGCAATTACATCGTAGTCTGCGCCAACGTAGTTAGACTGCGAAAGAATTTTAACGGCTTCAGGACGGTTTGCGTTGTTGTTTTCATCCAACCATTTTGCTGCGCGAATCATAGCTTTAACCACAGCGATGTGGGTTTGTGGGTATTTATCAGCCCAACCTTTGCTCACACCAAAAACTTTTTCTGGGTTGTTTTTCCAAATTTCGTAGTCGGTGATAACCGGTACACCAATGCCTTTAAATACAGCTTGTTGGTTCCATGGTTCACCTACACAGTAACCGTAGATGGTGCCCGCTTCTAAAGTAGAAGGCATTTGTGGTGGCGGTGTTACAGACAGCATTGCTTCGGCTTGTAATGTACCTGACGTGTCACCTTTGTGTGGCGCGTAGAAACCTGGGTTAATACCACCGGCTGCTAACCAGTAACGTAGTTCGTAGTTGTGGGTAGAAACTGGGAATACCATACCCATGTTGAACGGCTTACCTTCATCTTTGTATTTTGCGATTACAGGTTTTAGCGCGTCTGCTTTAATTGGGTGAACGGGTTTGCCGTCTTTGTGTGGAATGTTTTTCTTCATTTCTTTCCACACGTCGTTAGAAACAGTAATACCATTACCGTTTAAGTCCATGGAGAAAGCGGTGATGATATGCGCTTGTGTACCAAAGCCGATGGTTGCACCCAGAGGTTGACCCGCCAGCATGTGTGCGCCATCTAGTTCACCGGTAATCACTCGGTCCAACAGTACTTTCCAGTTTGCTTGTGCTTCTAATTCAACGAACAAACCTTCGTCTTCGAAGAAACCTTTTTCAGCCGCAATGGCAAGTGGCGCCATGTCGGTCAGTTTAATAAAACCAAATTTTAATTCTTCTTTTTCAGGTTCAACTGCATACGCAGTTGCGCCGATTAATGAAGCAGTTAAGGCCGCTCCTTTAACGCCTTTTGAAAAGGCTTTTTTAATAAAAGATCGAAGTTTCATTTGTCTTCCTCTTTGACAGTTAAATAGGTATTCAATTTTGTGCATTGAACAAATTTAAAATTTACGTACGAAATACCTATCTCAAACAACGTGCCAATTTATTAATTTCCGATTTTCAGAGCAAAAACGTCCACTTTTAACGGTTTTCAAACCAAAACTGTGCACGTTTAACCCCGCTTTTTGAAAAGCGATTTTTTTCAGTGCAAAAGCGAAGGGCACCGTTAGGTGCGTCGAAACGTAAGATATGGTGAGTTTTGAAGCAGAGGCCCATTTACGTGCGCCAACTCAATGCACAGCGCACGCCCAGCAATGGACACTTTGGAGGCAATAGCAGCTTCATAACGAAGCACAGGCGAAAATAGCCCTGTGCAATTGAAGGGCAAATAGCCTTAATAGAGGATATTTGTCTGCGCCAGCAGGCACCTCTATAATGCCGCACCCTTATATGACAACCACATGACGATCAGCAGACACGCCCATGAATTCGAAGTTGGACAAGTTGCAACCCTATCCGTTTGAGAAACTGACTGCACTCAAGGCCGCCGCACAGGTGACCTGTGAATTGCCCCACATTGCACTGTCCATTGGTGAACCTAAGCACGAAAGCCCTGCCTTCGTTAAACAGGTCATCGCCGATAATCTCGATAAGCTGTCTAATTACCCAACCACCAAGGGTTTGCCAGAGCTGCGTCAAGCCATCGCCCAATGGGCCAGCACGCGCTTTAAGCTGAATGCACTGGATGCCGAAACTCAGGTGCTGCCCGTTAACGGTACCCGCGAAGCGATTTTTGCCTTTGTACAAGCCGTGGTTGAAGACAAACCCGATGCGCTGGTGGTCAGCCCTAACCCCTTCTATCAAATCTATGAAGGTGCAGCCTATTTAGCCGGTGCCGAGCCTCACTATCTGCCTTGTTTAGAAGAGAATGGCTTCCAGCCCGATTTTGACGCAGTACCTACCAGCGTGTGGGAAAACACCCAGATCCTGTTCACCTGTTCCCCTGGTAACCCAACGGGTGCCGTCATGGACATGGACACGCTTAAAAAGCTGATTGCCTTGTCTGACCAGTACAACTTTGTTTTAGCCGCAGACGAGTGCTACAGCGAGATTTACGTGGACAGCGCAGAAGCGCCTGTGGGTCTACTGCAAGCCTGCGCTGAACTGGGTCGTGACGACTACAAAAACTGTGTGGTCTTCCACAGCCTGAGCAAGCGCTCGAACCTGCCGGGCCTACGCAGCGGCTTTGTGGCCGGTGATGCAGATATCTTAGGCCCCTTCTTCCAATACCGTACCTACCACGGTTGTGCCATGAGCGTGCCGAACCAGTTGGCCTCCATCGCTGCGTGGAACGACGAAGCCCATGTGCAAGAGAACCGTCGTCTATACACAGAAAAATTTAAAGCCGTACTGGAGATTCTATCGCCGGTGATGGATGTGAAGCAGACCGACGCCAGCTTCTACCTGTGGGCCAAAACACCTATCAATGAAGAAGAATTTGCACAACGTCTGTTTGCCGAGCAGCAAGTGACTGTACTACCCGGTTCTTATTTGTCACGTACCGTTGACGGCATCAACCCGGGGGCAAACCGCATTCGCATGGCCTTAGTGGCCGAGGTAGAAGAGTGTATTGAAGCCGCGAAGCGCATTCGTGCGTTGATCGAAAGCCTGTAAATCGCCCGCTAAAACCTCAGCATCAAGGGCGGTAGTGTTTCTATGGCCCCTGTCCGCAACGACTGAATGGCTTCGAATTCCACGCTGCGACGCACAATGGCGTTGTACTCTGGGCTGGTGATGGTATCCATTTGCCCGCAATCGCAGGCCCAAGCATGGGCCAAAATGTACGGCGCCAATTGATCGAGCTTCATCACGTGAGGCTCAACCCCTGCTTCTTGTTCCGCCGATAGCAAGCACTGCACATACTGGTTCTGTTCGTCGGCCAAATGGGGCAGTTGAAACCGGTACGCCGCACGGGCAAACGCCAATGGCATGAGCAGAACCCACTGGCGGGCTTCAACATCGGCCATGCCCAATTGCACTAAACGCTGCTGTAATTGCTCATCGGACTCGCCTTCTGCTTGCAGAAAACACTGGGCTAGGGGTTGTAACGACTGTGCGATGTTCAACGACATAATGAATATCCTCGGGCGACATGCCTTCTATATACCATAAAGCCGTCAACGGGCTGAACCCTAGTGCCTAAGCCGTGGCGGTCATTAATCCCATACTTGCTGTAGGGCTGAATCCTTAAGCCAAATATGCTTTAATGCGGCCCTTTTTTACGCCCAGAAAGCAGCGAAGAATGAAGATTTACGGCATTAAAAACTGCGACACCATGAAAAAGGCGCTCAAGTGGCTGGACCAAGCCGCTGTGGCCTACGAATTTCACGATTACAAAAAGGCGGGCCTTAGCCCTGAGCTGGCCGACCAGTTCATCGCCAACATTGAGCTGGACACGCTGATTAATAAGCGTGGCACCACCTACCGCCAGCTGGACGACGCCACCAAGGCAGCCATCTCAGGCGGCGACAAAGCCGCCGCTAAGGCCGCAATGTTAGATAACCCGTCAGTCATCAAACGTCCGGTGTTAGAGCGCAATGGCGAGTATTTGCTGGGGTTTAAGGCTGAGGAATATCAAAGCTTTACCGGTAACTAATTCAAAGGGGCTTATTGCTGAGTACTTTTTTGGGGCGCCGTGAATACATCCCTGTAGGCTTGACCGGCCCATCCATGGGCCGCACACCCCAAAAGAGCACATCAGCAATTCACCCACAGCAACAAACTCTTGGGTAGCAACGGCTCACCCTGATCGAAGATTAAACTTAAAAGTAAGTAATAACAGGAAATCAAAATGGCATTAGCATTTGCAATCGGTGTAGGTACTCAAAACGCGAAAGGCGAGTGGTTAGAAGTGTTCTACCAAAAGCCGGTTTACCAACCTGAAGCAAGCCTAGTAGAAGCCGCAAAAGCGGCAGGCTACGAAACGGGCAACCAAGCCATCCAACTGGATGCGGGCAAACTGGACGCACTGGCAGCCAACCTGTCTGGCGAACAAGCTGAGCTAGCCAACGCACTGAAAAACAGCAAAGCGCCTACCGTGTTAGTGGTATTAGAAAGCGACGAACAAGCCTCTAGCACGCCAGAGGTTTACCTAAAGCTGCAACTGATCTCTCACCGTCTGGTTAAGCCTCACGGCATCAACCTAGCTGGTATCTTTGGCCTGCTGCCAAACGTGGCTTGGACCAACCAAGGTGCCATCGACCTAGCCGAACTGCCACAAAAGCAATTGGAAGCCCGCATGAACGGCGAATTGCTGGAAGTAATTTCTGTGGAT
>JBFHVZ010000055.1:0-18454 GCA_041589295.1 Pseudomonadales bacterium
CCCTTGTTAATAAAGGGCTTACAAGGCCTAGCATCTTTAATCTCACCCACGCCGACCTTGCATGCACTGGTTTGGAACTCTAATTTATATTAGTAAGATCTAATGTAGTGCGTGCGGCTTTAGGATAAGAATGTCTGAGCCAATGACCTCTAGCAAGCGTTCTGCGGTACTGCCAATAAGCCAGTGATCGAGCTTGCTTCTTGCCACCGCGCCCATGACCACTAGCGGCGACTGATGTGCCTTTAAGGTTTTGGGGAGCAGTTCATAAATGTCGCCCTCTTCTAGCCATTCGAATTCAGGGTCAACTGGGTGTTGTCGCATGAACTCGGCAAATGCGTGTTGGTGACGGTGACGAATGGTATCCGAAAGGTCTTGATAGCTAATGCTATCTGCATCAGTTAACAGACTGGGGGGAATTGGGTCGTAACTGTGAAATACCGCCGTTTGGCCCCGTAGCTGCACACTCAGCTCTTGTCCCATTTTCAATAATTCATGGTCTAACGTGCTGGGTTTATCGTGGCTTTGAACTGGGTCTACGGCGACGGTGATAATTGGATTTGGGTGATAGGTTACAGCGGGGTTTGCCAGCAGCACGGGGACCTTGCAATGGTTAATGAGCTGCCATTCGTGGTGACCGAGAAAGATCTTTTCGAGTATGCCGTGCTCGCGCACGGTTTTAACCACCAAATCGACATGCAGTTCATCAATTATGGCGTCTAGATCCTTTTGTTTGTGTTTGCTCCAGCGCACGTCAATGTGGGTATCAATACCCAGTTTGTTGACCTCGTATTGAATTGGAAGCAACTTACGGGAGCATTGGTTTTTGAAGGATTCATGGGCCTTTTCACGGCCCTGCACATCGAATAAATAGTCACTGTCTAAAGTACGGCTGTAGACCAAGCTTAATAGCGTAATCTCGGTACGGTTGGGGATGGACAGTCTCAGTGCTCGCTCGATGGCAGGGCGGTTGTCTTTTTCGGGGTGAACCAATACCAAAATATGATGAAACACGGCGGTAATCTCGTTGGAATCAACAATTAGAAATTACTAACAGTTTAGTTCACAAACTGGGTTTAACAGGCTGACGGGCGTCAATGGATACCGTGGCGTCCTTCCACCGCTAGGCAGGACAACCTGCTTGGTATATGGTTTGGGCTTCATTTATCAAAAGGACGTGAACATGAACAAGGATGCCGTAATTGCAGGGCAGGCGGTTTACTCTAAACGGGTTTTGTCGCTGTACGATATTTTAGTTTTGGGCGTATCCAATCACCTTATTTGGAAATGCCCCACCAAACACATTAGCCAATTATTTAAAGACCAAGTCTCACCAAACCATTTGGATATCGGTGTCGGTACCGGCTATTACCTCAAAAAACATCTTCCAGCATCAACGCAGCGTCTTGCCATTATGGACTTAAATGAAAACAGTCTGGCGTCAACGGCTGCGGCCATTTCGCAATTTAACCCTGAAATTTACCGCAAAAACGTACTCGAACCGTTTAACTTAAGCTGCGCTAAATTTGACTCTGTGAGTATTAATTATTTGCTGCATTGCATTCCAGGCGACTTAAATGAAAAAAGTGTAGTGTTTAAACACGCCAAGGACGTTATGAATTCTGGCGGTGTATTTTTCGGTAGTACGATTTTGGGTGAAGGGCTACCCAAAAGTGGATTGGCTAAAAAGCTGATGGCGGTCTACAACAAAAAAGGTATTTTTTGTAATCACAACGACTCGCTGGCGGATTTGCAAAAAACACTAAGTGACCATTTTATCGATGTCAGCATAACCGTGAAAGGGTGTGTGGCAATGTTTTCAGGTAAAAAACCGTAAGGAGCGCCCTATGCCTAAGGCCATGTATTTAAATCTTTTCGTGGAGGATCTGCCCCGCGCAAAAGCATTTTTTGAAGCCTTAGGCTATGGCTTTAATACGCAATTCACCAATGACGAAGCAGCTGCGTTAGTCATGTCTGAAACCATAAATGTGATGCTGCATACCCATGACAGCATCAAACGTTTTACGCGAAAAACATTGGTGAACTCTAAGACATCAACAGAAACCCTAATCGCATTGCAACTGGAATCTAAGCAGGCTGTGGATGCTTTAATGGAGAACGTTGTTGCGGCAGGCGGCAGTGAATACCGAGAACCAGATGACTATGGGTTTATGTATGCCCGTTCATTTGAAGATTTAGACGGGCATATTTGGGAAGTGTTTTGGATGCAAGAAGGGGAAAATTAGCCTTATTGCTACTGAATCAATTCACCTTAGGTGGCGCTGTTCTTGGGTGCCACTCCCACCATTCTTGTTGGCCTTCTTCTACCTCACCTGCATCTTTCTTTTTCACAATATCCCACGTCACCATGTAGTCCGGGTCCTGGATATCTATGTTGTGCTCGGCGTTTTTGTAGTGGCCTTTAGGGGCAATAAACCAAGGTTCTAACGATGGTGGCAAATGAAAGTTTGGTGTTTGATTGTTCGGGTAGTCGTGACCGGCAACTGGCATTAAGGAAATGGTAATGCCTTCTTCTTCATCCACGGCTTTAACTGTGCCTGCGTATTGTGCCATTTTCAAAACGTCGCCGTTGCTATTTACATAGGTTAGGCCGATTAAGCAGGTTTTGTTGAGAAGGTCTTGAAGGGTCATGGGATGAACTACAGAAAACGAATACTTGTAAGGAAGGATACTCTGTAGGAGCTTGCTTGCAAGCGATTGTCGCCCGCAAGCGGCCTCCTACAGAAGCGTCTTTGGTATTTGAAAAGCGTTAGCGAAGCGGGCGGAGCTCCTGCAAAGCTACTTTAGCTGTTAAAAGCGTTTGTGAAGTGGACGGCGCTTCAACAAAATCGAGCTTTGGTTATTGAAAAGCGTTAGCGAAGCGGGCGGAGCAAGGCAAAAATGTTTGAGGATGCGCAGTGTACGTTGTTGGTACATGAGCAATCCGAGGTCATTTTTAACGAAGCTCCGACTATGCAGCTAGCTTTTCAACACCAAAGTTAGTGGCCGTGACAAGCAGGTACCACACCCACTTGAGGTTTATCTGCCAGCCCAATATCCCTCGCATGTTCTTCAAAACCTTTGTTCTTCCAGAAGAACGCACCGGGCATGGTGGTTGGAATTACAAGAATGTAGAACAGTGCACGACCAATTAACAACGCGGCCATTGCGGTGAGTGCTGCAAAGCCACCCAGTACCAGACCTGTAATTGAGTCGCTGAATACCAGTGCCACAGATGCAGTTAATACTGCAGCGAGGGCCATCAAAACGTTTCGGGCCACGTAGGTTTTACCGAAAGTGGTTTGCTGAATGTAGTGGGCGGCTGCGCCTTCACCACTTTCAACGTTCATTGCTTTGCTGTGGGCAATTAAACCTAAACCTTCCGCCACTAAACCTAGGGTTGCAAGGCCAGCCGTGATTTGAACCAGTTGTACATAATCGTTACCGGCGATTAACAACGCAGGCACAGCAATCAGTGCAACGACAACGCTACCCAAGCTAAACATGGTACCGAAGAAAGACGTAGCCACTTGCCAGTGGTTCCAGAACGGACGCGCTGGAATGCGGTAAGAGCGGTACATCCAGTACAAACCGGTTAGGCCCGTTACGATGGCAAACACAGCTGCGCCGTGTTGGATGTTGGTCAACGCAGTTTGGAAAGCCGCAAAATCAATTTCTAAATAGCTTAGACCTGTGGTTAACACTTCCACTGCGGTAAACGCAGCCAAACCAGCAAAGAACAGTGCAACGCCTAAGGCTTCGCGACTGACGGGTGAGTAACGCAAGTTGTTAAAGCCACGGTAGAAGCGCATGGGTTTACCCAAGTGCATGGTGGACAGAATCAAACCAGTGGCTTGCATACCTGCCAGTACAATCAGCAGAGGCAAGTACACAACGGAATTTTTAACCGCGGTGAAAGACTCAACACCAAACAGGCTGCCCAAATAAAGCATGATGAAGGCACCCATGCTGGCTTGCGTGAACAGGGTGAAAATCACCAATGGATTTTCACGGCTGCTTAAGCGACCAAGGTTCCAAGATTTATCTTTACCTTCTTTTTCGTCTACCACGGTGCGGAAATTACCATCGTTATCTTTATGGTATTTCAGCGGCATGCTGTCGGTACGACCCATTTCGTTGGGCAGGGTCTTAGTTTGCTGGAAGCGAATATTTGGGTTGGTAATGGATGGGTCAGGGAAACCCGGAATTTGAGTTTTAACCTGTTCGCGATTTTCCGGCATGTTTTCAATAACACCGAAGTTTAAGGCGTTACCCAAACAGGCGGATACACACGCCGGTTTTAGACCGACTTCTAAGCGGTCAACACACATATTACATTTGCTAACGCGGCCTTGAATTGGGTCCAACTGTGGCGCGTTGTATGGGCACACCCAAGTACAGTAACCACAACCGAAACAGGTTTCTGGGTCTTGCAATACGGCACCGTATTCTGCGTGTTTTGTGTACGCTTTTGTTGGGCAGCCTTTCATACACACTGGGTTGTCACAGTGGTTACAAGCCATGGAAATGTTCATGCGCTTGAAGTCAGGGTAAGAACCCCCTTCCACATAACCCACAGAACGGAACGCTAAGTGCGCTGGGTTGTCGTTCTTTTCTGAACACGCCGCTTCACAGGCGTGACAGCCGATACAGTTGTCCGCAGTAAAGTGGAAACCGTGTTGTTTGTAACGGTTGGGGTTATCACCCACGCTCGGGTTGCCGTTAATTTCAAGCGAGCGGCCTTCTGGCAATTTAGTTGGGGTAATGTCCAACAAATCAATTTTGGTGCCGTAGCGGTTAGTTTCGTAAACCACTGGGTCGTTAAGTTTTGCGTAGTCGCGCTCACCGGGGCGTACATCAAAAATGGGGCGCGGTGTTGGGTCCAAGTCGCTGTTGTCGGTACCCAAGGTATCGAAATAGTTGCGGGCAATGAACCATGGATTGTATTTACGTAGGGCTTTTTGCAAGCCGGACATATTGTCTTCGCGCAAACCAATTTCTACGGCAGGTTTGCCTGGTTTTGCGCCACCAGCGGGTTGCAGTTTTTTATCTTGCGTATTTGGGTTTTGTCCGTGCTCCGCAATATTTTTTAGCGGTGCATGGGTGCCAGAGTGAATGTTGCTGGCCCCAGCATCGTAGAACTGCACTACGGGTGTTTTTTTGTTGTCGAATTCGTTTACTTTTTTGTTCATGTTCTCTCTCCTCGCTGCCTCTCGCTTGGCTGTTTAACTCGAACGTGCGCCTTAGTAGGCACGACGTTCGTTGTTCAGCTCGGCGGCCATTTTCTGGTCGACCTTTTCAATGCGTACTGAGCATTGTTTAAAGGCGGGCTGACGGGAGTGGGGATCAAGCAAACCGAGGGATACACGGTTTACACAATCGTGGAAGTGGAAAGGAATAAACACCATGTTGCGCGGCACACGTTGGGTTAACTGCACCATTACCACGGCGTCGCCACGGCGGCTGGTAATGCGCACGTAAGATTGGTGTTTTATGCCCAGTTCTGCTGCTGCGTCTGGGTTCATTTCCATGTATGGGGTTGGGCTGTACTTGTTCAGGTTGCCCATTTTTCCGGTACGGGTACGGGTGTGGAAGTGCTCCACCACGCGACCTGAGTTCATCCAGAATGGATATTCCTCACAAGGTACTTCGTTGTTATTGATAAACGGCAGTGGAATCAAATTGGCTTTGCCGTCTGGGGTTTGGAATTTGCCATCGGTGTAAAGGCGCGCATCGCCTTTAACGACTGTTTCGCCGTTGGCATTGTCCTCTTCACGATAGGGCCATTGAATACCACGTGATGCTTCAATCAAGTCGTGGCTCATGCCTGAAATGTTCAATGTGCGGCCATCGCCTTTGGACAGTTTTTTCATTTCTTCGAATGCACCTTCAGGTGTTTCTGGGAAATGAATTTTGGAGCCGTTTTCAAAACGCTTGGCGAGTTCTTTGAAGATCCAGAAGTCCGCTTTGGAGTCACCAATAGGTTCTTGTACTTTACGCACGATGTTTACGCGGCGTTCGGTGTTGGTGAAGCAACCTTCTTTTTCTGCCCAAACGGCAGCAGGTAAAAACATGTGTGCGTAGTGGGTGGTTTCCACGTCGGCATAGGCATCTTGAATGACTAAAAACTCAAGTTTTTCTAATGTTTTACGAATACGCGCTGTGTTCGGCATGGAGGTCATTGGGTTGGTTGCTACTAACCAAAGGCCTTTGATTTGGCCGGTTTCAATGGCCGGGAAAATATCGGTTTCGGTTAAACCACGTTTTTTCGGGAAGAACTCTTCATCAATACCCCAAAAATCTGCGATCTCTTTGCGGTGTTCTGGTTTTTCTAGCAAACGGTAGCCGGGCAGGCCTGAACAAGAAGACCACTCACGAGTACCCATGGCGTTACACTGACCCGTAATTGAAAGAGAGGTGCCGCCTGGTTTGCCGATGTTACCGGTAATCAAGTTCAAGCTATTGATGCCTACCACGCCGTCGCTGCCGTGGGTGGATTGGTTAATGCCCATGGTCCAAATGGACATGGCTGCACCGGCTTTTGCGTAGATACGAGCAACGTGACGAATGGTGTCTTCGTCGATACCACAGATTTTTGAAGCTGTGATGGGGTCGTAATCTTTAACGCAGGCTTCTAATTCTTCGATGCCTTTAGTGTGCGCGTTAATGTAGTCGCGGTCTTCTAAACCTTCGGCCAAAATCACGTGCATTAATGAGTTCATTAATACCACGTCTGTGCCCGGTGTAACCGGTAAGTGAATGTCTGCAAACTGGGCCAGCATGGTGACGCGAGGATCCACAACGATCAGTGGGAATTTGCGTTTTTCCATGGCTTCTTTTAAGCGCCAGTAAATAATGGGGTGCTGTTCAGGCAGGTTTGAGCCCCACGCGATTAAGCAATCTGTGTGTTCGAAATCTTCGTAGCAACCTGGAGGGCCGTCGCTACCGAAAGAACGCTTGTAACCAGACACAGCTGACGCCATACACAAGGTGGTGTTGCCGTCGTAGTTGTTGGTGCCGATGCAACCACGGGCCAATTTACCCAGCGAGTAAAATTCTTCGGTTAATAGCTGACCAGTGGAGATAATGGCAAAGGAATCTTTACCATAGGTGTTTTGGATGCGTTTGATCTCGCTGCCCATGTGGTCCAGTGCGGTATCCCAATCATGCTTTTGCCAAGGCTCGTAAGGCTTGTTACGCATGAGTGGTTTGTCACCACGACCGGCGGCTTCGAACAGTTCGTGTTCAAAAATACCTTTGATACACAGCTTGCCACGGTTTACGTCGGCTTCGGCATTACCTCGGGTGGCGACGGCTTTGCCTTCGGCGTTCAATCCAACTTCAATGGAGCAACCTGTGGAGCAATAGCCACAGGTAGTGTATTTCCATTCTTTCACCTTTTTATCGGCGATCCGAATAGGGTTGCGCTCTTGTCTGCTAAACAGCATCGAAATGGCCCTCTCTCAACTTTTTTATAGCACCATCAATGGGCGAAAATCGGCGCAAAAAAAATCGGCTCGCATCCTTGTGGTGCAAGACAGGCGCTCAACCCAGTGATTTGGCTTATGTATTTTTGTGTTTTCAGCTCTACAGCAAGTGGCAGGCCAAACGACGCGTATTGGCTATTTTCTGTTTGTTTTCCTTGGTTATCCCAAAAAAAAGCGGCTGCTACGGTATTAGGCATTCCATAGCAGCCGAAGGGGATTTGAGCTACACCAGGTGGTATAGAACAAACGAAGGAAAACGGATGTCCTGATCTCTCGCCAAAGTCATCAGTCCATCCTCCCCTTTAGTATGAAATTCCTTTCTTACGCCAGGGGTCGGGACCCGAAGATCCCTAGCTTTGCAGCTACCATTTAACGGCTCGTCAGGGCTGTTAAATTCTGTTGGGCAATGTATTGCCCGAATTTGGTATTTACGTCGTTTGCGAATCCATCACTTACTCGTTATTGATTCGCGGTTGCCAATTAAGAGGCGCTGACTAAAACGCGGTCGCCTTCCACTTTGACTGAGTAAGTCGGGATGGAAAGTGTTTCTTCTTCGAGGCACTGACCGGTTTCTAGTACGTAATGCTGTTTATACAAAGGCGAAGCTACGGTGAGTTGACCTTTGATGTCGGCAATGATGCCGCGAGATAAAATGTTTGCCTTGCCCGCAGGGCAGTAGTTACCTACTGCGTAAAGTGTGCCGGTTGCGGCAGGGCGAAAAATCGCCACTTGCTTGCCGTTTACCAGCGCGCAAACGCCGGTATCTGGAGTAATGTCGTTTAATGCACAAACGTCTGTAAAATCGCTCATGTCTATCACCTTAAAAATCTAAAATTCTGTTGTCGAATGCTTAACTAATGGCAATCAGGTTTTCTTTGTTAACGCGTTCTTCTTCAGTTGCAGGGCGGATTTGACCACGCTCTTTTACAAACTGAATGTTTTCGTCTTTTTCATCGGCGTTAATAAAGTGCGCAAAACGCTTCAGTTTTTCAGGGTTTTCAATGGTGGTTTTCCATTCACACTGGTAAGTGCCAACGACGTTAGCCATTTGCGCTTCCAGTTCTTCTGCAATACCTAATTTGTCTTCGATGATGACAGACTTCAGGTAATCCAAACCGCCTTCTAAGTTGTCCATCCATACGCTGGTGCGTTGTAGACGGTCTGCGGTTTTCACATAGAACATGTAGAAACGGTCGATGTATTTGATCAGAGTTTCTTTGTCTAGGTCTTGTGCCAATAAGTCGGTGTGACGAGGTTTCATGCCACCGTTACCGCACACGTATAGGTTCCAACCGTTTTCAGTGGCAATAACACCCACATCTTTGGATTGGGCTTCGGCACATTCACGGGTACAACCGGAAACAGCCATTTTTAGTTTGTGTGGTGAACGTAAACCCTTGTAGCGGTTTTCCAATTCGATGGCCAAGCCAACAGAATCGTCCACACCGTAACGACACCAAGTGGAGCCTACGCAAGATTTAACCGTACGCAGTGATTTTCCGTAGGCGTGGCCTGTTTCAAAACCAGCGTCGATCAGACGTTTCCAAATTTTTGGTAGTTCGTGCAATTGCGCACCGAACATATCCACACGTTGACCACCTGTTAGCTTGGTGTACAAACCAAAGTCGCGTGCGATTTCACCAATGGCGATTAAGCCTTCAGGTGTCACTTCACCACCGGCCATGCGTGGTACCACTGAGTAGGTACCGTCTTTTTGCATGTTGCCTAGGTAAATGTCGTTGGTGTCTTGCAGGCCCATGTGTTGGTCTTCAAGGATGTAGTCGTTCCAGCATGTAGCTAAGATCGAACCCACAGCAGGCTTACAAATTTCACAGCCGTGACCTTTACCGTGTTTCTCTAATAATTCGGCAAAAGACTTGATGCCTTCAACGCGAATGATGTTGTACAAATCCTGACGGGTGTAGGCAAAGTGTTCACAAATGTCGGTGTTTACTTCAACGCCCAGTTTGGTCAGCTCGCTGTTCATCACTTGGGTAACTAACGCAGCACAACCACCACAACCGGTTGCTGCGCCAGTAGCCGCTTTGATGTCGCCAATGGTTTGCGCGCCGTTTTGAACGCTGCAGCAGATGTCGCCTTTGCTTACGTCGTAACAAGAACAAATTTGCGCTGTGTCTGGTAGGGCGTCAGGGCCCAGCATAGGCTTAGCAGCACCATCTAAAGAAGGTAGGATCAGAGCTTCAGGTTTTTCTGGTAGTTCGATGCTGTTTAGAGCCATTTGCAGCAGGTTGCCGTAGTCTTCGGCATCACCCACCATAACGGCGCCTAATAGTAATTTTTTGTCTGCGCTAACGACGATTTTTTTGTAAACCTGATTTACTTCGTCGGTATAGGCGTAGCTTAGTGCACCTTCGGTACGTGCATGGCAGTCACCAATGGAAGCAACATCAACACCCATTAGTTTTAATTTGGTGCTCATGTCTGCGCCTTCAAACAGGTCTTCGCCAGTTTGAGTTAAATGCTGCGCTGCTACCTTAGCCATGTTGTAACCTGGGGCGACCAGACCGTAGATCATGCCACCCCAAAGCGCACATTCACCGATGGCGTACACGTCAGGATCAGAGGTTTGGCAGTGATTGTTGATAACAATGCCACCGCGTGGACCCAGTTCCAGTTCGCTATCGCGAGCAATGGCGTCTTGTGGACGGATGCCCGCGCTGAACAGGATCAAGTCAGTTTCAAGTGACTCGCCGTCTGCGAATTCCATTTTGTGGACACATTCGTCGCCATCGGTAATGTTCTGTGTGTTTTTGCTGGTATGTACTTTTACACCCAGTTCTTCAATCTTGCTTTTCAGTAATGCGCCGCCGGCGTCATCAACCTGAACGGCCATCAGGCGTGGTGCAAATTCAACCACGTGGGTCTCTAGACCTAAATCTTTTAATGCTTTTGCTGCTTCAAGGCCTAACAAGCCTCCGCCAACGACGACGCCAACTTTGGAACCTTTAGCGGCAGCGGTAATGGCTTCTAAGTCTTCGATGGTGCGGTATACCAAGCAGTTTTTACGCTCGTGGCCCGGCACTGGCGGTACGAATGGGAAAGAACCTGTGGCCAGAATGACTTTGTCGTAGGCGATTTCTTCACCGGATTGAGTGGTGATGACTTTGGCTGCGCGGTCTAGCTTTTCTGCTTTGCAGTTAAGTTTAAGGTTAATGTTATTTGCTTCGAAGAAACCTTCTTTTACCAAGCTCAGGTCTTCTGCGGTTGAACCTGAAAAGTAGCTCGACAGATATACACGGTCGTATGCTGGGCGGGGTTCTTCACATAGCACGGTGATGTCGTAGTGGGCGGCTTGCTCCATATCCACCATGCTTTCTAAAAATTTGTGGCCAACCATGCCGTTGCCGATGACAACGAGTTTTTGCTTGTTAGACATAATCTTTCTCGCTTTTAGCTGCAAATTGACCCTTTCTTTAGAATTGTTGTGGTGAGGGTCTTTAATTCAAATTTAATCTGCGAACTTATTAGCAATGGGCGTGCCAGTTTTATAAGTGATTGATTTCAAAAGGTTTTACGACTTTTCGTGACTCATTTGTACCGATGAGGTGCATGATAGGGGGGCAGTTGTGGAATATATTGGGGCGGCTTGGTTTGTCTCAGGGCGCTCTTATGGATCAGTATGGTGCACTGGTTGTTTTTTGATCTGTTTTGTTTTGGTGCAATTTACGATGTGGATTTCCATCGTGTTAGGTTGGGTTTTAGCTTTGGTTTGGCTAATACCCAAAGAACACGCTGAGCCAAACCTATAACGGGTGTAACGGGTGCATGGCGCCGTAGGTTGGGCTTCAGCCCAACAATAAAACTTGTGGTGGTGTAGCAGGTGGCTTGTGTTTTTTTTGTTTGGCTAATTACCCCAAAGGGCACGCCGAACCAAACCTAAAGCGGCTGTAACGGGTGCATGGCACCGTAGGTTGGGCTTAAGCCCAACAATAAAACTTGTAGTGGTATCAGCTCAGTCGTTTTTTAAGTCGCTAGCACCCGCCGCAGGGGGCGGGCTGAGACGCTCAGACTTGCGAACTAGCTAGAGGCTAAAATTTTTTGTAGGTCGATCTCTTGGTATAGATGAGTGATTTCATTCATCTTCTTCAAGATGCTTTCAGTGGTCATGGAAATCACAAAGGGAGTGCCTTGACCATCTTTAAGGGTGCGAAACCCTGCTTTTGAAAACTGCCACTGCGACATGACTTTATTCAGTTTGGCGCTGACTTCTGCTGTGTTATCAGGTGACTTTTGTAGTTTTTGCAGCGCGTCTTCAAATTCGTTGATGGCCTGATTAAGTGCGGCTTCTTGATCTGGTTGAATGCCTGACCAAGCTAGGCTTGTGTAAAGTTTGCCGATGCGCTGGCTCAGCATACGCTGACGACCACTAATATTAACCAAGGCGGCACTGCGTGTTTTGGATGCTTGTTCGAACTGTTTAACGAGATCTTCGCAGGCGCTTAGGGTGGCATCACTGGCATTGAGAATTTGCAGGACTTTTTCTTTATTAGGTGCTTCGTCGAGCAGTGCTTTGTACTCGCGCCACTGTTGCTTAACAAGAGTGATGGCGTGCTTTTGTGTGTTGGTGTTGGCGTAGGCATCAAGATCAATCAAGTTTTGTTCAAATTTAACCTGACTTTCTTTTAATTGTTGGGTGGCTTTTTCTGGGCGAATATCCATGCCGATGAGTAAGTGCGCTTTGGCCATGCGTTGGCTTAGCATGCGTAAACGGCCGGACTCGTTAATGGCTTCCGACAGCGAGTTTATTTGCGCCCAGCTTATGGAGGGTAAGCTGGTAGATAGCAGAATCAGACACAAAACCTTAACTGCTAGCTTCATGGCAACTCCTAATTTGCAAAATTAATGAAAAGAAAGAACCCCGGCAAGCCGGGGTTCCAGCGGCTTTTAAGTTAAAGCCTGTTGTGGGTATGTGTTGTTCTGATTAGAACTTAGCTTCGCCAGTCAGCCACACTTTAGTGGTGTCTACTTTATCTAGATTAGCTTTTGCATAATCTGTTGCTTCATATTGAGAGGCTTTTAAGCTCACGCCATAGTTGTTGAATTTTTTAGCAACTAAGAAGCCAAACTCGTTACCCGCTTTTTCGCTACCTTCGTCAGTTTTGTAATTGTGGTATTGGCCAACCAGTTTGATGCCGGCAACTTTGGTAACGACAGAGGCATAGGTGTCTACGGTACCTGCATTACCGATACCGCCTAAAAAGGTATCGCTCCAACCGTTAAAGGCATGATTGGTACCTAGTGGTGTTGCAAAGCCCGCTTTGCCATCGTCTGAACCCATTACCTCTTGACCTACTTTTGCGGTAACGCCAGCGAATTTAGCGCCAACGGCAACATTGTAGTAGGTGGTGTCAAAATCTGCAGTGGCAGTTTCTTTGGTTTGTGTGGCGTATTCAGCTTCATAAATCGCTGGGCCAGTAGAACCTGTAAAGCGTGCACCCAAGGTTTCAAAGTCAGTGTCATTGCCTTCGAAGTTAGCAATTTGGTAAGCGTAAGCGGTAGCGCTTAGTGCATCGCTCATTTTGTAGTTTACGTTCAGCAGTTCGATATCTTCTAAGGTTTCGCCACCGGTAATGGTGTGGCGGTTATTAATGGCTGCTGCGAAAATAGTCGTGTTTGGAACTGATTTGTTAGTAACAGAGATGGCATCGAAAGTTGCTTCGTCTTGGCGGAAGCCTACACCACCTACGTGACGTTGGTTATCAAGCAAGATGCGCTGGTTACCTACTTTAACTGTTGTGTCGAAGCCTTGGTATTGTGCATAGGCTTGGTTCACGTCGGTGTATTCGTGGTCTGCAATAACTTGAGATTCTTTAGGTGTGCGACTTGATGTTGCACTTTTGTCTGCATAATCCGTTTCAGATAGTGCAGACACATTGTCGATTTCCGCGACAACAGAGAAACCGTTGAAAGCGCCTGAGGTGAAGGTTAAGCGGCTTTTCAATGTGTTTGCTGTTGCACTGTCATCTTTAGTTGCACCAGACGCTAGGTCTTGATCAACAGATTCGCTACGTAAACGGAAGCTAACTTCTGTGGTGCTGCCTTTCATGGCGTCGGTAAACGCGTCAGCTTGTACGTTAATAGAAGAAGCAAGACCAACGGCAGCGATAGAAGCAGCAAGTAAGTTAGTTTTCATTTTCATACGGTTTCTCTCCATAGGGTTTAATCATTTTTGTTCTGCTATTTAAGTCGCTATGTATAGCTGCTTATATAGGTAGAACAATTCGTGCATTTAAAAGTGAATTTAATTTTGCATTTTTTCTTAACGTTTTTTTTACGATAAAGCTAAAACGCAAAACGTTTGAATCTAGTTAATTACCTATAGAGCAACCCATATGCCAATTTACGTTAACAGGGGGATTACCCTAAAAAAGCATAGTTTTGTTCGTCTTTAGTGCGCGAAATTGCACGTATGGATCATCTGGGTTCAACCCAGTGCGTGATTCGTGAGTCATAAGTTAGCACTTGGTGCTTGGCGTGAATTGATTTGGCGCAACATTAGGGCGGAGCAGCTTGGTGCGCTTAGGGCATCGTTCTGATGATGGGGTGCTATATTGGAACTATGTTGTGCACCGAAATGTGCACTGGCGCATTTTGCGTGTGCATTGTTTTGGGGAGTTGCCAGAGTCTCCAATGATGGGGAATCCGATAAAAGCCAATAAAATCAATGGGTTATAGTGTTGGCATGGTAAGTGCTAAATAGCGGGTAAGTTATTAACCTTATTCGATTAACCCCTTTTAAATAGGACAACACTATGTCTCAACCCGGCCTAAATATTCTTAAGCTCTCTGAGCCTAAGATCAAAATGCTCCATGTGAGCTGGTTTGCCTTCTTCCTAACCTTTATGGTTTGGTTTAACCACGCGCCTCTGATGGGCTTTATTAAAGAAGCCTTCGATTTGACCTCTCAAGAAGTGAAAGCACTTCTTATTTTGAACGTGGCTCTGACCATTCCGGCTCGTATCATTATTGGTATGTTGGTTGATAAGTTCGGTCCGCGTCATGTGTACGCAGGCCTACTATTAATGACGGGTGTGTTGTGTACAGCGTTTGCTTTGTCACAAACTTACGAGCAATTAGCCCTGTTCCGTTTCTTGATGGGCTTTGTGGGTGCTGGCTTCGTAATCGGTATTCGTTTAGTGGGCGAATGGTTCCCAGCTAAAGAAGTGGGTGTTGCTGAAGGCATCTACGGTGGTTGGGGTAACTTCGGTTCTGCCGCTTCTGCTATGTTGCTGCCTACCGTTGCTTTGATGTTCGGTGGTGATGACGGCTGGCGCTATGCTCTGCTGTGTACTGCGGCAATTGCTTTTGTATACGGTATCTTCTTCTTTAAAGTTGCGCGTAACACTCCTAAAGGTTCTACCTACTTCAAACCTAAAAAATCCGGTGGTTTGGAAGTAACTTCTAAGAAAGACTTGTACTTCTACCTAGCGATGAACATCCCAATGTACATTGCGCTGGCTGTTCTGACTTGGAAACTGTCGCCAACTAACTTGGGTCTGCTAGGCGAAACTGCAACTAACGTTATTTATGTCGGCCTGGTTGCTCTGTTCTTCTTCCAAACTAAGCAAATCTTTAACGTAAACAAAGAAATCCTATCTAAGCCTGTGCCTGAAATGCAGCAGTACAAGTTCAAGCAAGTTGCCATTTTGCAATTGGCTTACTTTGTAACCTTCGGTTCTGAGCTGGCTGTGGTTTCTATGTTGCCTCTTTACTTCTTGGACACCTTTGAAGGTCTGGATGCCGTGACTGCTGGTCTGTTGGCTTCTGGTTTCGCATTCATGAACTTGGCTGCGCGTCCTGGTGGCGGTTGGTTGTCTGACAAGTTCGGTCGTCGTAAGACGCTGTCTATTTTGATTGCTGGTTTGACTGTGGGTTACTTGGTGCTGAGCCAAATCGAAGGCACTTGGTGGATTCCTTTGGCTGTGATCGCGACCATGTGTTGTTCTTTCTTCGTGCAAGCGGGTGAAGGTGCCGTATTCGCAATGGTTCCTCTGGTTCAACGTCGTATGACGGGTCAGATCGCAGGTATGACTGGTGCTTACGGTAACGTGGGTGCGGTAATCTTCCTGACCGTTCTGTCGTTCGTTGATTACAGCACGTTCTTCATTGTGATTGCGGGTTGTGCGGCCTTTATCTTTGTTGCGGTTCAGTTCTTAGAAGAGCCTCAAGGTCACATTGCCGAAATCAACGAAGATGGTTCTGTAGAGCTGATTCAGGTGGGTACTCACTAATATCAGTTCGTTTTCCCCAGTAGTCAGACTGTGACTGCTGGTGAATAAAGTTTAAATGAAGGGTCTTATTTTTCGTCTTAGCCGGCGTTGCAGGTGAATCGGATCACTGGCAATCTGGCGCTGCAAAGACAGACGAAAGATAAGGCCCTTTGTTTTTTGTCGTTTGAAGGGTGGAATAGTCGCAAACGTGGTAGCGCGGGGTAAGCGTGATATGCATTTAGCATCACAGTTAGAAGTTTCGGTTGGTCAGGCCACACAGGCAGGTTTAAAACACCGCAATGAAGATTGCATTGGCTTGCGTGTTCCCGACCAACACTTGTTGACCATGAAAGGCATTGTGGCGGTGATTGCTGACGGTGTTAGTGCAGCAGAAGCCGGTAAAGAAGCCAGTGAAACCTGTGTGCGAAATTTCATCTCGGACTATTACACTACCCCAGACGCTTGGTCGGTAAAAACGGCAGGGCAAAAGATTCTCGATGCGCTAAATCGCTGGTTATACAGTCAAAGCCACAGCCAAGGGCATAAGCGTGGCTATGTCAGTACGCTGAGTACGCTCATACTAAAATCCCAACAAGGTTACGTTTTTCACGTGGGCGACACCCGTATTTACCGCCTGCGCGGTGACGATTTTGTTTGCTTAACTCGAGATCACAGCACCACCATAGATGAGCGCACCACCTATCTGGCTCGCGCTATGGGCATGGATAATCGCTTAGAGGTGGACTTTAAAAATCTTGAACTCGAAGAAGGGGATATCTTTTTTCTGAGTACGGATGGCATTCACGATTTTCTACCTGAAAAAATTCTACAAGGCATGATTCGCAGTGTAGTGGGCGAACCTCAATCCCGCTTTGAGGGAATATGCCAACAATTGATCCAGCAGGCGTTGGATAACGGCAGCAACGATAATTTAAGCTGTCAGCTTATTCGTGTCGATAAACTTCCTGATGCCAATAATCAAGAAGTGTATAAACGTCTTTCGCAATTGAAATTCCCACCACCATTAGATGTTGGCCACAAACTAGATGGCATGGAAGTATTAAAAGAGCTTCATGCTAGCCAACGCAGCCAAATTTATTTGGTTAAAAATGAAGATGATGGCAAGCGCTACATTATGAAAACGCCATCGCTGAACTACGAAGATGATCCGGCGTATATCGAACGCTTTGTATTAGAGCAGTGGATTGGTAGACGAGTAGACAGCCCTTACGTGGTCAAAGTGTATAACCCAAGTCGCCCTAAAACCGCGCTGTACACGCTTATGGAATACGTCGAAGGGCAAACCCTTACCAAATGGATTAAAGAAAACCCAAAACCTGACATTAACGAAGTCATTCGTATTGTCGAATTAATCAGTCGTGGTATACGCGCACTGCATCGACGCGATGTGTTGCATCAAGACATCAAGCCCGACAATATCATTCTTAATCGTGATGGCATTCCAAAAATAATTGATTTTGGCGCTTGCTATGCAGCGGGTGTGGAAGAAATTGATACGCCATTTGAGCGTGAAGCTGCCCTTGGTACAGCCGATTACAGTGCGCCAGAAACGCGGTTTCAGTCGCGTAAAACGAAACGATCTGATTTATTTTCGTTGGCTGTTGTGACCTTTGAAATGCTAACGGGTCATCACCCCTACGGTGAAGCATTAGCGAAAATTAAAGATCGTCGTCAATTGGCGCGACTTCAGTATAAGTCTGCACAACTGTACAACCCAATGGTGCCCCTGTGGATGGATGGCGCGTTGGAAAAAGCCTTGTCGCCCATGCCGGAAATGCGGCATCAAGCGTTGTCAGAATTTGTGTTTGATTTACAAACACCTAATCACAAATACCAACGCAAAAATTTCCAACCGTTGTTGGAAAAAAATCCGTTGCGTTTTTGGCAGTTGATAGCGGTGCTAGAGGCAATCGGTATTGCTGCATTACTGTATTGGCGATGACAGTATCAAAACAGCAGGCATAAAAAAGCGGGAAGCATGCTTCCCGCAAATAAGGATCTACAAAACTGCTTGTGTATGCGTTACTGCTTAAAGATGACGACGACGTCTCCTGACACAGCACTGGCATCCACATACCCGATTAAATTCGGGTTGGTTGAAACCATGGATACAACGTCCGAATCACCACCCACTACTTGAGGTGCTTGACCTTTACCGGTAAAGATCAAACGCGACCAATAGCTTTTTAATTGTGATTCTGACTTTTTAACCACGTTACCGTAAAACGCGTTTCGCGCAGCGGTGCCCTCGGATTGATCAACTGGCAACACAGGTGTGCCGCCAATGTCTTTTTTCTTGCCGAGGAAGATTTTAACGACTTCGTCGCTGTCTAGATTGGCAAAGCCACTGCTTTTTCCAACAATCACAGCCACTTCGGCGCTGGCCAAGCTGGTCATTAAGATCAGCATCAAACCTGATATTGAGTATTTAAGAAGTTTCATCATTAGGCCTCCTAAAATACAGTATCAATTGAGATGCTGATGATATTAGTACTGTCTGGCTCGTCACCACTTGCAGCGGCTGTTGCGTATGCCGAAGCACCGGCAGTATCAGAGCCAAACAGACCTGGCGCATCATCCACAGTAATCATGTCGTACTGGAACTTAATAGCGACGCCGGAGGTGTAGTCCCAGCGTGCACCTAAACCAATACGAGTGGTGTTACGGTTAAAACTACCGGTGTAAACCGTTGCAGCAGAGGCCAAACTTGGGTTTGTA
>JBFHVZ010000056.1:0-18403 GCA_041589295.1 Pseudomonadales bacterium
ACTGTGCATCCCAAGCACCGGCTTTTAATTGGAAGTCTTCAATCAACAGGTTGTGGTACGTGCTGTAGCCATCGTTGTGAAAAATGTAACCCACAGGCATGTGGTCGGTGAGATACAAGTTGGACTCAGGGCTGGAACCACGCACAGCGGGTAGGCCTTGATCATTTTCATCGATAATGACACCGGGTAGGGCCTCTAACGCTTTCATGGGGTCGCCACCGGCACCGGGCACTTTTAATAGTTTTTCGACGGTAAAATTGGGGCCTGTATCCAGCTCACCTTGTACCGTTACAGTGGAGAGTTCAGCTTGATCTTGCTTGCTCCTTCCCTTTTCTTCTCGTTTGTCTTCTTCGAGAGCCTGAGCTGAGGTGGCCAGAAGTGATGCCAGCAGAGCAGGCAAAAGCATTTTGTTGGAAGAGGTTTTGAGCGGAGGGAAAAGCGCGCGCGCCATGGGCCTGTCATCCTTATTCGCTTTATAGCGATCGTTTTATAGCAATGACAGGCAGGGTAACTAGGCTAACTTAACGGGGGCTGAATTTGCGCAGGGGCGTGCTGGTTGTTTGGCTAAAGCCAAACCTACAAACGTTTTAGGTTTAGTTAGTCCGTCCACAACATGCGTTGGTGCACTGCTGCGGAGGACATTTTTCTGTGCCAAAAGAACAAAACACACAACAGTCACCCGGCTCGGGACGCAGCGTAGCGTGACAGCTTTTGCATTCGTAAAAATACACGCAAGCGTTGTCCGGCATGACCTCTTGAGATTGCTTGCCGCAATAAGGGCAGGTAATGACGGAATGATACACGGGCGTCGACATCAAAACGCGCAGCTCATTTCACCTTTTTGCGAGCCCAACATTTTGACTTTACATTTTTGAGCCACCACCCACAGGTTGCCACGGCAACTAAAATTCACGTCACTTAAACCCCGGTTGATGAAGCCCTCGCAATTGCGTTGTACGGCCTTCATATTGTCTTTCTTACATTGGATTTCCAGCGAGTTACCCGAGTGGCGGTGGGCCATACATTCCTTTTGCACGTCCCCAAGGCTGAAGTCGTAGCCGGGAATGTTACTGAACTCTAGGTCGGCGGCTTGCGCGCTCAGGGCCATGCAAAACAACAGTATGCAGGCCATGAGTCTAGGAATGTGAGTGGTTACTAGCATGGTGTCTCTCCATGGTTGGTTAACATTGGCGGGCTAACGCTGGGTCGCACGATATTGGCTTACCCCTTCACTATAGACCGCCTATGGACACTTGCCGCCTTTATTCATTAGGGCTAATTTCCCTTGTGCGCTGGCAGAACTTGTGGCAAGCCTGTAGAATACGCCACCTTTTATTCCCATCGCCGTGGACGCCCAGCGCACAACAGACTGCGGCTGGCCATGGTTTTACTGTCGTTAGGAGCATTCGATGTCCAAGAAGATCAATAAGATTGTTTTGGCTTACTCCGGTGGTTTGGACACATCTGTAATCGCCAAATGGTTGCAAGAAGAGTATCAAGCCGAAGTTGTGACCTTTACCGCTGACCTAGGTCAGGGCGAAGAAGTTGAACCCGCCCGCGCCAAAGCGGAAGCCATGGGCATCAAAGAAATCTACATTGACGACCTGCGCGAAGAATTTGCACGCGACTTCGTCTTCCCTATGTTCCGTGCCAACACCCTGTACGAAGGTGAATACTACCTAGGTACGTCTATCGCACGTCCATTGATCGCCAAGCGTTTGATCGAAATCGCTAACGAAACCGGCGCAGACGCCATTGCCCACGGTGCTACCGGTAAAGGTAACGACCAAGTGCGCTTCGAGCTGGGTGCCTACGCCCTTAAACCAGGCGTACAAGTGGTTGCGCCATGGCGCGAATGGGATTTGAACTCCCGTGAAAAACTGATGGCCTACTGCGACGAGCACGGCATCCAAGTAGAGAAGAAGAAAGGTGGCAAATCACCATACTCCATGGACGCTAACTTGCTGCACATCTCCTACGAAGGCGACATCCTAGAAGACCCATGGAACGAGCCAGAAGAAGATATGTGGTTGTGGACGGTTTCCCCAGAAGCTGCTCCAGACAAGCCAACTTACCTAGAGCTGACCTTCAAAGCCGGTGACATCGTAGCCATCGACGGCAAAGACATGAGTCCAGCTACTGTGATGGAATACCTGAACAAGGTTGCCGGTGAAAACGGCGTTGGCCGTACCGACATCGTAGAAAACCGCTACGTGGGCATGAAAGCCCGTGGCTGTTACGAAACCCCAGCTGGCTTCGTCATGCTGAAAGCGCACCGTGCCATCGAATCCATCACACTGGACCGCAACGCGGCTCACCTGAAAGATGAACTGATGCCACGTTACGCCGAGCTGATCTACAACGGTTACTGGTGGAGCCCAGAGCGTAAGATGCTGCAAGCGGCTATCGACGAAACGCAAACCCACGTTAACGGCGTAGTACGCGTTAAGCTGTACAAAGGCAACGTTACCGTTGTGGGCCGTAAGTCAGACGACTCTCTGTTCGACGCCAGCATCGCCACGTTCGAAGACGACGCCGGTGCCTACGACCAGAAAGACGCAGCAGGCTTCATCAAGCTGAACGCATTGCGTCTGCGCACCGCAGCGAAAAAAGGCCGCGACCTACTGTAATCGCCGCGTTTTATCGCTCTAGCAACAACGCCCCTGAGTTTTAAATTCTGGGGCGTTTTTGTTTTTACGGGATATGCTTTGTAGATTCTGATTTGAAGGCGCTTCGTCTTTATGCCCTTTGGGTGTCGACGCGATTAAAGTGCTAGATCAATTTATTTGTAGGAGCTTCGCCTCGAAGCGATTATGTTCTTTGAGTGCCGAAGCAATAGAGCATTTCCAAACCATGTTATAGGTGCTACATAGATCGTAAAAAATGGAGGATTTATAATGGAAACCAATATTTCAAAACACGCGATTTCTTTATCTGATTTAAAAGTAAGTCCAGATAAAGTTGTGAATCACGCCAAAGAAGAGCTTGAGTTTACAACGGCTATTATTCAGGGGCTGCTGGATATTGAAAACGGTAAAGTATTTGATATGGGTGATGTGAAAAAGCAGTTTCTTTTATAGCTGGAACAGTATTGATTTTTAGAATTACGTGAGTTTATACCTATTCTGTTTTGGATTAGTTATCCTCGCGAAAAAATTTCCATCAAGATTATTCGAGAGTGGCGTAGTGAGCGTCTTCTTAAGCTTTCTTAGTCTTTGTTTAGGGTGGTGTATGACCAAACTTCCAACTAATACGTTAAAAGTGATTTTTTGGCTTGCTGCGGCCATAGTGTTTGGCATTGTTCTTTTGTTTTGGCCTGTCGACAGTAATTTAGATGTCAAAATTGCTGTTTATATATTCGGTGGAACATTTGTTCATTCTTATGTATTTAAAACGAAAATGATTGGCCCTGGCTTTATGGTTGGGGCGAAGAACTGCCCAACACTACGATTCCTTGTTTTTCTTTTAGGTGTGGTGATTATGCTGACTGCGCTATTCGGTAGGAAATGAGATTTTAATGGTGTGGTTTATAAAGACGAAAGTGCTCGATTTTTGATGGTCTTTTACTTCTACGATGAAAATAGAGTAAGCCTTGATACGGTTTTACACATTGTTGCTAATTACCAATGAGTTTCTAATGCTGGTGAGTAGTCTGATAGACTCAGCGGTTTTTTCTAGATTGATCCGCGTTGAATAAAAACCAATCAAAGGCCAAATCATGAGTGAAAGCTGGGATCAATTCGCAGACGACTGGGATACTAACGCCGATGTTATCCACTACGCCGATAAAGCATTCGATACACTTTGTGAAATAGTAAACCTCGAAGGCCTGACGGTTTTAGATTTTGGCTGCGGCACAGGTTTGTTGGCCGAGCGTATGGCGGCGAAAGCGGGTCGTATAGCGGGTTGTATAGTTTGCATCGACTCATCCGAAAAAATGATCGAAGTTCTGCAAAATAAACAGCTAAAAAATGTTGAAACTTGGGCCGGTGAACTAACGACAGGAACCTTGGAATCGAATCCACATTTAAAATCAAAATTTGATCTGGTTGTGGCGTCTTCGGTGTGTGCGTTTTTGCCCGATTACGAGGGCACTTTAAAGCTACTAAAACAAACGCTCAAACCAAACGGCGTTTTTGTTCAAAGTGATTGGCTTAAAACCAATGATGAATCAGATTTCGGTTTTTCCGCGCACACCATCGAAGCAGCTCTGATTCAGTCTGGTATGGAAGTCGTCAAAGTAGAAACCGTGTTTGCGATGGAAAGCAATCAGGGCAACATGCAAGTCATCATGGGCGTTGCGCAACGTTAGAGTCCAAAGTGCTCAGCCCCAAAACACAGGTGAACGGCCATTCACCTGTGTTTCTTTCTATAAAGGGCAAAACACGCCATGGCGGTCTATATTAATAGAGGACTTCCTTGTCAGAGAGGCGTTATGGCTCGCTTGTTGTCCTCTGTTTTGGTGGCATCTGTTTTGGTTGTATCTAGCCTAGCCCTCGGCACTCTAGGCCAGACCGCTCAAGCAAGCGATGCACGACCCACATTACGTATGGCTACGGGTGAGTGGCCGCCTTACGTGTCTCAAAAGCTGCCTAACCACGGTGGCGTTGTCGAGCTGATGAGGGCCGTTGTCGAAGAAATGGGGATGCGGCTTAGCTACGAATTTGTGCCTTGGCCAAGGGCTGAGGCCCTAGTCAAAAACGGGGATGTCTACGCGGCTTTCCCCTATGCGAAAACCGAGGCGCGCGAAGTCGATTTTGATTTTAGCGATGCCATTTTTGCCAGCTATTCGGTCTTCTTTTACTTTAAGCCGCATCTACCCACTGCCGACTTCAACAGCCTAGATGACCTAAAGCGCTACCGTATTGCAGGTGTTAACGGCTTTTTCTATTTGGATATTCTTGAAAAAGCGGGCATTCAGGTCACCACACTCAGTCAACGTCGCCAATTGGTACTGTGGCTGTACCGCGACCGTGTGGATCTTGTGCCTATGGACCTAATTGGTGGGCGGGCGTTAATAAACGAAATATTTCCAGAAGATGCCCATCACTTTCACTACATCCCCAAAAATATTGGTGAACATAAAGGTGGTCTAGACAGCCACTTGCTGGTGTCTCGCAGTTTTGAGCAGGCAGAAACGATCACACAAAAATTTAACCAAGCTCTACAACGTCTTAAAGCGGATGGCCGCTATCAAAAAATCATGGATGCAAACCAACTCCACCAGTTACCTGCGCCTTAGGTCTACGTGGGTGAATATTTTTTTAAAATTTTAGTTTTACTCTCGACGCTAGAATTTAAATCACTTTAATTTTTCGATATGTGAGATCGGTTATTAAAATCGGTTTTCCTACTATTTTTTCGATCCAAAAAAACATTGTGCTCGTAAGTCTCGTTGCTTGAACAAATCAACCAACAAGGAAAAGCACAATGAACAAACTCACCTTTAGCTCTTTGTTACTAGCCTCAAGTTTACTCGTCGGCTGCGGCGCAGATGATAACGATGATGACGGCGCTGGCTATGTCCGTGTATTGCATGCCTCGCCCGATGCGCCCAATGTGGATGTGTTAATAGACGGTGAAGCCGTGTTAACAAACGTGGCCTTTCAACAAGGCAGTGGCTATTTGATGGTGGAAGAAGGTCAGCGCGACGTTGCGCTAAGAGTCAGTGGAACTGACACCATTGCATTAAGTGCGACGCTGTCGGTGAGCGACGATGGTTACTACTCTGTCATTGCGCAAAACGCGGTGGCCTCGTTAGAGCTAGAAGTGCTGGATGACACGCTACGGTATGAAAATGATTCAACAGACGTGACAGTGGTACATGCTTCGCCCGATGCCGGTAACGTAAATATCTACGTGTCGGCCAGCGGTGCAGATTTACCAGCAACCGCTACTTTGAGTGATGTACCGTTCGATGCCAATGCCACACTGGCAGACGTTGCCGAAGCGTTATACCAAGTACGAATTACAGGCGCAGACAGCAGCGCAGTGGTGTATGACTCAGGTGAAGTCTCTATTGCATCGGATGTGACATTGGTGGCGGTTAACAGTGTTAAAGGCGCTTCGCCAGTGAGCTTGTTGGCTTGGACTACTACTGTAACGCCCGTGCTCGATAACAAGGCTGAAGTGCGAATTGTGCATGCGGTGGATGCGGTAACCGTGGATGTGTTTGCCAACGGCGGTGAATTGTTGTCTGACTTTGCATACAAAGACACCACAGAGGGTTATGTTTCTGTCGCGGCGGGTGACTTAGCAGTGGCCATTGCCGCAGCCGATGCTGGCATTGAAAGTGCGCTTTCTAATTTAAGTGCAACGCTAACGTTAGAGCGCGGCGAGTCTTATACGGTGATTGCGGCGGGTGATGTTAATGATTTGACCAATGCACAATTGATTGTCCTGACCGATACGCGTAAGGCCACAGAGACAACGCAGGCTTATGTACGTTTAGTGCATGCTGCGAGCGCGCCAGCGGCTGACCCGGTGGATATTTTTGTAGCTGCGGCAGGCAGTGATGTAAGCAATGCAACGCCCAATTTTAACGACGTCGTACTCGGTCAAAACACGGGTTATGTCGAGTTAGCACCTGCCAGTTATGATGTGGTGATTGCCGCAGACGGAGCCACCACAGCAGCTGTGCCGAACACATCGGGTTTAACCTTCGCCGCAGGTGATGTGGTAACGGCCATTGCCATTGGTAACAGTGTGAATAATCTCGAACCCATTGTTTTGGACGATAAGCGATAAATCCATTTTGGTTTTATCTTCAGGAGCCCGACCTAGGTCGGGTTCTTTTTTTGGTTTACGTGTATAAACTAAACGGATTTAACCCTAATCCGTTGGGAGAAGCACACCCCATGAATCCAGAATTTTGGCATGAAAAATGGGCTCGTAACGAGCTGGGTTTTCACTTACCGCAAGTACATCCATTGCTGAAAAAGCATTTTTCGGCGGCGCGTCGTCAATCGATCAAAACGGTGTTTGTACCCTTGTGTGGAAAAACCCTAGATATTGGTTGGTTGCTGGACCAAGGTTTTAATGTGGTGGCTAACGAGCTGTCTGAACAGGCTATTAAAACCTTATTTGCCGATTTAGGCCTGACCCCAAGAGTGAGCGAATGGCACGGCGGAGCTTGCTACCAAGCGTCAAATATTAGCGTTTGGGTGGGCGACTTTTTTCAGCTAACCGACAATGAATTAAGCGGTGTGGACCTAGTGTATGACCGAGCCGCGTTAATCGCACTACCGCAAGCTATGCGTGCCCAGTATGCGGCAAGCATAACGCGCTGGCTGCCAACGGCTCAGCAGTTACTGATCACGCTTGATTACGACCAAGCGCAAATGTCTGGGCCTCCGTTTGCGGTCAGCGAGCAAGAAGTGCAGCAGCATTATGCTCAGCATTGGCACATCCAGTGTCTTTCGCAAAAAGACATCCTTGAGCACGAGCCCAAATTTGCGCAACGTGGTTTGACAGGCTTAAGCGAATCGGCCTTCTGGTTGCAGCCTGCTTAAAACTTTTCTGTATTAGCGCAGCAGTTTATAAACCGTTTCCGTTCTTCACAGAGCAGGGGCTTCACTCACTTGGGATATCACCCTTTGCTTGCTTGCCATCCGCTCAATCTGGCCAATACTTTTCTTAGAGAAGTCTATAAAAGCCTAGATTTAGGATACCTGTATGAAGGAAACGTCACCTCGGATTCTGCTGTCGCTGCTGCCGATTATTGGGTTGCAAGGCTGTGACCTTGCGCCAAAAGCAGAGGATATTGTCAGCTCAGGTGGTGTGGTAAATAAAGGCATTCTTGCACAGGCTGTGGCGACCGCTTATAAAGCGGGAACCCGCGAAGTGGTCAAGCGGGCTTATACCCAAATTGATGGTACGTTTTCACTGGACGATGTGAATTTCGACGGCACCTTGTACGTAGAGGTGCGCACAACATCGCAAACACTGGCTACCTGCGACAGTGCAGAGGGGTGTGGTGACTTTCCTGGTGGGTTAAAGCTTGCAGGCGAAAGCGACGTTAACCTAAATGGCATCATTGACTTTGGTGATAAGTACTTTTATAACGACGGCGAATTTGTCTTAACCGCTTACATCATTCCTTCGCCAGAGGGGTTGAAGAAGTTTGCGGTAACACCTCTGACGCATTTAGCCGCCGAAGCCATTAAGGCCACTGGCAATGTCACATTAGATAACGTGCAAACTGTTAACGCCCAAATTGCCGAGCTGTTTGGTTTAGATGGCAGTGACATCGCACGCGTGATTCCTCCGGATATTACCAATCAACAAAACATGCAGGCCGCGACACCGGCACAGCGCTTTTATGCTGCCCTAAATGCAGCGGTGGCGTCGGCAGCTACGCAATCGGTATCAGTGGCCAAAATCATAAATGATTTGGCCAGTAGCTTCGTGCGTGACGGCGGCCTAGTGGCAAACAGTACTGATACCAGCAAAGTCACGTTGGCGTCCTTGCAAAAACTGGCGAATGACGTAGCCGCTGTGGTAAACCAAAAGTTAGTGGGCGTCGACATGACTGTGGTGCAAACCAAGATTCAGTCAGAGCTGAGCAAACAGCTAAGCAAAACGCCAGACACTGTGGTTAAGCCTTCGAAAAAACCCAACTTAAAACCAGACTTCGACAGTGATGGCATTTCAGACGCAGACGAAGCCAAGTTGGGGACCGACCCCCATGATGCAGACTCTGATGATGATGGTTTGTTGGATGGCGCTGAAATCACAGCGGGTACTAATCCTTTGAATGCCGATACGGATAACGACGGCATGCCAGACGGTTGGGAAGTCGTATTTGAGTTTAACCCGTTAGACCCAGCGGACGCCGAGCTGGATAAAGACGGTGACGGTTTGGTAAACGTTAAAGAATACGAAGCCGGGACTCTACCCAATGTCACGGATACCGATGGCGATAGCTTAAATGACTTTGTCGAAATCAATACTTACCAAACGAATCCATTATCAAAAGACACAGATGGCGACGGTTTAGAGGACGCTGATGAAATCAACAACCATTTAACCAACCCACGTTCGCCAGACTCAGATGCCGATGGATTATCCGACTTTGATGAAATCAACACCCATGGTACGGACCCCAATAATAAAGACACAGACGCAGACGGCATGGATGACGGTTGGGAAGTGCAGTACGGATTGAACCCAAATGACGCTGCCGATGCCAGTTTAGATGCAGACGGTGACGGCTTAACAAATAGTCAGGAATACAGTTTTAATAGTGACCCAACCTTAGGCGATACCGACGGTGACGGTGCCACCGATAACGAAGAGTTTACTTACGGGCTTGACCCACTGTTGGATGATGCCAACACAGATGCCGACAATGACACCATTAAAATCATTGATGAATTTCGTAATGGCAGTGACCCCTTGGTACCCAACCCCAATATCGAATTTGTCAGCGATGCGGATGTTTATGCAAGTGGTTCTAGTGGCAATGTTGCACTGCACATTGACCAAAGTGCAATCATGCTAGCGACTTGGGACAATATTAGTGACAAGACGTTTAGCGATGGTGGTGTAGACCCAACTTCGCAACAAGACATTATTGAACATAATTTAAATTCGGATACCTATCGCATTCCCATCCGGCAACACAGTGCGGGTGCCTCACCCGGTGGCCCATTAGAAACGTCGTCAACGTTTTTATCCGCCACACCAAACTTTGGTTTTACTTTATTTAAAACGCTGTCTAACAATGTTTTGGCCAGCGACACAAACGGTTTGGAAGACTTTTTTATTAGGAATCGTTTTACCGGTGTTACCACCATCTTAAACAGCCCAGTAAGGTTTCAGCCTTTTGCCGATAGCGGCAGCGTGTCAGCCAACGGCAATATTATTGCGTTTCATTCCCATGCGACTGCCAGCACGTTAGATACGGGTGTGACAGATAATAATGGCGGCTTGCAAGACGTGTATCGCTATGATCGATCTACCAATCAGCTTAAGTTAATCAGTCGGCCTAACGGTACAAACCAAACCGGCAACTCAGACTCGTTGGAAGAAACCATGTCGGCTGACGGTCGGTTTATTGCGTTTCGCAGTAACGCAACCGACTTGGGCACCGCCACAACCACAGGGGTAACCGAGCTGTATCTGTATGATCACAATGCCACTGTGGCGACGAAGTTGAAACGCGTTTCGGTGCCAGTAAACGCAGCGGATGAAGGCACCAATTCAATCTATGGTCGCCCTGTCATGTCCAAAAATGGCAAGGGGTTGTTGTATGTCACCTCGCGCGACATGCTGGATAAAGGTGTGCCATCTTACGATCAAATTTATTATTACGATATTCAAACCCAGCAAACGTTCTTGGTGACCAAATCGTGGGACGGCAGCAATAGCGGTTACGGCGACAGTTTTATTGACTATCTTTCGATGCAAATTTCGGCTGACGGCGAATACGTGGTTTATAAAAGTGCTTCTGGAAATTTGGCACAAGAACATAATGGCCCTGCGAGTATTGATGACATTTTTATGTGGAGTCGTTCGACACAAAAAAACCGTGTCATGACCCAGTTTGTGTACGGCAAAAATGGTACAGCGTTGGAATACGATGATGACCCGAATTTGCATTCCAATGGTATGAGTATTTCTGGGTTTAAAATTGCGCCAGACGCATCGGCCATTTATGCAATACTCGATTATGGTGACGAATACACAGACACTACCGCCGCATGTACAGGGTCGTTTACTTACTGCATTTACCGCATTAAAACCTTTGTTCCGCAAACGGACAGTGATGCCGATGGTTTAAACAATCGACTGGAAGCTGCCATGGCTACCAATACCAATTTGGCGGACACGGACAACGACGGTTTAAACGATGGCGATGAAGTGTTTATCCATAAAACCAGTCCGATTCGAGCAGATTCAGATGGCGATGGGGTTAATGATGGCACTGAAATCACCAATGGCACAAACCCGCTGAATCCTTCGAGCTTATAGCTTTTCATTTGGTATACGTTCAATCATAGATCGACGTTTAGCCTGATGGTGTCGCATGCTCCTTATACAGGCCTACATTTAATCGGGTTAAAAATGTAGGTTGGATAAACGTGGCACGATTCGTATAACAGCGAAGCTAACACCATCCAAGTTCCCATGATATGCTCGCCGTTCTTTTTTACTTTATAAAAATAAACGGTTGGGATTCTCATGGCGGCAATTCAATTAAACTTTTCCAGTAAACCCGGTATTGTGGCACCCATGGTCAAGGCCTTGTTGATGCCGCGCAAAGGCTTTAATGCCAGCGTGGGATTGCCAGATATTCATGCAAGCTGGTCGGCCATTGCAGTGGATCAAACCGCGCTGTCGCAGTATGCCAATACGCTGGGTATACAACTAGGTGAAAACCTACCTTTGCTTTACCCCCATGTCATGGCGGGTGCTATGCACATGCATATGCTTACGCATAAAGCCTTTCCAATTAAATTGCTTGGTGCACTGCATCTTAAAAATCGCATCGAACAAAATAAGCCAGTACCGACGAATGCGATGTTTGATTTGAACAGTCAGCTAGGTGGATTCCGATTGGTGGAAAAGGGTGTGGAGTTTGATTTTGATACTCAACTGGTTTGTAACGGCGAAACCTATTGGCAAGAAACCAGTACCTATTTTATGGCGGGTCGATTTGGTGGTAAGGAAAACCCATCTAGCGAAAAAAGTTTTGAATTAGCGCCGTTAGAAAACGGCGGTCAATCCAGTCAATGGTTTATTCCAGCGGACCGCGGAAAAGTGTACGCAAAAATTACAGGTGACTATAACCCCATTCATACTTCCAAACAGCTCGCGAAGTTATTTGGGTTTAAGCGCGATATAGCCCACGGTTTTGGTGTGCTAGGGCAGGCTATTGAACACTTGAATGGTTTGCCGAATGGCTCGGTGAACGGAGCTGTGAATGGCCAAGCAAAATTGGATGTGATTTTTAAAGGGTCCGTGTTTTTAGAAAGCGATGTAAAATTGATGGTGTCAGAAAACGCACAGCGTTTTGATATTTATTGTGCAGACAACGACCGTCCGAGCATTTGTGCGGAATTATTGATGTCGTGAATTTGTTTGTGTTGATGATTTGATCGCGAGAAATTATGTTTCTTCGCTTCGGGGGCGAAGCTCCTGCGTTTTAAAGATGGCGGTCTGCAATCAAGGCCGTTTACCCTCTAACAAAAATACGCCGTTTGCTTGTTGGGCAGTGCCATCTGCGGCAGTGCCCCCTTGCAACTGAAAGCCACCCACAAACTGGTTGCCAGGGCGCGCAAAGATGCCCTGAATATCCCCTTGTACACATTGTTGACACACACCAGCCCCGTTGATATTGCCTTGTACATTGGTCATGGTGGCGTTGGCACCGCGCACATTACCGTCGTAGGTCATGTTCCAATTGCTGCTGTCATGGCCAAAGCTCAAGCTGCCATTGCTGATCGCACCAGTATCAAAGTTCACGTCAAACTGGCCGTTTAACTGGGTAATGGCTTGGCCATTAATATCGCCAAGGTGTTCGCCGCTGGTACTAAATTGCGCTTCGCCGCGTAAACTGCTTAAGCTTGCGGCTTCGGCGCTAAGCCAATAAAAATTGTGGTTTTCGCTAAAGCTAGCAGTAGGGTCGTTGGGGGTGGTGAGCACATCAATGTTGCCGTTCCATTTACCCCAGCTAACGTAGGCCGAACCATTGACTTGTTCGACGTAGACGTCGGCGGTGCCGAGGTCCAGTTGAAAGGTTTCTAGGTTGTTGTCTGTGCCGCTGTTTTGACCCGCAATGATAAACACTGGGTCAGTTCCGGCTTCAATATCTTGTACCACTAAGGCGTTTTGTAATTCTGCTTGGTCATCACCCACAAGCAGAGCAGCCCGTGGCCGCTGCACCAAATAGCTGTACTCCCAATCACTTAGACGCGCATCTGCTGTGGTCATACGCTCTACGTTGAGTAATGGGGTGTCTTCGATATACTCACTGGCGGCTTCTTCGGCTTTTTCCAGTTCTTCTTCCAACTGGGATTCTTTTGCTTCGTCTTCAACGGCTTCACCGGCCACTTCGTTTTTGTCTGTGCTGGCTTCGCTTTCTTCGGTTAAGTTGGCGTCGTCTTCGTTGTTTGTGTCAGCGGCTAGGTCTTCGGTTTGTTCTTCACCATTGGTTTCAGTGTCCGCTGCTAATTCACCGTCGGCATCGGTTTGATCTTCAGGGACATTGGCGGAGTCTTCACCGTCTTCTTTTTTCTGGTTGTCGCCTTTTTCTTTTTGTTTTTTATCTTCTTTAGGTGGTGGCGGTGCGCTGGTTTGACTAAAGGACTCGGGTGCTTCTTCTAAACCTTTTGGTTCAGATGTGGCATTGACACGCACGTAAATGAAGTCAGAGTCGCGTCCAATATTCAGCGAGCCCTGCTCGTTACTTACGGTGATGCCGCCTTCCCAAACGGCCATAACAAAGTCACCAGTGGGTTCTTGCGCGACTTCGTAATTGGTGCCGCGAATCCCAATAGAAGCGGCTGGGGTTTTTACTTCATAGGCGTCTTTATCGCCCTTGCCTATGGACCCAGTAATGGTGCGAAAACCACCAGTAATTAGGTTCATTAATACTTTTTCATCTTCGCCTTCGGCTTTTGCTGTTTGATATGCGCGAATATCCAATTGCGAATTGGCTTTCAGCGTCATGAGTGCTTTGTCGATAAAGCGAATTTGAATCATGCCACTGGCATCGGTAGAAACCACATCACCTTCTAAAATTTCGCTGCGACGTTTAAGCGTACGTTGTGTACCTTCACTGTTGGTAGCAAACGCGCCGCCTTTTGCGATGAGTACGTATCCGGCAACGGCACTCCACGACAAAGAACTAAACGCTAACAAGAGTGTGGTGAAGAGAATATTGAGGGCGACATAAGGCAAGACTTTCATGGTGCACCTCTAAAATTGCAAACTAATGCCCGTGGAAATCATGCCACGGTTATATGTGTATAGGTCGATGTTACTGGCGTTGTAACTGAAGCTGGCATCAGCCCGCCAAGTAAAGTATTTCCATGGTGTCCATTCATAACCCCATGCGCCCATGAACGATGTGTCGGTGCGCGTTTCTTGAAACACGGGTTGTTCGGCTTGATAACCATTGGTCTGAATGTTGACACTGAACACGCGCGCAAAGTGCGGTGTTAGCAAATAGCGAGATAAATAATTACCGCCGTAAAACGTTTTGCCGAAGTGCTCGAGTTCGTCGTCATTGACGTTTTCTGAGCCGGTATAAATCGACAGGGTGGTAAATTTTCTCGCCCGACTTTGCCAGCTCATGTTAATGGCTAGGTTCATTAAGTCGGCGTCGGGCAAGCTGTCTAATTCGGAACGGCGCGAGCCAATGTTAAAGGCTAAGCCATAGGCGCTGAAATTTTTGGTGGTGTATACCGCATTGGCGTTTAGCAAAAGTTGGCTTTGGTAGTCGTCGCCATCAAGTTTGACTTGCGTCGTGGTCAAACCACCTTGCATGCGAATGGCATTGGGTTGCCAACTGTAACCGGCAAATAAATTCATCACATCTAAATCGTAGGTGGAGACTTCGGCATTGCGCTTATGTGAACTGGTAAAACTAACGTCAATACTGTGTCTGGGTTTTGGGGCATAGCTATAAAACCCTTTAGTGGTGAGCAAATTAAAGCTGCTGTCGATGCTTTGGGCTTCGCTGTCGAGGGTTACGAAACCAATGTCGGGGAATTCAATGCCGTCTTCTTCTGTGCCACTGTTAATGTTGGAGTCGTAGCCTGTACTAATGCCCACACCAGCATGAAAGCTGTGACGCGCTGCTGCCTCGTCACCATCAATTCGACGTAAAAAACGTTTTATATTGGCTTTTACTTTGGGTGGCGGGTTGGTTTGTAGGGCGACTTCGAATTCGGCGCGGGCGCTTTCGATGTTGTTGTTAAAGTACAAGGCTCTGGCGAGTTCTAAACGGTAGCGTAAGGTTTTAGGGTCAAATGTGGTGAGACGTTCAAATACGAATGTGGCTTCGTCATAGTGACCGGTTTCTAAGGCGTGTAAGCCGTAATAAAAATCGAATTTTGGGTCGCCTTCCCACTGGTCCACCATGGTCTTGGACAGTTCATAACCTTCTTTATATTTGCCGTTGTTGGCTAACACAGACAATTGATCGAGCGTGATTTCATCCATGCGTTCGGCACTGACGGTGCTTGGTTTATTCGCTTGACTAGTTTGTGCGGCGTTAGAGCTGTTGGTGGGTTGGCTTTTTGCCTTGCTTGCGGGTTCACTGGCGGGCTCGTTTATTGGTTCGCTTAGAGACTCACTAACTGGTTTGCTGGCTGACTCGTTAGCTGACTCGTTAGCTGACTCGTTAGAAAGCTCCGTATTTACCTCCCCCCAGGCCGGTTGCAGCACAAGCATCAAAAGGCATAAGCCTAGGCCCGTATATGCGAGTAAAAAAGAATTGCGTAAGCGGCTCATTAACCACGTCTTCCTGACCGATCTATCTCCTTTTCAGTCTAGAAGAAGGGCAGGGCATCACAAGCTAATGTCGATAATCTCGATGTACAACTGGTGGCTGTGTTCCTTACCTTTTGGCAGGTAGCCCATGTCTAGCTTGAAGTCTGATAGGGCGTGGCCTTGCGCTTCTGCCCACTGCATCATGGCGTCAAAGCTATCGGCGATATTGTGTAAGGGGCCAGTGTGTTCGGCATACACATACTGCTTTTGCGGAATCTCCACACACAGCATGTCATCAGGAATGTCGTCGGTGGCCAGTACTGGCGCGCCGACAAGCTGGAAATATTCACCGTCCTTCACGGCCAACGACGCGTCTATGGAGGCGCGACCCGCGCGGGACTTTACTTCGCTCATGCGGGCAAACCATTGTTGCCACGCTTTCGGCATTTCACTCCAGAGTGTGTCCCAGTTTGCCCTCACCGGAATGCCGACTAAGGTAAACGCAGGCTTGTATACGATGCCAAAGTCCATTTTGTGTGATTTCCGCCAGCAAATGTAACGCCGAATTTACATTTGTGGGACCCGAGGGTCAACGATCGGCAACTCTTCAGGTTATAGGTATTAGCTATCAACCGTATTTAATTAATCAATTTCAAGCATTTAAGCCGTGCGGCCATACTGACCCTGTTTTCAAGACAAACCCAACGAGTTAAACCTCATAAGGAGCAACAACATGATCAACACGAAAATCAAGCCGTTTAAAGCCACTGCCTTCAAACAAGGCGAGTTCGTTGATGTGACCGAGCAGGACGTACTGGGCAAATGGGCTGTGTTTTTCTTCTACCCAGCAGACTTCACGTTTGTATGTCCGACTGAGCTGGGCGACCTAGCTGACCACTACGCAGAACTGCAAAAAATGGGCGTAGAAGTGTACTCAGTGTCTACCGACACCCACTTCACTCACAAAGCATGGCACGACAGCTCTGACACCATTGGCAAGATCAACTACTACATGCTGGGCGACCAAACCGGCAACATCACCAACAACTTTGGTGTAATGCGTGAAGGCCAAGGACTAGCAGACCGCGCAACCTTCCTGATCGACCCAGAAGGTGTGATCCAAGCTATGGAAATCACCGCAGAAGGCATTGGCCGTGATGCAGAAGACCTGATGCGTAAAGTGAAAGCAGCCCAATACGTAGCCGCTCACCCAGGTGAAGTGTGCCCTGCTAAGTGGAAAGAAGGTGAAGCGACTTTGGCTCCTTCCCTGGACTTAGTTGGCAAGATCTAATTTTGAGCTAGCTGCGTTGCTTGGACGTTGTTGAAAGAACCTGTTCAGTGCTCACGTATAAACAACATACGCTGCGCGTGAACAAAACCTTTCGCCTAGTCCAAGCGGCCTCGCAAACGCTCATAAGGTATCTGATCGTTAAATCTTGGCTCTGAATGCTCATCGTAGTTAAGCTAAAAAGCTAACACATAGGCTGCGCTTCATCGCCAAGATTTGCCTAGCCTGATCTGCCTCACCGACGTTCAAAAGCAATGATTGAAAGTAGCGTAGGTTGGGTTAGCGAGGTACGAGCGTCACCCAACACCGCGAACGTAATCCTCGCCGGATGGCGTCGCAGGCTCCTTATCCGGGCTACAAGACTAAATCGCTATGTAGGTTGGGATTTATCCCAACAAAAACACCCAATTGGCCCCGTCAATTGGGTGTTTTTTTATGGGTAGAGACGCCGCCAAACGCGGATAGCGTTACTTAATCAATCATAGTAAATATCTATCAACCGTATTCTTTTAATCAATTTAACAAACTAGTTGGTGGTTCTTAAACTGATTCCATCAAATCAAGAATGCCCAAACACGAGGGAAGCAGCATGTTAGACACGAATATGAAAAACCAACTGGGTCAGTACTTAGCCAACCTAAAGACACAGGTGGAATTGATTGTGGCTTTGGATGACAGCGCCAAAGCAAAAGAAGTCGATAGCCTAGCCAACGACATTGCGTCGCTGAGCGATAAAGTGACGCGTATCGATTATCAAGGCACCGACTTGCGTCGCCCGACCATGGTGGTGCGCGGCGTGGCCAATAACTCCAAAATGGCGTTTGCCGGTGTGCCCATGGGTCATGAATTTACGTCGCTGGTTTTGGCGTTGCTGCACAGTGGTGGTCACCCCATCAAGGTAGAGCCTGAAGTCATCGAACAAATTAAACAGCTAAAAGGCGAGTTTAAATTCGAGACGTATATTTCTCTGAGCTGTCAAAACTGTCCGGACGTGGTGCAAGCGCTAAACATCATGTCGGCGGTGAACCCGAACATTACTCATACCATGATTGACGGTGCGCTGTTCCAGAAAGAAGTTGAGCAACGCAATATCTTGGCGGTGCCAACGGTTTACTTAAACGGTAAAGAGTTTTCACAAGGTCGTATGACGTTGGAAGAGATTCTAAACAAAGTTGCTCTCCAATTAGACCCCAACGCTTCCGCCCGTAAGGCCGACGAGTTAAATCAAAAAGCCCCTTACGATGTATTGGTGGTGGGTGGTGGCCCAGCAGGTGCAACCTCGGCCATTTACTCGGCGCGTAAAGGCATTCGCACGGGCATTGTGGCGGAGCGTTTTGGCGGCCAAGTGATGGACACCATGGCCATTGAAAACTTTATCTCGGTAAAACACACCGAAGGGCCAAAACTGGTAGCGGGCCTAGAAGAACACGTGCGTGACTACGACGTGGACATCATGACCAACCAGCGTGCAAGCAATGTCGTTAGCGCCGAGAAAACAGAAGACGGCTTAATCGCTGTTGAGTTAGAAAGCGGCGCGACGCTAAAAAGTAAAGCCGTGATTATGGCCACAGGCGCACGCTGGAGAGAAATGAACGTGCCCGGCGAACAAGAATACCGCGGCAAAGGCGTGGCTTACTGTCCACACTGTGACGGCCCATTGTTTAAAGGCAAAAA
>JBFHVZ010000057.1:0-18105 GCA_041589295.1 Pseudomonadales bacterium
ATCTGGATCGATCTTGAAATGACGGGCTTGGACCCAACCACAGACCGTGTTATCGAGATCGCCACCATAGTTACTGACTCTAATCTGAATGTACTGGCCGAAGGTCCGGTACTGGCTATTCACCAGCCTGATGAGGTATTGGATGCCATGGATGATTGGAACACCAAAACCCATGGCAATAGTGGCCTCACCCAACGCGTGAAGGACAGCACCATTGACGAAGCCGAAGCGCAGCGTCAGACCATTGAGTTTTTACGTGGCTATATTGGCAAAGGTGTATCGCCTATGTGTGGTAATAGCGTGCACCAAGATCGTCGTTTCATGTTTAAGTATTTGCCGGAACTTGAGCAGTTTTTCCATTATCGCAACTTGGATGTGAGCACACTGAAAGAATTGGCGCGCCGCTGGGCACCGGAAAAACTGGCGGGGTTACAAAAGCAGGGCTCACATAAAGCGTTGGATGACATTCGCGAAAGCATCGAAGAATTAAAATACTATCGCGAACACATCATGAGTATTTAAAACCACGTAATACGTTTTACTGCTAAAAGAGAAAGCCGCTATTACTAGCGGCTTTCTTGTTTCTGCATTAAGCAGCTTGGTCCTCAGTTTCGTCACGCTGATGTTCCAGCGCCCGCATGCCGTCACCAATCGGAATGGATTTGGGCTTCAATGCTTCGGGAATTTCTTTTTTCAGCGTAATTGTGAGCAAGCCATTGCTTAACTCTGCGCCTGTTACCTCCACATAGTCGGCCAAATTAAATTTGCGCTCAAAGGTCCGATACGCAATACCTTGGTGTAGGTATTTTCGCTCGCCTTGTTTGGCTTTTTCGCCGCGCACCATAAGCACATTACGTTCAACGGTAATATCCAGTTCGCTGCGTTCAAAGCCCGCTATGGCCAAGGTAATGGCGTATTGATTTTCGTCCAATACCTCAATGTTGTATGGAGGATATGGACTGTGAGTGCTTTCACTGGCTTGTGCCGCATTTAATAAAGATGCCATGCGATCAAAGCCAATGGAGCTTTTAAGTAGGGGAGTAAGATCAATTGAGTTCATAATATATTCTCCTAAGAAGCAATATAAAATGGTTTCAATGACACCGGACACTCTGAACGACAGCGTGTGTCCGGCTCGTTTTTATTTATAGGGTAACCAAACAGGTTTTCAACCGTGCTTAGTTATGATGTTTTGTTTTTAACCTCGCGTTATTAAAACGGTTTGTTATCCCCATTGGTCACTGTATTGATCCGCTGTTGAACTGGAATCGTTCTTGGGCTGGTCAGTGATCATGACTTCAGTGGTCAGCATTAAACCAGCGATGGATGCCGCATGCTGCAGGGCAGTACGCGTTACTTTCGCCGGATCAATAATACCCATGTCGAGCATGTCGCCGTATTCGCCAGTTTGCGCGTTATAACCGTAGGCTCCGTCTTCTTTGCGAATGTTCTCCAGCACCACACTGCTTTCAATGCCAGCGTTTTTAACAATTTGACGGAACGGTTCTTCCATGGCGCGCAGCGCAATATTAACGCCGACTTTTTGATCGTCATTGGCAACCTTTAACGCTTGCGCTTTCACTTGGTCGGCAATACGCACTAAGCTGACACCACCGCCAGGGACAATGCCCTCTTCGACAGCCGCTCGGGTAGCGTGGAACGCATCATCCACCAAGTCTTTTTTCTCTTTCATTTCGACTTCGGTGGCGGCCCCCACTTTAATAACAGCAACACCGCCCGCTAATTTAGCGATGCGCTCTTGCAGTTTTTCTTTGTCGTAGTCCGAAGTACTGGCGTTCAGTTCGTTGCGAATTTGCGCGACGCGATCGGCAATGGCTTGTTGTTCGCCGTCACCGTTGACTACCGTGGTGTTATCTTTACTGATCACCACGCGCTGGGCGCTACCCAGTTGCGATAGCTCGACCTTGTCTAACGACAAACCAACTTCTTCGGCAATGACTTCGCCACCGGTTAACACGGCTAGATCTTGTAGCATGGCTTTGCGACGGTCACCAAAGCCGGGTGCTTTTACTGCTGCCACTTTAAGTACGCCGCGCAACGAGTTGACCACCAAGGTGGACAGAGCTTCGCCATCAATGTCTTCGGCAATTAACAACAGTGGGCGACCTTCTTTCGCAACTTTCTCTAACAGCGGTAAACACTCCCGCAAGCTGGAGATTTTTTTGTCGTAAAGCAGGATGTAAGGTTGCTCTAACTCACACTGCATTTTTTCTTGGTTAGTGATGAAGTACGGCGATAAATAGCCGCGGTCAAACTGCATACCTTCTACTACTTCCAGTTCGTTTTGCAGTGACTTACCTTCTTCAACGGTGACGACACCATCGCGCCCAACGCGGTCCATGGCTTCGGCTAAGATTTTACCAATGTCGTGATTCCAGTTGGCCGACACGGTTGCGACTTGGCCAATGGATTTAGAATCATCACAAGGCTTTGATAACGACTTTAGTGCCTCAGTGGCTTCTTTTACCACAGCGTCAATGCCACGTTTTAGATCCATGGGATTCATGCCAGCCGCAATGGCCTTATGGCCTTCGCGGATCAAGGCTTGCGCGAGCACGGTTGCCGTCGTGGTGCCATCGCCTGCCACATCGGCGGTCTTGGCAGACACTTCCTTCACCATTTGTGCTCCCATGTTTTCAAATTTGTCGGAGAGTTGAATTTCTTTAGCCACCGACACACCGTCTTTGGTGATGCGGGGCGCACCGAAGCCTTTATCTAATACCACGTTGCGGCCTTTGGGTCCCAACGTTGCTTTGACGGCATCGGCTAACACATTCACGCCTTTTAACATGCGTTCACGGGCTTGGTCAGAAAATGCGATGGCTTTGGCACTCATGCTGCTTTCTCCTTGGTTTCAGACAACTCGATAACGGCCAAAATGTCGGACTCTCTCATGATAAGAACAGGCTCCTGATCGATTTTAATTTCGGTGCCTGCGTATTGAGAAAATAAAATATGATCACCGGGCTTTACCGCCAGCGCGCGTAATTGTCCTTGCTCGGTTAATGCACCCTCACCCACAGCAATGACTTCGCCGCGATTAGGCTTTTCGCTGGCTGAATCTGGGATGACGATACCGGCCGCAGTTTGGGTTTCTGCGGTAAGACGGCGCACAACCACCCGATCATAGAGAGGTTTCACACCCATGGTTTATTCCTCCAAAAATGACTGATAACCTTTGAAAGATATTGGACATTTGAATAATGCCCGGCCAAAAAAATAGGAGCACAAAATAAAATTTCAAGAATGTTTTTCTAAAAAATATTTTTATCTTGTCGATAGGTATTAATAGAAACCATTAATTGAACCCCTCTAGGGAGGTGACATGAAATCCACATCCGCCGTTATCTCTGGGCAGTCGTTAAACGAATACTTTATGCATCGGCTGAGTCGCAGTACGTCTGCGCTAAAACCCGAGCCCAATGACGATACTCTGGCCTATCTTGCCGCCATGCTTACCCGATTGGCCCACGCAGAAGACTTGTTTAGTTATCACGAAGGCCGCCTTACCTTGCAGCCGCTGGCACTCCTGTATCGCGATGCGTTAGAAGCACCTTCGCAGCAACTGCGGTGTTTGATGTTTCGACAGCTCGGTGATCAGTCTTTATTTATTGGGGCGCTCTTTCCCGAGCTGTATAAGCGCATGGGAATTCATCAAGACTATTTTATTGGTATGGGCGGCGGTGCGTATCAATACTTGGCCGACCAAGGTGCGAGTCATCATCAGGTGTATCAATATTTGTCCCGTCACTTTTCACCCGTGTTAAACAGTGTGGCGCAGGCCTGCCATAAGGAAATTTGTTTTGATGCACAGGATGTCTTTGCCTTGTATCAAAAATGGCTTGCCACTGGTGATCGAGCATGTCGCCAACAGCTAGAAGCCATGGGCATCACCCTAAGTGCGACACCACAGGGTAGGCATATGATGAATTAGACTCGTGGGTTTTAATGGCAGACTGGGCTATGATTAACCTTTATATCACGCGATAAATAAGGACCGTAATGGACGTACGCGTACAGTGGTGGCGCAATGGCCAGCTGCGCTTTGGTGATCTTAGCTTGGTTGATGAATATCAGCGCCAACGGGAAGGAAAAATCTGGGTAGATGTACAAGCCAGCGAGATTCCCGATGCGCTTACCCGCGTGTTTGACTTGCACGAGCTGGCGTTAAAAGATGCAAAGCGCTTGCGCCATCCGCCCAAAGTCGAAGTGTTTGATAATTATGTCTATATTTTGCAGCGGGGCATTCAACACTTTAACGAAGAACTTGAATTTTCCCATGTACAAATATCGCTTTTTTTAGGTGATGACTTTCTCATAAGCTTTCACCAAAAACCTTCGTACAGTGTGGATTTTTGGTGGCGCAATAAAGAAGCGCAAACCTATGTCGAAAAGGGACTGCCTTTTTTAACGGCCCGCATTCTCAACACGCTGGCAAGTCGCTATTTGGAAACCCTTTTGGAATTCGAACAGTTACTGGGTGACCTTGAAGATACCGTCTATAGCGACACCACAGACAACACGCTCAATGACCTTAACCGATATCGCTCGCGCCTACGCAAGCTGCGCCGGATTTTTCGCTACCACGAAAAAACATCCAAAGAATTGATAGATCATTATAAAGATTCCGAAGGGGATCTGATTTATCACTGGAATGACGTGTACGATAAAAACGAACGCCTATGTTCTTTGTGTGAGCTGTATTATGAGCTCACAGGCGACTTAATTGACGGTTCATTATCCATGGCATCTCACCGCCTAAACCGCACCATGCAGGTGTTGACTGTAATCACCGCCATCTTTGTGCCGCTGGGTTTTTTGGCTGGTTTATACGGAATGAACTTCGAATACATGCCCGAACTAAAAATAGAAAATGGCTACTATTTTTTGCTGGGCTCCATGGGCTTGATTGCCACAGCCTTGATTACCATCTTTAAAGTGAAACGCTGGTTATGATTTCTTATTTAGAAAGTGCACAAGCCTTTTTAAGTTACTCGCTGTTAGAAATTGGCGACTACCGCTTAAGTGTCGGCGGGCTATTGGGTGCGTTTGTTATTTTTATTCTGGGCTGGTTTATTTCCCGCTCGGTACGCAAAGGGTTAGAACGGGTAGCACGCAGTCGGACTGGTCTGAATACCCAAATGTATACGTTGGGCCGTTTACTGCATTACGTGATCTTGACCGTGGCGTTTTTGTGGGCTTGTAGTGCGTTAGGCATCAGCATGAATAAGCTCACCATTGTAGCCGGTGCGCTCAGTGTGGGTATTGGTTTTGGTTTGCAAAATATCGTCAACAACTTTGTTAGCGGTATTATTATTTTGTTTGAGAAGTCCTTAAAGGTCGGTGACTTAATCGAATTGGAATCCGGCACCTTTGGCGAAGTGGTGGAAATTAATATTCGCAGCACCATGTTAAGAACCGCCGAAAACGTCGATATTCTAGTACCCAACAGTGAATTTATTAACGGACGTGTAACCAATTGGACATTGGCCGAAGACGTACGCCGTTTTCGTATTCCCTTTGGTGTGGCTTACGGCAGTGATAAAGAGCTAGTAAAAAAAGCTGCGCTAGAGGCTGCTTCAGAAGTGGAGCACACATTAGATGGCGAGAAGCGCGAGTCCATTGTGTTGATGACGGGGTTTGGTGATAGTAGTTTGGATTTCACACTGGTGGTCTGGGTTAAGTCCACCAGTGTGAAGCGCCCGGGTCAATTAACATCGGACTATTTGTGGAAAATAGACGATGCATTCCGCCGTTATAATATTGAGATTCCATTCCCGCAACGGGATCTACACTTGCGCAGCGGTTTTGTCGGTAAAGACTAACCACTATTTCTAATTAATATGCTCGCCTTGCATTAAACCGCGAAACCCAGTGTGACCGTATAACGCGTGAAACGCTGGGTCTTCTTGAATGTCCTCACGGTACGATTCGCGAAAGCTTAACGCTTTTTTAAGGTTTACGATGGCTTCATCGTAACGGTCCAGTGCCGTATACGCGCCTGCCAATTGGTAAAATGCATGACTGTTTTCGGGGTCGATCTTCAACGCTTGCAAGCATAGGTTTACCGCCCATTGTGGCTCGCCTAGCTCTAATGCCGCGTCGGCTTTATAGGTTAGCGCTTCGCAGTCGTCGGGACGACGACGCAAAATATCATCGTAAATTTCGATCTTGCCTGACGGAGAGCTGTCTTGTTGCGCGCGCAACCAAAGCGATTGAACATCTTGCGTAAGTTCAATTTCCTCTCGGTTTTCTTCGATGTGTTGCGCTTTTTGCGTGAGTTGTTTTTCGATATTGGATAAACGGTTTTCGTATTCATCGACAATTTTCGAGACCTGATCGTTGGCATAAGTATGCACGCGATCTTTAATGTCTCGAATCGATGTCCAACCAACGATCACCAAGATAGAGGAGGCTGCCGCAATTAAATAGAAAAAGTAGGTGACGGTGTCGGTGGCATAGGTCACTGCACGGTCAATGGATTGATGTTCGCGCTCAAGAATTTTTTCGTTGAACTCTACGCGAATGGTCGCTTGTTCAGAGCGCAGCTGTTTAAGTTCGTCCAAGACGTAGCGTTCAACAAAGGGTGAATACAAGGGCGCTTCTAACGTTTCGACCTTTTCTTTGGCTAGCGCGTTTTTTGTGTCGGCTTCGGCCCACAATGGCAAGCTCAGCAAAGTGGTGCCGAGCAAGACACATAGCGTGGCAAACAAGTTTTTTAGGCTAGACATATGGCCCGTCCATGATCGTGAATTTCTACCAAGGCTTGGTGCATGCCTTGAATGGCTCCCTCATAATCGGCTTCGTTCACCACAAATTGCATATCCACTTGACGCATGGATTGATGCAGCGCTAACACGCTAATGTGATTATCGGCCAGCGCTTTCACCGTTTTGGCAAGCATGCCCGGAATTTTTAAATCACTGCCTATGGCGCTCACAATGGCAACCTTTTGGTGATTTACTTCTGCTTCTGGGAATTGGGCTTCTATGCTGCGACACAAGCGCTTAAGTATTTTTAAATTGGTATTTAAATAATAGGTGAAACTATTGGCGTTGGCGTCCTTGGTAATCGCTTTGACGTTAAAGTCACGGAAAATGGCCAATAATTTCGTATCAAATGTCACTAATTCGCCTGCCATGCTTTGGTCAAAGACTTCTAGCGCATAAACGCCTTTGCAGCCTGCGATAATTTCGACACAGGGCTCGCTACTGACGTAGTCGCCTGTAATCAGGGTACCGCTGTGCTCGGGTTCGAAGGTGTTTTTAACACGCAGTGGAATTGCATTTTGACGCAAGCCTTTTGCGGCTTTGGGGTGAATAGCTTCCATTCCCAAATTAGCCAGTTGGTCGGCCACATCGTAATTGGTACGGCCAATGGGCACTGCGTTGTGTTCACCTACCACTCGTGGATCGGCGCTGCTTAAATGAAATTCTTTATGGATGACGGCTTCACGGGCTTGCGTTAGCACCGCAATACGGCTGAACGTCATTTCGCTATAGCCGCGATCAAATGTGCTCATTAAGCCTTGCTCACTGTGGGCATAGCCTGTGACGATGGGCAACTCGGTGGCGAAGTCGATGTCGGCAAACGCACTTTCAATGCGTTGGTCTAGCGGTAAATGATCGTCCGACTGCCATGCGGTTAAATCCACAAAGCGGGCGTTAATGCCATCGTTACGCAACAGTGTCGCCATGTTCCATGCGCTGTGGGCTTCACCAATACTGGCGAGCATTTCGCGTACTGTGTTCAGGTGTTGCGCCAAGGCAAAATGACCGTGCTCACACAAACGTTGTAAGTCTTCTAAACATTGCCTTGCGCTGTCTAAGCGTTCACCAATAAAACGGTCTGCTTGTTGGCGCTGAATCTCGTTGTCGAATAATCCGTGGTTGATGTCGAACAGGGTATCGCGCAACGTGTCGAAACCTGCTTGCCAATCTTGGTCATTGGCAAACAGGGCAAACACTCCCGCTTTACCGCTTTTTTTATGTTCTAGTAATGCATCGGTAATGCCGCCATAGGCGGATACCACAAAGGCACGTTGATAAGGTGATGCGCAATTTAAAATGACGTTATCGCGCACCGCCTGATAATTGGACATGGACGTGCCGCCGATTTTTTCTACCGTATGCATCGGCTTTTGACTGTGCAAAGGTTTATCGTAGTTCATAGGCACCTTGTTCGTTATGGACTTCGTCACCATGCAGCGGCGGGTTAAACACACAAGCCATTTTCATTTCGCTGAATGCGCGCAAAATGTGTTCGTCGTTTTTATCCAAAATGTAAACCGTACCGGGTTTAATGGGATAAACCTTTCCATCTGATAAGGTTTCCACCTCGCCTTCACCGGACATGCAGTACACACTTTCTAAGTGATTTTGGTAATGCATGCGGAAGTCTGCACCCTTGTAAATGGTGGTGATGTGGAACGAAAACCCCATGTTGTCTTCGGCCAGCAATAGACGTGTGCTGTCCCAGTTGCCTTTTGGGTCTTTTACAAAACGGTCGTTTTGTTGAGCTTCTTCTAACGTACGTACAATCATGTTGAACCTTAAATATAATTAAAACGGCTATGAAAACGATTGATTAAGATTGAGCCGCTTGCGCAAAGAAGTCTTCTTCTTGCGGAATCTCATCCACGTTCTCACACACTTCTTTAATGGCGCGTTCAACAATGTCCATGCCTTTTTTCAAGCTGATGTCGTCGATGGTGAGGGGACATAAGGTTTTAATGACTTGATCGTCTGCGCCGGAGGTTTCGATAATCAAACCTTGTTGGAAACATTTGCGAGTGATTTTGCTGGCCAGTTCGCCGTCGACACAGTTGATGCCACGGAACATGCCGCGACCTTTTGCGGTGAAGTTTCCTTCGCCGTATTTTTGTGTCATGGCTTCAAAGCGATCATGGATGTATTTGCCTTTGCGTTTAATGTCTTTGGAAAATTGATCGTCAGACCAGTAGTGTTCCAATGCTTCTTTGGCGGTGACGAACGCAAGGTTGTTACCACGGAAGGTACCGTTGTGTTCACCTGGCTTCCATTGGTCGAGTTCGGGCTTCATCAGCACCACAGCGAACGGTAAACCGTAACCGCTTAATGATTTAGAAAGCGTAATAATGTCAGGCTCAATGCCTGCTTCTTCAAAACTAAAGAAGTCACCGGTACGACCACAGCCTGCTTGAATGTCGTCGACGATTAATAAAATGTTGTGCTTGCGACAAACGGTTTGCAGATTACGCAACCATTCGATGCTGGCGGCGTTGATACCCCCTTCCCCTTGTACGGTTTCCACGAGTACTGCAGCCGGTGCGTTAATGCCGCTGCTGGAATCGCTTAAAACTTTGTCGAGATAGGCTGTGGTGTCGATGTCGTCACCTAAGTAGCCGTCGTATGGCATACGGTGTACACCGTTAAGTGAAACCCCTGCCGCGTTGCGGTGGTGGGAGTTACCTGTGGCAGCCAGTGATCCCAAGCTCACACCGTGGAAGCCATTGGTAAAGGTCACAATGTTTTGTTGGCCGGTAACGTTACGGGCGACTTTCATGGCGGCTTCTACGGCATTGGTGCCGGTCGGGCCAGTGAACTGCACCATGTATTCCATGTTGCGTGGTTTCAAAATTAAATCGTTAAACGCTTGTAGGAATTCGCCTTTGGCTTGGGTGTGCATATCCAAACCATGGGTGATGCCATCGTTTTGGATGTAGTTCAGCAAGGCGCCTTTGAAGTGCGCGTTGTTGTGGCCGTAGTTTAAGGTGCCAGCGCCCGCTAAAAAGTCGAGGTATTGATTACCTTCTTGGTCCCACATGTGAACACCTTGGGCGCGGGTAAAAACACGGGGAAATGCACGGGCGTAACTTTGTACTTCAGATTCGATTTCTTCAAAAATTTTCATGGTTTTGGTCTGCTAGTCGTTTTAAAGGAGTTGAATTAGGTGGTTCAGCGTATGTGAACAAACACCTGCCTTAGCGAGCGGAAGGGCCACGATAAAAAGGGCCAATCTCGACAAGGTATTCGGAATCATGCTGGCCATTAAAATGAGCTTGCTCATCGAGCCAGACGGATTGATTGAGGGGCGCGTTTAACTGCTGCGCAAAGGATTTAAACAAAGCCCAAGAGCCTTGGTTGTCGGCGGTAATCGTGGTGTGTACCCAAGCGACGCCGTCGCACTCGGGACGATTCAGTATGTCGTGCAACATACGTTTCGCGAGCCCATGACCGCGCGCCATTTCAGAAACCGCGACCTGCCAAATAAACAGCACATTGGGGTTGGCAGGGGGGCGATAGGCAGAAATGGAGCCCATGAGTTCGTTGGATTCTGAATAAGCGACCGCGGAGGTGCCGCCAAAGTGACCGGCTTGAAGGAAGTTGCAATAAGCCGAGTTGGTATCTAGGGGTGGGCACTGCTCGACCAACTGATAAATGGCCAGCCCATCAGAAAGTTCAGGTCGTTTGATAATGATCGAATGCGACATGGTTAATATTTACATCACTAAATATGAATTTAGTGGAGAGACCTCTCTGGTTTGCGTCGATTTGGCCTGTAAACAGTATTTTCGTTACGAAAGGTACTATTTCGGTGCAAATCTCACTAAATGAATGATTAGTGGGCTAAATATAGTACACTAAATAAAATACAGGTCAAATTTGATTGTTTTTTGTTCTGATTGGCCGTATTGTCCGCAAAATATCGGTCTCTTTTGTGGTTTTTGATGCTAAAAGAACGCGAATTGCGTGTGAAATGTGCGCCAAAACGGGTCAAGCTGCGGGGCCATATTCATCAAGTGGTGCTTGCAAGTTTGTGGCGCAAGAGCCGATAAATAGTGCCTCTTGCCTGTTATTTACAGGTAGAATGCGCGCTACAATACGGGACTTAAGTAGTTTTTAGATAAGACTGGGTAGTTATGAGCAGCATTGACGCAGTGCTGGTGGCGTTGCGCCGAGTAATTCGCGCAACTGATTTGCACTCTAAACATTTAGCCAAAACCACGGGTTTGACGGCTCCGCAAATTCTGTTGTTACAGACTATTCAGAATCAGGGGCAGGTCACCATCGGGCAGATTGCCAACGAGATGAGCCTGAGTCAGGCCACGGTGACGACCATTTTGGATCGCTTAGAAAAGCGCGGATTGGTATTTCGAGAGCGTTCAAAAGAGGACAAACGAAAGGTACATGCCCACTTAACTGCAGAAGGCCACGACATGCTGCAGCATGCGCCGACGCCGTTGCAGGACTCGTTTGCACAGCAGTTTTCCAGCCTGCAAGACTGGGAGCAAAACATGATTATTGCGTCGTTACAGCGCGTGGCGCAGATGATGGACGCACAGCATATTGATGCTTCGCCTGTGCTGGATGTGGGTATGTTGGATCGTCAGTCCACGCCGTTAGAGGTGAATCAAATGGACGCCAATCAGACTCCTATTAAGCAGTGAAGGGCGCGCTTTAGCGTCCATTTTCATCGAGCCTTTTACTGCGCCTGTCTCACGGCCTGATAAGCGGTGAGTTTTTCTTCATTGCGCTGCTTGCGTTGTTGCTGATCGCGCAGGTCTTGCACCATATCTCTTAGGTATTCCAATTTGGCGTCTGAGGTGTCGTTGTTTTGCACCCAGTCGCTTTCATCAAGCCAGCGCAAGTGATCCACTTGGGCTGGTGGCGTGTAGGCCATGTCATTACCCTCTACCGCAATGCTTCCCTCCCACCGATTAAACGATGCATTAAACTGTTGGCGCACATCGTTACTGACTTGATCAAGACGATTGAGGTTTTGCGCTTGCCATGAAACCGCGCTATCCATATTGGTGGATGTGGCTTGGCTAAGCTCAGCGCCGTTGTCGCTGTGAGCGGCCAGTTCGCTGGCGTAAAAAATTTCTTGTACGGCTAACACTTGGCCATCTTCGCGCAAGGCCACGCCATTGCGTTGCATTTGTGCTTGAAAGTTGCCTTCGCTGTCCTCTAGGTCCCACCGGCTTGCGTTACTGCCAAGGTAAATTGCGCCGATCTCAACGTCTTGCAAAGAGCGCATGCGTTGACTGCCTTCGCTATTGAAATCCACAAAACTTAATTGCGCATAGATGCTGTCGTTTTCGTCGATCCAACCGTTGCCGTCTTCATCGTATTGGGCCAGTTCACTAAAGCCGGAACCGGTTTGCGGGCCGAACAATTCTGCGCCGCTATCGACTTGGCCGTTTTGGTTTTTATCAAACGCGATAAAACCCGTACCTGATGCGGTTTGGCTGAGGGTTTCGGTATTGCCGTCTAAATCAAGGTCAAATTCAAAGGTGGCATTACTTAGCGCGGGCGCATCACCGTTTAAGTTAATCACCAGTGGATCGGTCATCCTGATGCTGCGTGCTTGCAGGCTGGTTTGCTGCTCGATGAGTTCGCTGCGTTGATAATCCAGCTGCAATATGAAGTCGATTTGGCGGCCGTCTTCGGTCATAACGCTGCCGAGCGCTTCGGTGGTGAGGCGGTCGGTGCGTTCGATTAAGTTGCGGCCAGTGATAGTGACTTGATTGATTTGAGCGTTGGAATTGATGTTGCCGTTAGTGCTGGAGCTTATCTCGCTGGGGCTGGCTCTCATGGCCGTGAGTCTGACTCCTTGTTCCATGGTAGCGGCGCTGACAGATTCGAGTAAGTTGAAATGACTGAGCAGGACTTGTTCACCACTGTCCAACTGGGTTGTACGCGATAGGCTGGCAGCTTGTTGGGTCTGTGCTCGAAAGATGCCCATCTGGTTTGCTTGTGTAAGGTCAGCTTCAGTGAGGTTTGTTTGTGTGGTTTGTGCTTGGCTGCCTTGGGCTGGTGCTGCACCGACCAAGGGGCCGCCAATGCGAATGTTTTCAGCCTGTACCTGCTGTACTCGCTGCACGGTTGAAGATTGTCGACTGCCGAGAATGACTTGCCCTACGCTAATTTTCATGGCGATTCCCTACTGCCCAGTGGCGATACTAAGGCTATCGGCATGGCGCAAAATGTCTTTAGGGAGATTCCCTGCGAAGTTGGCTGAAAAGATCGTACGTTCTGGCTTACATCATCAGAAGGGTGATTCACCAAGTTGGAATCGGATCGCGTTAGTCAGATAGGTGAGTGAAGGTATTGCTAGTACGTAGTGCTGCGTTCTGTTGGTATTTATCACTGGTGCATTAAATTAGAACGCGGCGTTTAAAGTGCGCGGAATTCATTTTTCAATTTAGCTTTCAATTCAGCTTTCAATTCAGCTCTTACATTAAAGAAGAAAGAAGCGCGGCAGGTTGTATAACGTTAAGGCGCATTCAGACAATTATAAAAAAATTGTTTTAAATGCTTTGAATAAAAAAACAACAATAACCCGCTATAATAGTTTGAAAAGTAAACGCTAAAAACGATAAAACCGTTATTGACGTCAGGAAATTGGTTAAAAAACTGGCGTAAATTTACAAAATTAAGTCTTCCTTGCCGAAGTTATAAAGACACACGCGTCAGGAAGATTTAAGATTGCGGCCCCTAGTCGCATTGCGCTATGTGTTTTTTATAAAGCCGAGCGCGCGCTAACGCGTTTGTCAGATTGGCGATTAATATCAACAAACAAAGTAGATAAGGCTATGCATACCATTAAATGGGCGACACTACTCTCGGTATTTTGGTTGTTACTGTCCGGTTATATCCAACCACTGTTGCTGAGCTTTGGCATTGTGTCGGTAATCCTAGTGGTGTTTGTTTTAAAACGGATGGACACGCAGGATGCTGAGCCACAAAAGCTAGGTTCGGTATGGGTGATGTTGCGTTATTTTAGTTGGCTGCTTGGTCAAATCGCGATTTCCAGTATGCACGTGACCAAATTAATTTGGAGTCCTGCTCGCGAACTTTCCCCCTCTCTTGCGAAAATTCCTGTCAAAAATGTTCCCAAAGATTCCCGTGTTTTATACGCCAACTCCATTACTCTGACGCCGGGTACGCTGAGCGTCGATATGCAGGACGATGAAATTACTGTGCATGCATTGGAGCAGTCCTCCATTGTCGAATTGAACGACGGTAGCATGGAGAAAAAAATCACCAGCCTTTGGGGTGAACAAAAGGGAGAAGAAAAATGACGGCTGTGTTAGCTGCTGTTTGCATCGCCATTTTGGTGGTGATGGGTCTGGCATTGGCCCGTGCTTTTTATGCGCCCACTGTGTACGACCGCATTCTTGGTGTGAATATGTTTGGCACTAAGACCGTACTGTTCATTGCGGCGGTGGGTTTCTTAATGGGGCGTCCAGACTTTTTGGATATCGCCATTGTGTATGCGTTGATCAATTTTATTGGAATGGTAGCGGTGTTGCGATTTTTCGAATACACCGAAACTGTGGAATAACCGTCAGTACAGGGTGATACATGCTTGTTTTAGATATTGTTAGCGGCTTGTTACTGATCGCAGGCGTTTTTTTCGGCCTGAGCGGTGCCATGGGTTTGTTTAAGTTTCCGGACTTTTTTACCAAGGTGCATGCAGCCAGTGTGACCGATTCTATTGCGGCTATTTTGATTTTGGGCGGCTTAATGCTGCAAACCAGTTTTGATCTAAATACGGCCAAATTATTTTTCATTTTAATGTTTCTTATGATCACCAGCCCAACCGCTTCCCATGCGCTTGCTAAGTCAGCGCGTCATGGCGGTTTGCTAACGCTGGCTGAAACTAAGCATGAGAACTAGGAGCAAATAGCATAATGGCCGAGTTTATCGACTTAGTACTTTTGGCAATGCTGGCATTGACGGCTTTAAGAGTCATCTTTCTTAAAGACTTGTTCGCCGTGGTCATGCTGTTTGGTATTTACAGTTTTCTTTCCGCTTTAATTTTCATCAATTTGGATGCCGTTGATGTCGCCTTTACCGAAGCTGCGGTGGGCGCGGGTATATCCACGGTGTTAATGCTGGGTACCTTGGCCCTAACTGGCCGTACCGAAAAACGTAACAAGCATTCTAATGTGCTGCCGCTGTTGGTGGTGACGGTAACGGGAGCGGCGTTGATTTACGGTACCTTGGATATGCCGCCGTTTGGTGATCCTACTAACCCTATTCATGAACACGTTGCGCCGCGTTATATCGAAGAGTCGCCGAAAGAGGTGGGTTTACCAAACATGGTGACTTCGGTTTTGGCCAGCTATCGTGGCTTCGATACCTTGGGTGAAACCGTGGTGGTGTTCGCTGCTGCCATTGGGGTGTTGTCTTTATTGGGCGTGGTTCGTCGTGAGAAAAATGGCTCGCCTGAATCTGGTTTAACGCAACACAAAGTGCTGCACGTTGTGGCTAAGTTAATTATCCCGCTGATTATTTTGTTTGCGCTTTATGTTCAGTTTCATGGTGACTTTGGTCCGGGCGGCGGGTTCCAAGCTGGGGTCATTGCGGCAGCGGCCTTTATTTTATATGCATTGGTGTTTGGCTTACCGCTCGCCTTTGCTGTGGTCGCGCCGAAGTTTCTACAAGTATTAGCGTCCATCGGCGTATTGTTATATGCCAGCGTTGGCTTGTTCAGCATGTATAAGGGCGGACAGTTTCTCGACTATAACAAGTTGGCGGCAGACCCATTAGCGGGCCAGCACTACGGCATCATTATTATTGAACTTGGTGTAGGTATTACGGTGTTCGCCGTGATGCTCAGTATTTTCTACGCCTTTGGCAGCCAAGCAGAGAGGTCAAACATCCAGTGACTTTTATTCTCGATTACTACAACTACTGGATCGTCGTCTTTTTAATGATGGCGGGCTTTTACATTGTGATTTCTGCTAACAATCTCGTTAAGAAGATTGTTGGTCTGAACATTTTCCAGACCTCGGTATTCATGCTTTATATCTCCATGGGTAAAGTGGAAGGCGGAACGGCACCCATCTTAGTTGAAGGTGTGACACAGTATTCTAACCCGTTACCTCATGTATTGATTCTGACCGCCATTGTAGTGGGGGTGGCTACCACGGCTGTGGGTTTGTCACTGGTTGTCAGAATTAAATCGGCCTATGGCACCGTAGAAGAAAATGAATTTGATAATAAGGATGATGCCATCTAATGCTTGAACAACACTTGGCTGCACTTCCTATTCTGATTCCGTTAATAGCCGCGCCCATTGCGCTGCTATTAAATCGCTCGCTGTATTCGTGGTTTTTTGCCACGGCGGCCAGCGCATGGGCCAGCGTGGCGGCTTGGCAATTACTCGCACTGACCTTAAGTGAAGGTGCCGTTAGTTACGCGGTTGGCGGTTGGGCACCCCCTTGGGGTATTGAACTGCGCATTGATACCGCCAGCGCATTTGTGTTGTTGGCGGTGTCTGCCATTTCGACCTTTGTTTTGGTGTATTCCAAAGACAGCATTGAAAAAGAAATCGAAGAATCAAAGCACGCGTTGTTTTATACCGCGCACTTGCTTTGCCTTGCAGGTTTAACCGGCATTTTGTTAACCGGTGATGCGTTTAACCTGTTTGTATTCTTAGAAATTTCTTCCTTAGCGACTTATACCTTGGTGAGCTTGGCATCGGATCGTCGTTGTTTAACTGCGGCATTCCGGTATCTGGTGATGGGTACCATTGGCGCGACGTTCATCTTAATTGGTGTTGGTTTGTTGTATATGAAAACCGGCACGCTGAATATGTTGGACCTCGCGCAGCGTATTGATATGTACGACAACAGTCGCACCATCAATACCGGCTTGGCGTTCATTATGGTCGGTGTCAGCATTAAGTTAGCTTTGTTCCCATTGCACCGCTGGTTGCCACCGGCTTATACCCATGCGCCGTCTGCGGTGACAGCTTTCCTAGCCAGTACGGCCACCAAGGTGGCTGTTTACGTGATGATTCGTTTTATTTTCACCGTGTTTGGTGCGGATTACGTTTTCCACGAAATGAACATGGACCTTGTGCTGATGATTTTCGCCATGGTCGCGATCTTTAAGTGTTCGTACATGGCAACGGTGCAAAGCAATATTAAAACCGTGTTGGCTTACAGCAGTGTTGCGCAAATTGGTTACATGATTCTGGGCGTAAGCTTAGTCAGTGTTACTGGTTTGATGTCAGGTTTAATTCATGTGTTTAACCACGCGCTTATGAAAGGTGCGCTGTTCATGGCTGTGGGTGCAGTGTTCTATCGTATGGGTTCGGTGGACCTTAAAGCGTTTCGTGGTTTAGGTCGTCATATGCCGTTGACCATGGCGGCGTTTACGCTGGCAGGCTTGAGTATTATTGGTGTGCCTTTAACCGTGGGCTTTATCAGTAAATGGTATTTGGTGTCGGCCGCGCTTGAACAAAACAATTGGATTTTGGCAGCCTTGGTGTTGGGTGGTTCATTGTTTGCCATCGTCTACATTGGCCGCATTTTGGAAGCCGCCTACTTCAAAGATTTACCAGAAGGCGTGGACGCAAACAGCATTAAAGAAGTGCCATGGTTGATGCTTGTCCCTATGTGGGTGTTAGTGATCGCCAACATTTATTTTGGTATTGATACCAGCCTAACTACTGATGCAGCCAGTAGCGCTGCGCAGTGGTTGTTTCAAGGCATGGAACAGGCAATGACTGAGCAAACGGTTATAGAGCAAGCGGCTATTGAGGATAGTGCTATCCCGACCAACATTGAGCAGGAGGCTTCACTGTGAATCTCTGGCAAGGTGTTGAGCCCTCTCAACTGATTACGTTATCTATCTTGCTGCCCTTGGTGGGCGCGGTACTCATCATCGCCGCAGGCAAGTATCCAAATTTGCGTGAAACCGTCACGCTGACCACAGCCGTTGTACTGTTTTCCATAGTGCTAGCCATTACGGATTACACCTACAGCGGTGTGAAAATGGAGTTAGATGTCGTTGAGCTGTTCCCCGGCTTGGGCATTAACTTTTTTGTAGAACCCCTAGGTGTTTTGTTTGCGTTGGTGGCGAGCTTTTTGTGGATCATCACCAGTATTTACGCCATCGGTTACATGCGTGGTCATCACGAAGAAAATCAAACGCGCTTTTTTTGTTGCTTTGCCATTGCCATTAGCTCGGTCATGGCCATTTGTTTTTCTGGCAACTTGCTAACGCTGTTTATTTTCTACGAAGTGTTAACGCTTTCCACTTACCCGCTGGTGACCCATGCTGGCACCAAAGCGGCGAAAAAGGG
>JBFHVZ010000058.1:0-18103 GCA_041589295.1 Pseudomonadales bacterium
GACTTCTTCTTCAATGGAAGACGTCAGCGCCGAGTTACCAATGTTGGAGTTGACCTTGGTGCGGAAGTTACGACCAATGATCATGGGTTCGGATTCTGGGTGGTTAATGTTGCACGGAATTACCGCACGGCCACGGGCCACCTCGTCACGCACAAATTCTGGTGTGATGATTTTAGGAATGCTGGCACCGAAGCTCATGCCTGGGTGTTGCTTGGCGGTGGCTTCTTCTAGCTGAGCTTCGGAAAGCGCTAGGTTTTCACGAATGGCGATGTATTCCATTTCGGTTGTGATGATGCCCTGACGCGCGTAGTGCAATTGGGTTACGTTTTTACCGGCTTTGGCTTTGCGCGGTTGACGCTTGTATTCAAAGCGCAGGTGATCGAGTGTGATATTTTTTTCGCGGGTTTGCGCGAATTCAGAGGTAAAACCTTCGAGCAGTTCGGAATCACCACGCTCTTCAATCCAACCTTGACGCAGTGGCGTTAAACCTTTGCGCACGTCGATGGTGGCGGCTGGGTCAGTGTAAGGGCCTGAGGTGTCGTAAACGCGTACTGGCGCGTTTTCTTCTTTTGTTCCGTCTTGCAACGTGGTTGGGGTAAGGCTGATCTCACGCATGGCCACCTGAATGTCGTCGCGGCTGCCTTTAACGTAAATCTTGCTTGAGCCGGGGAACGGCTGCGTGGTCAACTCATCAACCGAAGCGGTTTCGCTGAGCTTGGTCGCACTTAAACCTGTGCTTTTGTTTTTGATATTCATTTATGTTTACCCATAGTGGTATGGGTTAGCGAACGCGAGGCAGGGCAGAGGGCGCAGAAGGCCAATGCTTGTTTCCTACGCTGGTGCTAACCAGATCAGGTTCAACGGGTGAATCTCAGCCTATTTTATGATCAATGCTTTTTTAGCAGCGTTGCTCAAACAGGCACCCCGACAAGACAGGCGAAGTGTAGGTGTTAGCGGGGGAATTCACAAGGTCTGGCTAGAAATGTCGGGGCAAAACAGCGAAGTATCATCCAGCGAGACTGAACCAAGTCTGAACCGCACTGGCGTCATTAGCATTGTTTTAAGCAACTGTGATTTGCACCTGAAATTGGATGTTTAATACGCTGAATTGATGTGTTGTTGGGCCAGTTGGGAATATGATTGGCCAAACGGGCTAGCACGTAAATCTAAGGAAGAATTTCAATGTCAGGAAGTATGGTGCTTATTAAAAAAACGCTTATTAAAAAAATGCTTAGTACAAAGATAAACGTCGCGGCGTTTATTTCTCTTTTTTTGGGCTTGCAACTATTGCTTGTTGCGACAGTTCGAGCTGATGTGTTGTTGCCGCTGCAAGCGGATTATTCCCAATTGGAGTTTGCAGGTCTCGCCCGCGAACCTGTTCTGGTAGATCCTAATTCGGCTCAAATACTCAAAACCAATCATGGCAATGTGCCTGTGTTTGCATACACGCTGCCTCAGTTTACAGGTGAGCTTGATCTGCTGATAAACAGCTTGGCGGTGGCAGAAAGTCTCTATGCGGCGTCTGTCACTCTGTTGAATGCGCAATATCAGCCCATTTATTTTCGTTCGGCCGAAAGCGGTCTGCATGTCTGTGATCGACGTGTGTTTCATGAATTGGCGGCTTTGCCGGAAGCGCGCTATTTGGTGATTGCGCCTACGCCACGCGAGTACCCACAAAAACAAGGGGAGCTTTGTGTGCGCTGGCTACTGGGTTCGTTGCCTCTACCCATACCTTGGTATACCAGCGTAAAAATGATTGATTCACCTGCAGAAGATTTAACCGTCTCGGCATTAAAACCTTGGCACGAAAGAAGCCGATTCTTCTGGGCCATGGAATACGAAACCGCTGGTGATGTGTTGAATGGTTCGGGTACCGCAGAGCAGTCTGTGCTTGCGGAAAGTTACGGGCTGTTAATGGGCTACGATCATCCACTAAACGCCAGCTGGTTTATTCGCGGGCAAGCAGGGTTTCGCTTGGGTGTGCTGCAAGACAAGAATCATTTTGGTGGTATCGCTCAATTAGGTGTGGGTCATTGGTTGAACGATCAATGGCAGGTTAATACAGGGGTTCGATTAGATGCCTTTCGTAGCCATACAGCTGCGGGGGGTGACTATACCGGCCCTAGTAGTATTCATTACAAGCCCGCCGTGGGCTTACACCTAGGTACAGAGTATCGCTTTAATCGCCGTTGGCATGCTCAAGTGGCCGCCAACATTGAAGAGATGGAAACCGAAGACGGCGTGTACGTACCGGCGTACAGTGCAAAATTCAGTTTGCATTACTACTTCATGTTTGGGGTTCGACGTATTTAAACTTTAAATTCCCAAATGCCAAAAACAACTCGTCAAAAAAGCCCTGACGAATCAGGGCAAGGGTGGGAATGGCCAGCCATCGGCTGGTCTGCGGACACAAACTAGATAGGTTTACAAAGGCATGCGAATACCCAGCGCGAAGGAATTAACCTCGGTGGTGACATCGCCGGTTAAGTGAGCGCCTGTGGAAGCAAGTTCGTTTTGGTCAATGGCGCGTTCTTGGGTAAGGGTATGCTGGAAGGCCGTATCCAATATAGCTCCGCCGCCGATGGCGTAGCTCAGGCCCATGGACACCGCTTTGTAGTCATCAAATGCGAAATCCACCTTGGTATCTTTATCACCAATGGGGGTTTGATCAAAGGCTAAGCCTGCGCGTAACGTGACGACCCCATTCAACTGATAATCACCACCCACTGCAATGCGGTAGGACTCTTGCCAGTTGTACTGTTGCGGTTCCGCCGCAAGGTCTTGAATGACGGCGTTGCGGCTTTTTACTTCTAGCTGATCAAATCGAGACCAGCGACTCCACGACAAATCCCCTTGTAGCGACCAGCGATTGAGTTGCTGAAAGTAGCTTATGTTCAACACTTCAGGTGTGGTCAGGTCTGCTTCACCTTTGGCTTTGGTCGAAGGGATAAACGCCTGAGTTTCGGCGTTGAATGTGGCGGTGGCGTCGCCCTTTAAGTGGTGTTTAATGGCGGTTTTATAATGCATGCCAAGGCGGGCGGTTTGCGAAAGTTCATACAGCCAACCAACACTGTAGCCATAGTCGATGCTGTCACCTTTCATTTCAAATAGGCCGTCCTGATCGGGCTGTCCTAACTTGGTTATGTCGACACCAAAGTTTGTGCCACAAAAGTTTGCGATGCTCGCCATGTCGGTCATACCTAAGTCCATGGCGGCACCCGCGCAGGCTGCGGCGGTGTTTACGGCAACAGCCGTGTAGGCTTCCATGTACTGGGCAATGACGCTGGCACCCACAGACAGCTGGTTGTTTAAGCGGGTGGCAAAGGAGACGCCGAGATCAATACCGGTAATGTTGCTTTCGGTGGCTTGATAGCGGGCATGGGTATCCTCGCCTACCTCGGCACCGGTTGCGTAGGGCGCATTGATATAAAACCCCATTGCAGTGTTAGCAGACAGTGGGTTGGCAAAATACAGCGTGGGTAAGTAATCCACGTTTTCCGCTTGCGGACGGTCACCTGCCACAGGACCGCCGCCTACAGTGGTTGCCTGACTCTGGGATTGGGAATTTACATGTATGGCGCTGATATTGGTGGCCAGTTCTCTTTGTAAGCGTACTAGACCGGCTGGGTTGTAATAAACCGTGGAAGCGTCGTTAGCGGATGCTGCGCCGCCAGAAAACGCATTACCTAAGCGTAATGCGGACTGTTCATCAACGTAGTAGCCCGCTGCTAGGGTGTGGCCAGAAACCCCGAGCGTTGCGATCAATAGTGAGAGTGTGCGACGTGTCATTTTTATTATTCTCGTAGCTGTGTTGTTGCAATGTTGGTTGGGATAGTTGTTTCTTGCGGGTTGTTTTGTGTGTTTGTGGCTGATAAAGCGTCAGCCGTTGCCGCATCGTGCTGTGCTGTGGCAGTAGCGACAATGTGTAAGTTGGACGGGCGTCCGAATTGCACAGGGGATGGCAAATTCTTGCTTAAAAATTGTGGTTTTTATGGACGGGTGACATTGTCAAGGCTGGGCTACTATTAGATGTATTGCATATTAAGGTCGAGCAACTGCACCCATGGTCGAAATTGAACAACTCGATTTAAAACTGCTGCTAGAGCACGCCCACATCGGTGTTGTCATTCACCGCTGGGACACTTCCATTGTTTATGCAAATCCCACAGCCCTGCGATTGTTGCGACTTACCTATGAACAAATCATCGGCAAGGACGCGTTTGATCCCGGCTGGCATTTTGTTGACCAGTATGGTGCAGTGTTACCTCACGAAAAATTTCCCGTCTGTCGTGTAAAGGACAGTGGTCAGCGTTTGGAAAATGAAATTGTCGGTGTGGTGGATAGTCACGACACCAATATCAGCTGGTTTTTACTAAATGGCTATCCAGAGCCTGCGATAGAAGAAGAGGATAGTTTTATTGTTGTGACGTTCAACGATATTACAGAAGCGAAGCACCTGTTCTCGTTTCAAGATATCGTCGAAAACACTCAGGATGTTGTCATTGTTACCGATGCCACAGATATCGAAGCGCCGACGGGCCCGAAAATCGTTTATGTTAATCAGGCTTTTGAGCAATTAACGGGCTATCGACGGGAAGAAGCCTTGGGTGAAACGCCGCGTATGTTGCAGGGGACGTTGACGGACAAGGCCGCAACCCAGCGCATACATGATGCACTGTCCAAGCGTGAGGCGGTCACAGAGGTGGTTTTAAATTATGACCGCAACGGTCGGCCTTATTGGATTGAGATGAATATCATTCCGTTACAAAGCAAAGAAGGCGAGGTGACACATTTTGCGGCTATTGAGCGGGATGTGTCGGAGCGGAAATTTCATCAAGAACAGCTAGAAAAACGCAACCAAGACTTGAAGTTGCTAAAAGAAAATCTCGAAAAACTGGTGTCTGAACGAACGCAGCAACTAGAACAAGCCAACAGCAAATTACAACAGTTAGCGTTTTTTGATCCATTAACAGGTATTCCAAACCGTCGTTATTTTATTGATCAAGCCAAAAAGATGGTGGCGGTGAGTCATCGAGTAGGGCGCAAAATTGCCTTTGGCTTGATTGATATTGACCACTTTAAACGCATTAACGATACACATGGTCACGAGGTAGGGGATATCGTTTTAGTTAAGTTGGGGCAGCTTTTTGCGCGCAGCTTTCGCTTAGATGATGCGTTTTGTCGTTACGGCGGAGAAGAGTTTGCCTTTGCGATTTTTGCTAACGATACGCCAGACGTGGAATGTTTTTTAAACCGCTTAATGGCGGACATTCGGCAGTTGGTGATTGAAACACCTGATGGTGTTCAGCTTTCTGTGACGGCCAGTGTGGGTGTCAAAGTGTGCGAGCCACAACCTAATATTGACGTGGAATTAAAACTCAAGCTGGCGGATAAGGGATTGTACTACGTTAAAGAAAACGGCCGCGATGGTTTTGATATTGCCGAATGATTTGCCTTGGACACTGTTCGGTGAATTGGCGTGCGACAGACAAGACTGCAGATAAATCTGTCGCACTGCTCTGCTTATGGCCCTGTAAAGGACAATTAGCCTAGCTTGTTTTAGCGGCTAATCACCCTAGGGTTTTTCCTCCGACAGTGTTTTGTCGTGTGTTGGTTTATCTTGCTTATCCTTTTCTGCGGGTTCTCTATCTTTCGTCCGCTCACTTGGCTCTTCGTCGTGATCGTCTGTGATATCAGCAATATCACGTAAGCGTTCAAGCACTTTGTAATTGATTGAGCCGCGCGGGAAGGTGCCTTTTTTGCTCAGTTTACCGGCTTTTTTGCCGATCAAAATTTCGAGGGCTTGGTCTACGGTTTCGATACCCCAAATATGGAAGTTACCTTCATTGACGGCTGTAATGACTTCTTCTTTCAATACAAGGTGTTTGACGTTAGAAGCGGGAATGAGCACGCCTTGTTCGCCAGTTAAGCCGCGTGCTTTACACACAGCGAAAAAGCCTTCGATTTTTTCATTAATTCCGCCAACGGCTTGTACTTCGCCGTACTGGTTCATGGAGCCAGTGACAGCCAGACTTTGTTTGATCGGCATGTGGCTTAGGGCGGAAATCAGGCCTACGGCTTCGGCGAGCGAGGCGCTGTCGCCGTCCACATAACCGTAGCTTTGTTCCATGGCGATGGACGCAGATACTTCCAGTGGGAATTCTTGGGCGTAAGTGTGACCTAGGTAACCGGTTAAAATCATCACGCCTTTCGTATGGATGTTCTGTCCCAGATTCGCTTCGCGTTCGATGTCGACAATGCCACGCCCACCCGGATAAACCGTGGCGGTAATGCGTGCCGGTGCGCCGAACGAGCTATCGCCAATGGACAAGACGGTTAAGCCGTTGATTTTGCCAACCGCTTCGCCGTCGGTGGCAATCAAAATGGTTTCGTCGAGAATCTCGTCGAGAATTTCTTGTTGAATGCGGCCACTGCGTTGCTCTTTGGCATCTAGGGCGCGGTCCACGTGAATTTTGTCGATGTGCTCATCTTGCGCGAGTTTGCGCACGAACTCGGCTTCGGCCAATAATTCGAATAAATCACCAATGCGGGCAGACAGTTGTTTTTGATGCTCTGCTAAGCGCGAGCTGTATTGAATAAAACGAACCACGCCCGCGTGGGTAATTGGTGCGTAGTCTTTTTCTAAACAACGGCTATGCAGCAAACGCGCAAACGCGAACATGTGGTCTGGGTTGCGCACCAGGTGACCGTCAAAATCCACCAGTACACGGAACATGTCGTTAAAGTCGTTATCTAGGTCCTGCAATAAGTAATAAGTACTGCGCGAGCCAATCAGAATAATTTTGACATCCAGTGGAATCATTTCTGGCAGTAGGGTGGTGGTGTTGATTAACCCCATTTCGCTGTAAGGCGATTCAATTTTTAACGTGCGCGCACTTAATGCACGTTTTAACGCATCCCAAACGAAAGGTTCTGTCAGTAGTTTTTCGGCATCGACAATTAAGTAACCACCGTTTGCACGATGCAGTGCACCTGGGCAAATTTTGCGGTAGTTGGTTACCAGTGCGCCTTGTTCACTGGTGAATTCAATGCGACCAAATAGGTTTGCGTAGTTAGGGTGGGCTTCATAGACCACAGGTGAGCCGCCAGTTGCATCGTGGGCGGTGATGAGGTTTGGCAAATAGGTTTCTTCTAGAATCTGGCGTTTAACACTGTCTTCGCGCGATTCCAAAATACGGTCATCACTTAATTCCGCAATAACGGTTTTATGTAGGTTGTTTTTTAACGTGGCGAGGTATTCAAGTGCCCCTTGGCAGTCATCGTAACGTTGTAGCAATGGTTCGATGATGGGGGTGACGGCTTCGTCAATGGTTTCTTGATTGAGTTTTTTTAGTTCTTCAGAGGACTCGCGCTTCCATTGTGGTAACGGCACTAGCTCGTTGTTTAATTCTTCTTCCAATACTTGAATGTTGTCGTGAAATGCTTCGCGAGTGGCTTCGTCCAGTAGCGCGAATTCGGTTTCATCCAAACTCTTGCCGTCTTTCATAGGGGTAAAACTGATCGACGCGGCGTCACGGTAAAGGGCGATGCCCATGCGTAATGCGGCTTGTTCAATGCGATCAATGGCGCGGTCGTACTTTTGGTTAAAGGTACGGTCGATGGTGCTTTTCTTTTGCTGATAAGTGGGATGTTCAAACGCAGCAGGGAAGGTAGCGAGCAGACTTTCAATTAACTGCGCAATATCCGCTTTAAATTCGGCACCGCGACCTGCGGGTAATTCTAAGCGCAATGGTTCGCGGTTGTTGTCGAAGTTATTTACGTACGCCCAGTCCGACGGTGTGGTTTGGCGCTTGGCTTCGCTTTTTAAATATTCAGTGACGTAGGACGAGCGGCCAGTGCCTGAATCGCCCATGACGTAAATGTTGTAACCCGGTCGATCCATGGCGACGCCAAACTGAATGGCGGTGACGGCTCGGTCTTGTCCGAGTACCCCGTTATAGGGTTCCAGTTCCGTTGTGTTGGCAAAATTCAGAGTTTGGTCGTCGATGTCGATGGTGAGCTGGTGTGCAGAAAGCGGAGCGTGTAACGGCTTGGTCATATCGTAAACAACAAATCTACTTGATCGGTGATGGATTGATCCTATCAGGGGTTGTTGGAAATTGCGCTGTTTTATCCGCGATTTAAGCCTATGTCGTTGAATTGCCGTGGCTTTGTAGACGTTCTCTGCCTGATTTGTGTGCAAAAGTTGACTTATAACTATGTCCGGTCATAATTATAGGTCTCTGATAAACAGGAGTGAACTATGGGCGTTCAAATAGAGGACCGAACGACGATTGATATGTTTGCTGAGCGTCAGCGAGGCAGGCCAAAGTCCAACCCATACCCAAGGGATGTTCAAATTCGGGTGAATAAGCGTACTCAGCGTCAACGGGATCGACGCAAGGGCCTGCACCGTTTAGAGGTAAAAATGCCAGCCGAGTTGGTCAGGCAAATCGACGAATATGCAGCGCTTGGTAATTGCACGCGGGCCGAAATAATTGAAACCAGTGTGGCCGACTGGCTGCGCATGGTGCTGGATTCGCAAAGCGAAAATACAGACGAATAAGCTAATCCTCCTGTAAAGCGCCTCTTTAAAAGGACATTAGAGAGGTAGAGGTAAAGAGTTAAGGCTCAGAGGTTAGGGTTTCCAAAGGGTTTCCCGAGAGTTACTCAAGGTCTCTACGTGTCTGATTTGTCTAAAGCGAGACTTTTGGTTCGCTCGTGGTAGACTGCGCCACTTTGCAATTAAGACCATGGGACTGTATGGCCAATTTGGATGCTCAAAACCAAGGGGCTGATGTTAGCTCTGTTGCTAGCGGCTTGAGTTTGCCTGTTTATGAACACCGTGACTCTCTATATGAAGAGTTGCACTCTCGTCCGTCACCGCTGATTAGCAGTCCGTGCTATGTCACTCATATTGCTTTAATGCGCACGCAGCATGAAACGGCTGATGAATATGAGCGTGTGCTCAGTCTTTGTAAGCGCTTTAGCGTTCACCCACCGGAAGAAACCGCGTCGTGTTTCTATCAGAGTTTCGGTGGGTTTGAATTTCGCTGGGAGCGCCATACCGAATTTTCTACCTATACCTTCATTCGCCCCGACGACGGTCAAAAAGCCGATGAGTTTGGGCTCGCGTTTTTGCCTAAAGAGTGGCTAAACCAGTTGCCAGGTGAAGTGGCCATCGCACTTAACATGAAAGTGCATGATCAAGACTGGAGCGAGAACGAACAAAATCACTTTTTTGAAGGTCAGCGTCCATTAGGCAGTATGGTTGCTAACCGTAAAGCCAGCGTGTTGACGACCTTTCGTCTGCATAGCGATGGCATGGGTCGCTTTTTAATTTCCAACAAGGGGTTAAATCCTTATCAGGCGGGTCGCTTGGTTCATCGTTTGTTGGAAATGGAAACCTATCGCGTTATGGCGTTAGTAGGTTTGCCTGTTGCGCGAGCGTTGGCGGCAGACGTGGCCAGTATGGAAACCCGTTTGGCGGAGTTAAATCATGCTATTGCTGAGTTAAATAGCGAGGCAGACGAGCGAGAAATGCTGCACGAGCTGTCCATGCTGGCAGCGAAAATTGAACAGTATCGTTCTGACACTAACTACCGTTTTGCGGCAACGCAGGCTTACTACGACTTGGTACGCAGTCGACTGGATCAAGTGTACGAACAAAAAATATCCGGCACACAGACCATGCGCGAATTTTTAGAGCGTCGTTTAACACCGGGTATTAAAACCTGTGAAGCTGTGCGTATTCGCTTAGAAGATTTGTCTCGTCGCTTGCATCGTGCCAGTAGTTTATTGCGCACACGGGTGGAGTTAAGCATTGAAAGCCAAAACCAAAAGTTATTGGCCTCCATGAACCGCCGCTCCAGTTTGCAATTACGACTACAACAAACCGTTGAAGGTTTGTCGGTGGTGGCCATTGGTTATTATCTAATGGGTTTGCTGGGCTACTTTTTCGAAGGTTTGGCAGCTTGGGGTTACCCCATTAACAAGTCGGTTGCTGGGGGTATTGCCATGCCCATTGTAATTTTGTTGGTGTTTATGGCGGTACGCAGTGTACGCAAACATATCACGCGACAGGAGCCGAAAGCCTAGATTGGCATATAACTCGCAGGGTGCTGGCAGATGTCGTCCATGCGTCAAAAAAAATAACAAAGACCTTGGACAGTCGAATGAGAGCCCTGCATTGACTATTTTGTGATGAGTGGGGCTTGGTAAGTATCGACAGTAGGGCGGCCCAATGTGTGGGCTCCCAAGGAATTGACGATGACGTACGCTGCAGGCCCTGCAAATAATTTGCATCAATGGCTCAATAAATATGTGCCAGAGCTGCAATCCAAGCCCGTTGAACAACAAGCGCTTAAAACAGCGCTGCCCGCCACAGCCTCCTCTTCAAAGGATGATACGGTTTCGTTATCTGGTGACGCCGAACGCCTTGACCAAGTTATTGCAAACTATTTTCCCAAGACTCAGCTTTCGTCTGATCAGGTTCGCCAAATCGGTATGGACTTGTACGATAAAGGCCATATTAGTGCGGAAGACTTTCGCCGCTTGACCGGCGAAAAGTTGCCGCATCAGGGATCAATTACTCAAGCACTGGAATTTCTAACCCGGTTCGTCGAGGTAGAAGCCGTGGATGGGGATTCAGAAGGCGCTAAAACCCTTAGCCAAGCATTGGATGTTTTGCGAAATATCGAATCGCCCATGACGGCGCTAAGAGCAAATCAAGAAAGGGAAGTGACGCATTTTGTGAACGAATATCGCGACCTGCTGCAAGAAGCCGAAGCCGATGCTGAATTAATCCATGAGTTCGATCGTGTGGCTAATGTGTTCAATGCGCTGGCGGATCTGCGTACCCAAGCAAGTCAGGGTGTGGTGACGACCTACGCCAGCCTCAATGCCCATTTGCGCAGTTAGTGTCGGTCTGCTCAGCTGTCCAGTTAAGCCGTTCAGTTAAGTAGCTTCTACTTCTAGATGGAAGCGCCCAATCATTCAGCGCATAGCGGATGTCGTCTTAACCTAGCCTGAACGTGGTTGCAGGGTGGGATTAACTGTGCAGACAGCGTAATGCATAAAAGGTTTTTATTTCATAACAGAACACACTATTACCCAATTGGGAAAAAACGGCACCTTGCAACTTAGTCGTCTAGCTTTTATAAATGCGGGCTAAATTGGATTAATAGTTGTTGTCATGCATCTTCTGACCTCCTTGTACCGTCGCACGGTACTGACCTTCCCGAAATGGACTTTGTTTTTTGTCACACTGATCATATTGGCCATTGCCACCGGTATACGGCATTTTCAATTGGATGCCTCGGCAGAATCCCTGATTCTGGAAAATGATCAAGACATGGCCAATTACCGTTTGGTTAACGAACGCTTTGGTTCTAGTGAATTTCTACTTGTTGCTTACACGCCTAAATGGCCGTTGTTTTCTGAACCATCGCTGCGCTTGCTAAAAGGGTTGCGTGATGATTTGGCCCAGCTGGATCGTGTTGATTCCATTAACACCATTCTTGATGTGCCCTTGCTTGAAAACCCGCCGGTTCCCGTCACAGAGCTGATAAGCAACATAAAAACCCTAGAAGACCCAGACGCTGATCGCACCATGGCTCGTCAGGAGCTTTCTTCAAGCCCGCTTTACAACAACCTGTTATTGAATTTGGCGCAGAACACAACGGTGATTCAAATTAATCGTCCTGTAGACGAGAAGCACCGAGCTCTAACTAAAGCGCGCAGTGCCTTGTGGCAAGCACGAGCGGAACGAGCGTTAAGCGCTGATGAAATGGCCGAGCTGGAATCATTAAACGAACAAATTGCTGATTTAAATGCGCACAATGCCAGTGTCTTGCATCAAGATATTCAAGCGATTCGTGCAGTGTTGGCCCCGTATAAAGAACAAGCTGAAGTATATCTGGGTGGTGTGCCCATGATCGCAGACGACATGATTTCCTTTGTCGAAAGCGATATGTACACCTTTGGTGTGGGCGTATTTATGTTTTTGGTGGTGACGCTAGCCATACTGTTTAGGCGTCCCCGCTGGGTCATTATTGCGTTGACCTGCTGCAGCCTCACAGTGGTCGTCATGATTGGCATGTTGGGCTTGTTTGATTGGAAGGTGACGGTCATTTCTAGCAATTTTGTTTCGCTGTTGTTAATCATCACCATGTCCATGTGTATCCACCTTATGGTGCGCTATCGCGAAGCACATGCGCAGCATCCTAATGCAACTCAAAAGCAGCTGGTACAAGAAACCGTTGATCACATGTTCAAACCCTGTTTGTACATGGCTTTGACGACCATGGTGGCGTTTAACTCGTTGTTGTTAAGTGGCATTCGTCCTGTTATCGACTTTGGCTGGATGATGGCCAGCGGTGTATTGGTCGCGTTGTTTATCGCTTTTTTAGTTTTCCCAACGGTGACGCTCATGGTTGGTAAGCGTACCGAAGCCGCTAATGCTAGTAAGCACAGTGTTATTACCGACTGTTTTGCATGGGTGACGTTGAAACAAGGTCGAGCTGTGTTGGTGGTTAACGCCATGTTGGCGTTGTTTGCAGTGATGGGCTTGGGGCGTTTGCAGGTAGAAAATAGCTTTATTAATTATTTTCACGAAAGCACTGAGATTTATCAGGGGATGAAAGTGGTGGATCAACGTTTGGGTGGCACTACTCCGTTAGAGATCATTATAAACTTCCCCAAAGTTGAGACCGATTGGGTTGAGAAAGATGACTTTTTCTTTGATGAAGAAGCAGAAGACGAAGATCCAACCAAGTATTGGTTTACCACTGACAAAGTTGATCGCATTCGTGCAGTGCATCGTTACCTTGAGTCGCAACCGGAGATTGGTAAGGTAATCTCGCTGGCAACCATGGTGCAAGTCGCAGAGCAAATACATGGATCTGAGCTGGGTACGTTCGAGTTAGGTTTGCTTTATAGCGCAATTCCGCCCGAGTTTCGTAGCATAGTGCTGGACCCTTATGTGTCACCCGAACATGGTCAAGCGAGAATTAACCTGCGTATTTACGATAGCAACTCTCAGCTTAAGCGTGCCGAATTATTACAACGTATTGAAGAAGAACTGCATACCAAGGTCGGTCTGGACCGTGATGAATACGAATTGGCGGGCATGATGGTGTTGTATAACAACATGCTGCAAAGCTTGTTTTCGTCACAGATTATGACCATCGGCGCGGTGTTCATTGGCATCATGCTGATGTTTATGATTTTGTTCCGTAGCTGGATGATTGCTGTGATTGCAATTGTGCCGAACATGTTGAGCGCGGCGGTGATTTTAGGTGTGATGGGGTGGTTTAATTTACCCTTGGATATGATGACCATCACCATTGCGGCCATCACAATTGGTATCGCGGTAGACGATACCATTCATTACATACACAGGTTTAAAGAAGAGTTTGCCGAGCACGCTGATTATCGACTGGCGGTAGAAAACTGTCATGCTTCAATTGGTAAAGCTGTGTTTTATACCTCGTTGACCGTTATCGTTGGCTTTTCGATTTTGGCGCTGTCCAATTTTATTCCCACTATCATTTTTGGTTTGCTCACGGGCCTCGCCATGTTTATTGCGTTGGTGCTAGTACTGACATTATTGCCAGTATTGTTAATGATGTTTAAACCACTGGGGCCTGAGTCTGTAGAAAAATCTCAGCCTTAAAACTGATCCAAGCGATCAGAAAAAACCAGCACAAAAAAATATGATTAGTTTTCATGTGGCGCTTTGTTTCGGCAAGCGCCTTTTTTATATCTAGCGTGTAGGAAATTACCACCACACATCATTTTTCAAAGACCTTTCACACTAGCGGGTTTGTGGCGTTCTCTGACGCAATAATGTCAAAGGGGTGGACGTATAATGCCGCCGCCTTGGCTTTTCTGGTCAAGGTGATACTGAACTTATTCAAGGAGAGAAGTGTGAAGGTAATTAAGAAGCTCGGTGCTGGGCTTGTTTTTCTATCCACGTTGATTCTATCAGGCTGCTTTAGTGTAGAAATTAATGCGCCTGCGCAAGTGAATCAAAACACCGTTTTCACGGTTGAAGCTGTGCCCAAAGACAATGATGGCGAAGTGAGCTATCAGTGGACCATTGATGGCGCTGTGGTTTCCGATGCAGCGATTTACCATACATTGATGACTAAGTTGGGTGATGTAAATGTATCGTTGACGGCAGTTGATGCTGCAGGCAACGAAGATGCTCAGTCCACAGTCATTAAGGTGGTGCCGCAAACAAGTTTGAACGATAACTTCACCTTTGAAGTGACAGTGGCTGACAAAGTGGGTTATGCACTAGAAAACGTCAGTGTGAGCGTCAATGGCATTCAAGCTGCGACCGACGCAAGTGGGGTCGTACGTTTTGAAGGAATCTCACAAACTGAATTGATGATTGTTTCTGCGCAAGCAGAGGGTTATCTAACGCAAACCTACCAATACGCGTTTGATGCGGCACAAGAATTTGCGGCGGCAACTTTGGTGTTGCAAGCGGTAAACCCTGCTCGTCACGTTGTTGATGCAACCCAAGCCATCTCGGTTGAAGAAACTGAATTGCATACTCGCTTAGAATTGCCTGCAAACAGTTTTGTTACCGCTAGCGGAACGCCTGTCACAGGCGATGTCAGCATTGCCATTACACCGATTGATACTCGTACCGTCGGTACAGCGTTTCTGGGTGGTGCTCAGGCGCTAACCGATCAGGGCGAAACTGTGGTGTTGATTTCTGCCGGTATGGCGGACTACCAGTTTTCTGCCAATGGTGAGCCAGTTTACTTAGCAGAAGGTGTAGAAGCAGTTATTGAGATGGACTTAGCGACAAACCTAGGTGATGACGGACGCGTGTATGCCGCTGGTGACACCATTGAAATGTGGTGGTTTGATACCGAAAAAGGTTTATGGATCGAGGATGGCGTGGGTGTCATCGAGACGGCTGCTAATTCACCGTCAGGACTTAAATTGGTTGCCACTGTAAATCACTTTACTACTTGGAACTGGGATTACTACAAAGCTGACGACCGCTCTTCGCTCGTGATTAATTGTACTAAAGCGGGTGCAGCCATGGATGCTGGAGAAAGCTGTCGCGTTGTTGCTCGTTCGGCAAGTATTACTCGTGAAATGGCTGTTGGTCCAGACGGTGTGACCGCGATTAACGTACCGCCTTCGGTTGAATTTAAGTATCAAGCTACTTTGAGTGCAACAGACTCTGTTTGGGTTGGCTCTTTAGTGCAAACCACTCAAAGCGGAACCAACACGGTTACTATTGACCTGCAACCCACCACGTCAGAGCAAGCATCTGTACTGTGCAAGGTGATTAATACGACCTCCACCGATCTTATTGGCTGTGATGTGATCATTGACGGAGCAAGTATGCGTCAATTAAGCACAGACGACTTTGCTGATAAAACAGGCACTTTTGAATACATTAGCGGCGAGCAGTTGACCATCACTGCGTACGCTGATGGTGGTGCAGTTAAAACAGTTTATGTTGATACCTCTGCTGTTGCTGGTGACTTGGCCATTGAGGTGTTGTTCGAGCTAGAAACGGGCACCATTGCCTGTACTGCTACCCTAGATGGCGCAAATCAAGAAAGCATTCCTTGTCCTGCTGTGATTGAAACAGAAGGTGAGGGACAAATGTTTGTTGACGCGGAAGCATTTACCGGTTCGCCATTGCGCGCTACTTTTTCCTATGACTCCTCTATAACCTTTATGCAAATTGGTTTGGTTTCCGAAGTGGCGGGTGGCACCATTCGCTCAGACGGTCCGTTCTACTACTTCACAGGCGACCCTGTGTGGTATGAGGTTGACCTGACGCAAGGGGCGCCAGCCATTGAACATAATTTCAATGCTAATGAAGAAGACCTATATCTATTGCGTTGTGTTGATGAAACTCAACAAAGTATTGAGTGTATGGTGACTTGGTTCAGCCCAATGGAAAACATTCAATATGAAGGTCGTATCAGTGAGTTGAGTGATCCTGATCGTAAGCCATCTTGGTTGGATGGACGTGTGTATTTGCAAGAAGCCGAACAAGGCTTTGGTTATGCGGATGTGCCAGGATCTTGGGGCTACTCGTCTTCATACAGCTTTGGTGTAGATGATGCCACGGGTTACAAAACCATTGTCTTTACGCTAGAAGAAATGCCGCACTAACGTTTGCACGTATTTCTGCTGTAACTAATAAAAAAGGCGGAAGCAAATGCTTCCGCCTTTTTTTGTCGTTAACAATTTTGAAAATTAAGCGTTAGTTTAGCTCGCGTACTAATTTCAAAAATTTCAGTTGCTGAAAATGGCTCGCCGTTAGATTGGTGTCGATAGGAACAATTACCACTTTGCCTTCGGCAAACGCAGTTGTGTCTGCGCGATAACGTTCTGTCACGTTTTCTATAATCGGTGTATCGGTGACACCACCGTATAGGCGTTCACCTACTTCGGCCTCTGCGCAATCGCCGTAACAGCCAACAGGTAGGGCAATGGGTAAATTGCCGATAGATGGCAGTTTGCCTTGTACGGCTAATTCAACGCCATTAATTTCATCTAGATAGCCATAGTCTGGCTTGCCTTCGTCATCGTAGCCTTCGATGACATGTGTTGGGTAGTTAATATTCAGTGCAATACCTTCGGGCAGTAATTTATCTTCATGTTTTAGCCAGCCGGGTTTGCTTTCCAATTGGTTGATAAAGTTTACGGTCCATTGTGCAACTTTTTGGAAGTGACGATAGTTTACGTAGTCACAGTAATCCTCGCGGCCATCTGGGCAGACTCGTTCAGGTAATACTTCGTCTGTGCTGATGGCGATGGCAGGTGTGCTGACGCCGTCGGCATAAGACAGAGCATGAATGACGGCTCCCACGGTACCTGAAAGATTTGTCATGCTACCAACGTTGTTGCCAGCGTTGGTTCCTGAAATCAATAGATCTACAGGTTGGCCAGTTTGCTGCGCAATATTTATGGCTACCAAGCCGGCAGTGGCAGGCTCAGCACCGGTTCCATCGGCTAGTGCGACGGAATATTCATTTGCACCGGTTTCGCCTAATGCATCTGCTTGTTTGGTGATTCTTAAATTAAATGAACCTAAATTGATGGCGGCACTAGAGCCGCTTTGGTTTTCTGATGAGCCTGCTAGAGTGACTGTGTGACCGGCTGCCACTAATGCAGCTTTGAGTGTTTGTATGCCTGGAGCATCCCAGCCGTCATCGTTTGTTAGCGCAATGTTAAGCGCCGAAGCATGTTGTGTGGCCAGTAATAGAGCGGTGGAGGCAGATGTGCCGATGAGTGTTTTAACGAACGACTTTTTGTTCATGATCATTCCCTTTGCATGGGCTGGATAGCCCTATCAAAATTTATTTTTATACGTATAGCCCGCCAATAGAACGGCAAGCTAGGAATGAGATTAACAGGGAAGAAAAGGATTGAATGTCAGAAATGAGAGACTATGTATTGTCGACTTTGTCTACGAAGTGTCCTAATTGAACATGAACCCGCAGGTTGCGGGTTCATGTGTGGATTGCGGGGCTTAACGCTCGACTACTGATGTTCGCGAATGTAACGATTTACCTCTTGCTCTAGCAAGGTCAGCGGCAACGGGCCAAGTCGCAAAACAAACTTGTGATATTCGCCGAGGTTAAATCGTTTACCCAATGTTTTCTCGGCCTTTTGACGTAGTTCGATAAACTTCATTTGCCCCATCATGTAGGCCGTGGCTTGGCCCGGCATTACAAGGTAGCGTTGGATGGCATCAATTGAGTCTTCTTCGCTAAATGGGGTGTTGTCTAATCGGAACGATAAGGCGTCTTCTAACGACCAGCCAAAATGATGTAGGCCTGTGTCCAGTACCAAGCGGCTCGTGCGCCACAACTCCATTAACAAGCGTCCGTATTCATTCCACGGGTCTTGATACCCTTTTAACTCCTTAGCTAAACCCTCTGCATAGAGTGCCCAGCCTTCGCTGTAGGCTGTGAAATGCGCATGGCGACGGAATTCTGGAAGTTCGTTCGCGGTTAGTGCGTAGATGGTTTGTAAGTGGTGGCCTGGAATTGTTTCGTGGTAAGCCAATGCTTCAAATTGAAATTTGGGCATTTCACTTAGTTTTTCAAAA
>JBFHVZ010000059.1:0-17957 GCA_041589295.1 Pseudomonadales bacterium
GATAGCCTTCTGCTTCGAATACGTCTGTTAGCAAGTGGCCCACAATGCCACCGTGTTTAAGGTCTGCTGACAAGTAGGGTGGCCAATCGCCAACCGCAATCGTGATTGACTCACCATGTACGGGCCTGCCCGACGTAAACAAGATCAGGCACAGGCTGAACAGGGCGGTGGCGAAATTGGGAGGCATTGGTAGTTTCACGTCAAAACCTCAGCAAAAGGGGGGGGGGGGAGGCTATGCAATGACTCGAGCGCCCCTATTTTCTTGGGTCAGGAGCATGCAGGCCATAGTGCTAAATATAGTTGATGCTGGGGTAGAAACACACTTTGGACCCCTAATTGGGACCCAAAGTGTAAATTCAATGCTACCCCGCCACAAAGGCGGGGGTTTGCAGTGCTTGTCGGTATTCAGCTAGTAATTGCTGCACCAGCTGTTCCATGGGCAGTATGTTGTGAATACCGGCGACGCCATGGCCTGCACTCCAAACGTCTTTCCAAGCATTGGTGTTGCCTAGGTCTAAATCGACTTTTTCTTTGCCTTGCATTTTTTTCACGTCAATGCCGAGGTTTTCTAATGAACCGCGCAAGTAGTTGGCATGGACACCGGTAAAATAATCGCTGTAAATCACGTCTTTTATTGTGCTTTCAACCAACATGCGTTTGTAATCTTCTGGTACTTGCGCTTCTTCTGTGCCGATAAAACGGGTGCCCATGTAAGAAAAATCAGCACCGAGAACTTCGGCGGCACGAATGCCATAGCCGTCGTTAATGGCGCCAGCTAATGCAATTGGGCCGTCCCAAAATTCGCGTATTTCGCGTACCAGCGCAAATGGGTTCGTGGTGCCACCGTGACCACCAGCACCTGCGGTGACAACGATTATTCCGTCAACACCAGCGGCGATGGCTTTCTTCGCGTGTTCGGCGTAAATCACGTCGTGGAACACAACACCGCCCCAGCTATGAACATCTTTTACAATGGCAGCAGGGTTCCCTTGACTGGTAATCACAAATGGTACTTTGTGTTTGCGTACCAGTGCGTGATCGGCTTCTAAGCGTGTATTAGATGGATGCACGACCTCGTTTACCGCAAACGGCGCAACGGGTTTATCTGGGTTTTGTTTTTTAAATTCATCCAGTTCCGTTTTAATTTGGGTAAGCCAGTCATCTAGCAAGGCTTGTGGTCGGGTGTTTAACGCAGGAAAAGTACCGACGATTCCGTTTTTGCATGCACTAATGACCAACTGCGGGCTGGATACTAAAAACATAGGCGCGCAAATAACCGGCAAACTTAAATTGCCTTTGAATATTTCTGGAATAGCCATTTTATTTTCTTCTCCCGGGTAAAATGCCCATATACTTCGCGATAATCCCCAGCATCATTTCATCACTGCCGCCAGCAATTGAAAGAATGCGCATATCGCGATACGCCCGCGAAGCAGGGTTGTCCCATGTAAAGCCCATGCCACCCCAATACTGCAAACACGAATCGCTCACCTCGCGCCATAGTCGACCCATTTTTAGTTTAGCCATGGAGGCCAAACGTGTCGCGTCACGTCCTTCGATGTGCTCCTGACAGGCGCTAAACGTTAATGCGCGTAATGCTTCGATCTCGGTTTGTAGTTCGGCTAATTTAAAGTGCACGGTTTGATTCGTAATGATCGGCTGGCCAAACGTTTTACGTTCGCGTGTGTACTCGATGGTGTCTTCGATAACGCACTCCATGCCTTTTAATGAAGACGCCGCTGCGTACATGCGTTCTTCTTGGAACTGCATCATTTGCATCATGAAGCCCATGTTTTCTGCACCGATGCGATACCGCTTGGGCACGCGTACATCGTCAAAGAAAATTTGTCCGGTGTCGCTGGCGCGCATACCAATTTTATCTATGGGTGCGGAAACCGTGATACCGCGGCTGTCCAACGGCACGATAATCATGGATTTATTTTGGTGTACTGGCCCATCACTGGTGTTGCAAAGCAAACAAATAAAATCGCCTTGTGTCGCATTGGTGATCCACATTTTGCTGCCGTTAATGATGTAATCGTCACCATCGCTTTTGGCCGTGGTGGTTAAGCCGGCCACGTCCGAACCTGCGCCTACCTCGCTTACGCCGATACAGGCAACCATGTCACCAGTGATGGCGGGTGCAAGAAATTCCCGTTTTAATTCTTCACTGCCAAAACGTGCTAGGGCGGGGGTGGCCATGTCGGTTTGCACACCGATGGCCATAGTGAGCGAGCCACCATAAGAGCGACCAAGTTCTTCGGCAAAAACTAAGTTGTAGCTGTAGTCCAATCCCATGCCGCCGTATTCTTCTGGCTTATGAATGCCGAGCAGTCCTAAATGCCCCATCTTTTTAAAAATCTCGTGGAGCGGAGCTTTACCAGCGGCTTCCCATTCGTTGACGTGTGGGTCCAGTTCCTTTTCGACAAATTGACGTACGGTTTTGCGTAGCGATTCATGTTCGGCCGTGAATTGCATGGCGATCTCCTTCCTAAAGCCGTTTTTGTTGTTGTGATGGCAAATGGTTTCAGCAGAGCTTACCTGCGGGATGGCGTCAGCAGCGCGGGCACTGGGGTCTAAAAATTGGTCAAAAAGGCCAAAAGCGTAAATAATGCCTGCCTTGGATTTGGATTAAGGAAGGGGTATGTCCCTCAAGCACGTTACTTTATACGCCTGTGATCAGGCGCTGGGGTTGAGTCTTGGGCTCACACAGGACGTATGGGCGTTCGCTGCTATGTTGCAGCACAAAGCCACTGGCGAGACCATGCAGGTGCAGTTAGTGACGGCAGATGGCGGCCCCATTGCCAGTTTTGGGGGGATGGAGGTAAAGGCCGATGCTGCCATTGATGCCATTGAGCAAACTGATCTGGTGATCTTACACGCCATTTGGGGGGAGCCCGCGCCGATCTTAGCTAAGCAACAAGCGCTATATCCAAAACTTATGGCGTGGCATGAAGCAGGGGTGCCGATCATGGCGGCCACCACAGGGGCCTATTTGTTGGCCGAAGCGGGTTTGCTGGATGGCCGCATGTGTACCACTCACTGGCACAAACATGAGGAGCTGCAACGTTTGTATCCCAAGGTGCAATTGCATAAAGAACGATTTATTACGGCCAGCGGCGGCCTGTACTGCTCGGCAGGTATGAACGCGGGCATGGAGTTGATAGTGCATCTATTGGCCGAGCTGTGCTCGCCTGCGATTGCGCAAAAAGTTGCCGATGCGTTTTTGGCGGATTTCCGCCGTGGTTATTCCTCGCAGTCAATCTCACAGGCGTTGCATTTGCATCACCAACACTTCCATCAAGATGATGCCATTTTAGATGTTCAACAATGGATGGAAATTCACTTTGCAGAACCCCTAACGCTTGAGCAGTTGGCAGCCAAAGCCAATATGAGTTTGCGCACGTTTAAACGTCGCTTTAAAGATGCCACTGGTGAAGCTCCGTTGCACTATTTGCAACAACTCAGGGTGGAGCAAGGTAAGGATTTACTAAAGCATACTCAATTGAGTATTGCGCAAATCGCATGGGACGTTGGATATGAAGATGCCGGACATTTTGGCCGCTTGTTTAAGCGAGAAAATGGTTTAACGCCTGCGCAGTGGCGAAAACAAAAAGCGTGGGTTTAATCGTATGCCATACGGTTTATTGCATGTTGTCCTGCAAGTTGTAGCGGCTAAATAAGGCTTTTAGTTTGCCATTTTGCTTTAGCGCTTTTAGCCAAGCATTAAAGTGATCGACGCTGACCTTGCCATTGCGCCTAACAAGAATGGTGTGTTGGTATTCTTGATCCATTTTTTTGGAAATTAAAATACGGTCTTTTAAATCTGGGTTTGCCAGCAGTTGTGCGTTTAAGTACGAAAGCGTAATGACCCCTACATCGGACTTGTCGGTAATAATGCGCTTCAAAATACTTTCTGGTGTAGATACCAGCCGAATATCAAAATGCTTCATTAAAAAGTCAGTATCAGCATTAAAGCCAGCGAAGCCATAGTGATAGCCCAGTACACCGACTAAACGTTTATTATCTAGTTTGTCGAAATAATGTTGTTGATGGCCGCGCTTGCGGTTAGCGATATACACTTCGCCGCCTGTTAAAAACACGTCGCTGGCATCCACAGGGTATTCGCCCCAACCCCACAATTTACTTTCGAAAAACAGCGCATCAAAGCGTTTTTCGTCAAAGTCGGTGTAGCGGCGTTTGGGTGATGTGTGTACGTACACTAATTTGTAGTCAGACTGATGCTGGTTTAGCAGTGCAATGAGGTCCAATGTCAGGCCGGTGTGATCGCCGCTGTTGGGTTCCACAAATGGCGGAAATGGATAACCTCCAACCTTGATTATGTTCTCGGCCAGTGATGAGGGTGAGCCTGCACTTAATAATATGCCGAGCCAAACCATGGTGATTGCTCGCAAAGAAGCATTGGTAGAAATATTCTTGAAGGAAAGGGCCATCCTTGTCGCACTCGAAACCGGACCAGTATGTCAACAGTCTAGCAGCATAAACAGGAATCGGCCTAAAGCTGCTTCTACCTAGGCTTTGGGCACTTTGCCTTTGCGTTTACCCTTTAGATTCCAAATGCCTGCACCTATGATTAACGCACTGCCAATCAATGTAGTAAGCAGCAGGGTTTCACCCCAAATAAACCAACCCAGTGCCGCACCATAAATCACCGACACGTAAACATAGGGGCCAATTTGACCCGGGTTTGCGATGCGGTAGGCACGGGTGAGGCAAAGCTGTCCCAACGTGGCGACCAGTCCCATCAACACGATCCAAGGCCAGTGATGCAAAGCAGGGCTCTGCCAAGCCCACAGCAGCGGAATGGCCGACAACAGGGTGCTGATCAGGCCGAAGTAAAACACGATACGCACACTGGGTTCGGTATCGCCCATCTTACGAATAATCACCTTGGCAAAGCTGGCTAAAAACGCCGCCACCAAACCCACTAATGCGATGGGGCTAAAGTTGTCCGCGCCGGGGCGCAAGATAAACATGACACCCACAAACCCAATGGCGATGGCCCAGCCCGTACGCGGCTTAATGGTTTCGGCCAGCCAAATGGTGGCAATGATGGGCATAAAAAATGGCGAAGTTAGCTTCACCAAAAAAGCCTCGGCTAAGGGCATGTTGGCCAGCATATAAAAGAATCCATACATGGCGCTTAGGCCAACCGCAGCGCGCGCAATATGCAAATGCAAGCGTTGCGTTTTGAGCTGATCTAACCCGTTGTGTAACAGAATCGGCACCAACATAAACAGCCCAAAAAAGTTGCGGAAGAACACCACGACTTCTGTGGGCAGGTCTGCGCCAAGGTGTTTGATAATGGCACCCATGAGTGCCAAGAACCCTTCACCGAGCACCAGCAACAAAGCGCCTTGTGCAACCGGATTGGTCATAAGAGGATTAGAACGAAAGGCGTCAAACATCGAAACTGACATAACCAAAAGAAAAGAAGGCGCGGATTATACACCAAGGGGCGGAGGTTGCTCTAAATCAACACTATGCTTTGTAGTGGGAAGACGCCCCTTGAAATCGAAAGGGATGACCGCATTACTGGGTGACAGATAAGCTGATCGACAAACAGGACTATACATCCTAAGAGGGCACATTAATGAGAATGGATAAATTCACCAGCAGCTTGCAGCAAGCACTTAGTGATGCGCAATCGCTTGCGTTAGGTAAAGATCACAACCAAATAGACACAGTGCATTTGCTACTGGCCATGTTAGATCAAAAGCCTGGTGGCATTCGCACCTTGGTGCAAGCGGCCGGTGTACAAGCACACCAATTGCAGCAAAAACTTCAAGCGGCATTAGAGCGTTTACCTACGGTCAATTCACCTGACGGTAATCTAAGCGTATCGCCAGAGCTAGGTCGTATTTTGAACTTAACGGATCGTTTAGCGCAAAAACGCAGTGATCAATATATTTCCAGCGAGTTGGTATTGCTGGCAGCTGTTGAAGATAAAGGCGAGGCCGGTAAGGCACTTAAAGAGTTAGGATTAACTCAGGAAAAATTAGAAGCAGCCATAGATAACGTGCGCGGCGGTGAAGCCGTGAACGACCCCAATGCTGAAGACAACCGTCAAGCGCTGGGTAAGTACACGGTAGATTTAACCGAGCGCGCGCAAGAAGGCAAACTTGATCCGGTAATTGGTCGTGACGATGAAATTCGTCGCACGATTCAAGTGTTGCAGCGTCGGACCAAAAACAACCCAGTGTTAATTGGCTCGCCCGGCGTGGGTAAAACCGCCATCATCGAAGGATTGGCACAACGCATAGTCAATGGTGAAGTGCCTGAAGGTTTGCGCCATAAAAAAATACTATCACTGGACATGGGATCTCTGTTAGCCGGTGCTAAATTCCGTGGCGATTTCGAAGAACGTTTAAAAGCCGTTTTAAAAGAAGTGTCTAAACAGGAAGGCAATATCATTCTGTTTATCGACGAAATTCACACCATGGTGGGTGCGGGCAAAGCAGATGGAGCGTTAGATGCGGGCAACATGCTTAAGCCTGCATTGTCGCGTGGTGAGCTTCATTGTGTTGGCGCAACGACGCTAGATGAATACCGCGAGTACATCGAAAAAGACGCAGCGTTAGAACGTCGTTTTCAAAAAGTGTTGGTGGACGAGCCGAACGAAGAAGACACAGTGGCGATATTGCGTGGCCTGAAAGAACGCTACGAAGTGCACCATGGTGTGCAAATTACCGACGGAGCCATTATTGCAGCGGCTAAGTTATCAAACCGTTATATTTCAGACCGTCAGTTGCCGGATAAGGCCATTGATTTAATCGACGAAGCAGCGTCTATCATCCGCATGGAAATTGACTCCAAGCCAGAAGAAATGGACAAGCTTGAACGTCGTTTAATTCAATTAAAAATTGAACGCGAGGCATTAAACAAAGAGGACGATGCGGCGTCGCAAAAACGCCTAACCGAAATTAACCGAGAAATTAACAAGCTGGGTCAAGAGTACGTAGAGCTTGAACGTGTTTGGTCCCAAGAAAAACTCATGGTGGAAGGCTCTAAACAAGCTAAAGAAAAGCTAGAAGAAGCCAAGGTCGAAATGGAGCAAGCCCGTCGCGCGGGTGATTTGCAACGTATGTCTGAATTACAGTACGGCACCATTCCCGACTTAGAAAAACAAATTGCCGCTGCTGATGCCGCCGAAAAAGGCGACAGTGAATTTAAATTGCTGCGCAATAAAGTTACCGATGAAGAAATCGCCGAAGTGGTTTCTAAGTGGACAGGTGTGCCTGTTTCTAAAATGTTGGAGGGCGAGCGCGAAAAACTGCTGCGCATGGAAGACGAACTGCATCGTAAAGTGGTTGGTCAGCATGACGCCGTGGTGGCCGTGTCAAACGCAGTACGTCGTTCGCGGGCAGGGTTGTCTGATCCCAAACGTCCGAACGGTAGCTTTCTGTTTTTGGGACCAACCGGTGTGGGTAAAACCGAACTGTGCAAAGCACTGGCTAACTTCTTATTCGACAGCGCCGATGCCATGATTCGCGTGGACATGTCCGAATTTATGGAGAAGCACAGTGTGGCCCGCTTAATTGGCGCGCCTCCAGGGTATGTGGGTTACGAAGAGGGCGGTTATTTGACCGAGCATGTACGTCGTAAGCCTTACAGTGTGATTTTGCTAGACGAGGTGGAAAAAGCACACCCCGATGTGTTTAACATACTGCTACAGGTGCTGGACGATGGTCAGCTAACCGACGGACAAGGTCGCACTGTGGACTTTAAAAACACAGTATTGGTGATGACTTCTAACCTTGGTAGTGACGTGATTCAAACCATGGCTGGTGAAGAAAACTACGAACAAATGCGCGATTCCGTCATGGAAATTGTCGGTGGGCATTTCCGTCCGGAGTTTATCAACCGCATTGACGAAGTGGTGGTGTTCCACCCATTGCAGAAAGAGCAGATTCGCGGCATTGCGGATATTCAATTGGACTTGCTGCGTGGGCGCTTAAAAGAACGCGAGCTTAAGTTTGAGTTGAGTGAACTGGCCATCAGTAAGTTGGTAGAAGTGGGCTACGACCCAGTGTACGGTGCGCGTCCATTAAAACGCGGTATTCAACGCTGGATCGAAAACGCACTGGCGCAGGATATTTTGTCCGGCAAGTTTGTCTCTGGCGACACCATTATTGCCGATGTTGAAGGGGATGAATTTGTCTTCCGCAGTGAGCGTGCTATTGCTACCGAACCTGAAGACAAGTCCGATCAATCATCAGAGGTGCAATCAGCTTAATTGATTAATTAAATTCAGTTGATGCACAAACAAGAAAAGGGCCGAAAGGCCCTTTTCTTGTTTTAGTTGTGTTCTACTGAGTGCTAATTAATCCGCAAGTGCTTAAACCGACTTGGAGGAATTCATTTGCGACTGAATGTAGTTTTGCAGACCAATTTTATCAATTAAACCTAGGTGCTGTTCTAACCAGTAGATGTGATCCATCTCGGTGTCGTCTAGCAATTTTTCCAAAATCTCGCGGGTTACATAATCTTTTTCTTGTTCGCATACGGCAATGATATTGCGCAGGCTTTCTGCAACGGTTTTCTCAGCTTTGAGGTCATTTTCCAGCATTTCTTTCACGTCGTTGCCGACGTTAATTGGCTCGCGAGAAGCGGTGTCTGGAGTGCCCTCTAAAAACAGAATACGTTCGATAATGGCTTTAGAGTGATCCAGCTCTTCTTCGTACTCATGGGCCAGCTTTTCATGCAGTTTATGAATGCCCCAGTCTTCGTACATTTTGGAATGCGCTAAGTACTGGTCCATGGAGGTTAATTCAAGGGTGAGCTGTTTATTTAATAGGTCAACGACCTTTTTGCTTCCTAACATAATTAATCCTCGATCATAGACTGTAGATAGTTTTGGATGCCGGTGTTTTGAATCAAGAACTGCTGTGCTTCGATCCAATCGACATGTTCTTCTTCTTCGTCAAGAATTTTTTCAAGCATTTCGCGGCTAACGTAATCTTTTTCTTGTTCACATAGGGCAATGGCTTCACGCAAAGCAGCCACTTGTTCCATCTCGAAATCTAAGTTGCATTGCAGCATTTCTTCGGTTTTTTCACCGATGCGCAGTTTTTCGAGTTTTTGTAGGTTGGGTAAACCTTCTAAAAAAAGAATACGTTCGATAAGGCGGTCGGCTTGTTTCATATCCAGAATGGATTTTTTGTAATCCTTTTCATTCAATTCTTCCAAGCCCCAGTTTTGATACATGCGCGCATGCAAAAAGAACTGGTTAATTGACGTCAACTCAAAGGTCAATATGCGATTAAGCGTGGATAAGACCGAAGGGGTGGATTTCACAAGGATCATCCTCAAAATTGTTGATTTGGAACAAGAATACACCACCTTTGCTGAGACGCAAGATGGTTTAAGTGTAAAGAAGACATGGAAAATGCCTTGTTTTAATAAGTGAAAAAGAGTGTAAAAGAAACTAATTCTCATTTATTTTTTTGAATCATTCGCAAACTATTTTAAAGCGAATTTTATGGTTTTTATTGCGTCGATTATATTGTCTAAAACGTCACGCAGAGAATTTAGTCTCTGCGCAAATCATTTGAAGGGGCAATTGGGTTGGGGTAGTTGAAGATAACAATATAAGTGGACACCACAAAGGTAAGAACGGCTGTGGCTTGTACCACGTGAGCGGCTTCGTCGCTCATTAAACGGGAGGAAACAGCGAGATAAACAATCAAAAGAGAGAATTCACTGATTTGACCGAGACGAAAGCCAATGTCCCAAGCCAATACTTTCTTTTCGGAAAACTGCCCAAGTAAAAAACGAAATACCAAGGGTTTTATAATAATGACCAAGGCGGTGAGAATCAGAGCGTATAACCAAATGTCCGCCAAAATATGAATTTTAAAACTGGCGCCCAAGGCAAAGAAGAACAACACCAAAAAGAAGTCCCGAATGGGTTTAAGCTTTTCGGTCATGAAAAACGCTACGGGGTGAGTTGCTAAGGTTACACCCGCGATAAACGCGCCCATTTCTTTTGATAGTCCCATCCAGTTAGCCAGTTCGGCCAAGCCTAAGCACCAACCAATGGCCATCAGAAACAGGTATTCATGAAAGCGGTCAAAGCGCGAAAGCAGCGGCAGAATAATAAATTTAACGGCTAAAAAGGCCACCACAGTTAACGCAGGTAGGGCTAGCAAGGTTAAACCCAAGGTTGATCCCATGTCGCCATGGTCTGACGCGGCACTGCCGAGAATCAGCAGGGTGATGATGGCGATGACGTCTTGCAGTAATAATAAGCCCACCATGAGTTCGCCCATGTGTTTATGGTGCAGTACCGTGGTTGGTAAAAGCTTAATGCCAATGATGGTACTGGAGAACATTAAGGCTGCACCTATGATCAGGCTTTCGGTCTGGGTGTAACCAAAGGCCAGACCGCAGGCGTAGCCTAAACCAAAGAATGCGGCTGAGCTAAGTAAGGCCACTAAAGTCGCTTTGCGTAAAACGTGAATTAAGCTGTTGGGCTGCATGTCGAGCCCTAGTAGAAACAGTAGGAAGATAATGCCAATGTGGGCGATTTCGTTGAGCATGTCGGCGTCGGTGACCCAGCCAAAACCGCTTTGACCAGCCAGCAGCCCAAGTACCACATACGCCACAATAATGGGCTGACGGGTATACAGGGATACGGTGGCTAAAACCGCTGCCCCAGTGAAAATCACGAAAAAGGAGAAAAACAGACTGTGTTCCATCAACAACGCTCCATGATCAGAGCGCTACGACTACGCCCCTGGTTACGTTTCACAGCCTGATATAAAACGCGGAGAGAGTCAAAAGGTGATGAGTAAAGAGAGGAAAGGAAAGGGGGGTGGAGTAGGAGGAGAGGAGCCTGCATGGCAGACTCCCACAAGGTAGGCCGATTTAAGCCTATGCCTTACGACGGAACAGAGGTTCTTTAACGTCGTAGGCTAGCTGGTAAGGGTCAGAGAAGGTGGCAAAGTAGTTCAGTGCTTTTTCACCGTCCAAGCCGTCTTTCAGCAAGTACGTGTCGAAACCACAGCGCTTCATAAAGTGCAGTTGGTCGATCAACACGTCACCTACCGCGCGGATTTCGCCCTGATAGTTGTAACGCTCTTTTAGTAAGCGCGCCAAGCTGTAACCTCGGCCATCGGTAAAGGCAGGGAAAGACACAGCAATCACAGGCAGTTTAGCTAGGTCGTCAGCGTATTCTGCTAAGTCAGCGTCGCCCGCTAACACCACTGCGATATCACCGCGCGCCAGTAAGTCGGCTTTATTAGCAAGGAAGTAGGCACCCGGCACCATGATTTTGCCAGCAGGAAGGTTACCGCTTGCTAGGGTGTCTTCGTCCGTCACCAAGGTCCATTGGTTTTCCAGAACAGCGTTCTGATTAATCAGCTTTTGCATATACGCGCTCCTTAAATGGGTCGTGGCCAATGCGGCGATAAGTATCGATGAAACGCTCGCCTTCCACTCGCTGTTCTACATACACATTTAGAATTTTTTCGATCACGCTTGGCATGTCTACACGGGCGAAAGATGGGCCTAAAATTTTACCCAAAGATGCGCCAGTACCAGCGTTACCGCCTAGCGATACTTGGTAGAACTCTTCGCCTTTTTTATCAACACCCAATATGCCGATATGACCAATGTGGTGGTGACCACAAGCATTCATACAACCGGAAATGTTCAGGTCGATGTCACCTAAATCAAATAGGTAATCTAGGTCGTCGAATTTCTCTTGTAGCGCTTCAGCCACAGGAATGGACTTAGCATTCGCCAGCGCACAGAAGTCACCGCCAGGGCAGCAGATCATGTCGGTTAACAAGCCCAAGTTTGGCGTTGCAAAGCCGTTGGCTTTGGCTTCTTCCCAAACGGTGAACAATTCAGATTGTTTCACGTCGGCCAGTACAAGGTTTTGTTCGTGAGTGCTGCGGATTTCACCAAAGCTGTACTTGTCAGCCATCTCGGCTACTTTGTCCAACTGCTTGTCGGTGATGTCGCCCGGTGGCGTACCCAGTTTTTTCAGCGTCAGGTTGACGATGGCGTAACCATTTACCTTGTGCTCAACCACGTTGCGCTCGTACCACTTGGCAAAGGCTTTGTTTTCTGCGAGTTGGGCTTTTAGCTCTGCATTTTCGGCAGGCAAGTCTTCATAGGCTGGCGCAGTGAAGTGACCTTTAATACGGTCCAATTCGGCTTGTGTCAGTGTGCCTGGGCCGTCTTTTAGGTGTTGCCATTCTTCGTCTACTTTTGCAGCGAAGGCTTCAACGCCCATGGCTTTAACCAAAATTTTGATACGGGCTTTGTACTTGTTGTCACGGCGACCGTGAAGGTTGTACACGCGCAGTACAGCATCTAAATAAGTCAGCAGGTGTTCTTCTGGCAGGAATGGGTTTACCAGTTCAGAAATAATAGGGGTACGACCTAAGCCACCGCCCACATACACTTCGTAACCGATTTCGCCGGCGTCGTTTTTCACGATCTGTAGACCAATGTCGTGCAAGCGCATGGCAGCACGGTCATCTTTATTGTGGCTGTTGACCGCGATCTTGAACTTACGTGGCAGGAAGGCAAATTCAGGGTGGAAAGTAGACCACTGACGAATGATTTCGCAGTACGGACGCGCGTCCAGCAGTTCGTCTTTTACCACACCGGCGAATTGGTCAGTGGTGGTGTTACGAATACAGTTACCACTGGTTTGTACCGCATGCATTTGCACACTGGCTAGCTCAGCCAGGATTTCAGGCACGTCTTTCAGTTCAGGCCAGTTGAATTGAACATTGGTACGGGTACTGATGTGGGCATAGCCTTTGTCGTAGGTGCGGGCAACGTGAGCCAGCTTACGTACTTGGTCGCTGCTCAGCAGGCCGTATGGAACAGCCACGCGCAGCATAGGTGCATAACGCTGTACATATAAGCCGTTTTGCAGACGCAAAGGCAGGAATTGTTCGTCGGTAAGGCCGCCCGCCAAATAGCGTTCGGTTTGCTCCTTAAACTGAGCAACGCGCTCATCTACGATGCGCTGATCGTAGCTATCGTACTTATACATGTTGTTGGTCTACCTGATTTCTCTCGGGTGTTTGCACCGCTGAAAAGCAGCAAAAAGCCGCTCCGGTGGCGCAAATGGCCGGATACACTAATCCACGATGGCGCGCACTCTACCAAAACTTGCTTATTCAGAAAATGAATATTTTTCTATAAACGCACACGAAAAGGTAATAAAGACAGCGGTGGAGCGCGTGTTACGGCATAACCCGCGCTTATGGGATTTTCAGATTAGGTTTATCGGTCGGATGCGCAGGCTAAACCAGCGCCAAACTCGCGCTAAGACAGCCGTTAGGCCAATGCTAAACCGTTGATATCTTCTTCGTGTTTGAAGTCTTTATGGTTGAGCGCAGCGCCCATGTATAAAGGGTAATCGGTAAACAGTGCATCGACCCCCATGTCCATGAGCACACGCCCTTGGCTGGCATCATTCACTGTATAACTCAGCACTCGATAGCCAGCCTGTTTGAGCGCGGCGATTTTGTCGGCCTCGGCAAAAGGAGCGTAGAAGTGCAGGCTGTCGCATTGGTATTGCTTAAGCAAATGATCCCAATTACGCGGAATCACCTCAGTGTTGAGGCCTCTGGGGTACTCTGGCAGCAGTTGTGCAGCGGCCACCAATGCCTCTTTATTAAAGCTGGAGAGAATCAACGGCCAGTTAGGGTCCCAAAGGTTACGAATAACCGGTGCAACCGCTTCTACCGTTTCCCATTCCCAACCAATGGGGCTTTTTATTTCGAGATTCAGCTTAATTTGGTGCTTTTGGCACAGCTCTATGAGGTCTTGCAGAGTGGGGATGCGTTCGCCTTTAAATTCTTGGCTATACCACAGACCTGCGTCCAGCTGCTTTATTTCGTCATAAGGGGTTTTCAGCACTAGCCCTTTGCCGTTGGTGCAGCGATTAAGTAGGTCATCGTGAAATAAAATGGGCACACCGTCAGAGGTGACGCACACGTCCGTTTCGATCCATTGAGCGCCCATGCGAGCGGCGGTTTTGAAGGACGCTAGAGTGTTTTCTGGGCAGTGACCACACGCGCCGCGGTGGCCAATGATCGGGGTAAGTTGATCGTAGAACCTGTGGGTCATGGTGCGGGTCATGGTGGCCTCACTGACAGTGGGTAATGGAGCATTCGATGGGAGCCTTGAATGGGCGCACGTTACCAGTAACCCATGACAAAGCAATGACAAATTGCGCTGTCTGTCAGAAAGCACATGGCGTGAATCAGCTTAGTTTGATTTAGGGCAGGAGGTATACAAGTTTCACAAAACTGCAGTCTTATACAGGTGGCGTTGGCCCGCATTTCACGTTTTTGCACCTGTCTATACTTGTTAGGTACTTAGTGTATGGCGCAACAATCTGTTCGAATAAAATCCGTTAAAACAATACCCGACTAAACTGCTAGGGATTTAAATTTGAGCCATTTATTAGTAGAATTCGCCAAAATTTAAAGAGATTGCTTGATGCTAACCATTACAGATACTGCAAGAGCTTACTTGGTTGAGTTGCTGGCCAAGCAGAACACCCCAGGCATGGCGGTACGCGTGTTCATCACCCAGCCGGGCACGCCTTATGCCGAAACCTGTCTGGCATACTGTCGCCCAGACGAAGTGAACAGCAATGACGTGGTCGAAGACTACGAAGACTTGCGTGTTTACCTCGACAAACAAAGCATCCCGTATTTGGAAGACGCAAAAATCGACTTTGCCAAAGACAAAATGGGTGGTCAGCTGACCATTAAAGCGCCTAACGCAAAAATGCCCAAGGTGAACGAAGACAGCTCCATTGAAGATCAAATCAACTACATTCTGTACAACGAGGTAAACCCAGGTTTGGCCTCCCACGGCGGTGAAGTAAAACTGGTTAAAGTGACAGAAGAAGGTTTGGCCATTTTAGAATTCGGCGGCGGCTGTCAGGGTTGTTCCGCAGTGGACGTAACACTAAAAGAAGGCATTGAAAAAACCTTGCTGGCTAAGTTGCCGCAACTATCTGGCGTGCGTGATGTCACAGACCACACGCAATCAGACAACGCTTATATGTAGCGTTAAACGAAAGGGGCGATTAGCCCCTTTCGTCTATTTGGACGTTTGAAAAGTGATTGTTGCTGCTTGTTAATTCCGTTAGCCTTGCGCAATTGCACGTTTGTGTTGCGGGTCACTCAGCTGGCGCCAACATCCACGAACCCCAAAAACAGGTAAATCCACAAAAAACATGAAACGGTTTTGGGCCATATTCATTATTATCAGCCACTTTATGGTGACATCCATACTGGCGAGCGCCCATGCTGTGGAAGACTTAGCGGACGGTTGTGGCTAGTGTCGCGGTTATGAAACTCCGCACATTCATTTTCAGTTACAAGACAAACATCATCATGATGCGCTAGAACAACACAGCGACACGCTGCTGGCGGATCACGAGCATGAACACGATGAAAGTGGTCATGTGCATCTTATCTTTCAACTTAGCGCATCACATCAGATGCACCCTACAAAACATCAGCAAGTGTTACATCCCGCCATTGCTGCGGTCTATGGTGACATGAGCTTCGCTCCTCCTGTTCCGCCCCCAACGCGATAACTCCTCTACTTAAAGTTTTCAAACTTTTTATTATTTAATCGTATTCACGCACGGCAAGGTGTCCGTGTGTGATGTGGAGTTATACATGATGAATTCATCTAAGCGATGGCTGCTCAGGCATCGCGTTTTGCACCTATTGTTACTGGGTGCATTCTTTGGCGATGTTCAAGCCTCGTCATTGACACTTTCTCAGGCCCTGCAAAGAACCCTCGAACGACATCCTGAGATTTTGGCATTTCCATTCTATATGCGTGAAAGCGAAGCGCGTGCTTTGCAAGCAGGGATTCGCCCCAACCCGACGCTTTCAATTTCGGTTGAAAATATTTTAGGTGACGGCGACTACCAAGGTACGGATGCGGCAGAATATCAATTGAGTCTTAGCCAAGTCATAGAAATGGGCGGCAAACGTCAACAACGTTTGGCAAATGAACAGGCAAGCGCACAACGACAACGTGCACAGTTTGAACTCACTCGGCTGGATGTCTTGGCTGAAACCACTCGTCGTTATTATCAGGTGCTGGCCTTACAGGCCGAATTGCAATGGGCAAAGGACAAGCAAGGGTTTGAACGAAAAGCCCTAAAAGCCATTCAGTCCCGAGCGAAGTCGGGTGCTGTGCGTGGTGCCGATGTCAGTAATTTACAATTACACCTAGCGCAGACAGAGCAACGCATCTCGCTGTTGCAATCGCAAATGACCATTGCCCAGCACGAGTTAGCAATGATGTGGTTACAAGAGCCTGACTTTGAAGCGTTGGTGGGGGATTTATCCCAAACCATATCGGTTAAAAGCTTGGATGCACTTTTATCTAACGTAGAGCACTTCCCAGATTATCTATTGTTCTCTGCTGAGCAACGCATGGCCGAAAGCGCTTTGCACTTAGCGCAAGCTACAGGTCGTGCGGATGTTCAACTTACTGCGGGTATCAAACAATGGGCCGACACTGGCAACAACGCCTTTGTTGTGTCAGCAGATATTCCTTTGCAATTAACCAATCCGAATCAAGGCAACATCCGTGCGTCGCAAAGTGCATTGGAGTATGCCCATCAACAGGTAACTTGGCAGCGTGAAAAATTAAGACTCGCGCTTAAAACCCAATGGCTAAGGTTGTCGTCACAGTTACAAAACATTAAGCAGATTGAAACCGAACTAAAACCGGTTGCGCGTAATTATCAGGCACAAGCTCAACAAGCGTATGAACAAGGCTTGTTTACTGTACAACAGTTGCTTGATGCCAATGAGCAAGCATTTGAGTTAGATCGTAGCTTATTGGAAGCGCGCCTAAGTGCATTTCAAATTGTATTGAATGTAGAACGCTTGACCGGTGAACCTATGCTGACATCCGCAGGCACCAAAACGTCAATGGTTAAGAATTAATGGATAACTTGAACATGAAAATCGTATCGTTATTAGTTTTATTATGTGGGTCTTTGTTCTATTCCACAGTCTACGCAGCGCAGCAAGGTCATGATGATCATGCTACTGCTGAACATGAAGAGGATGCAGAAGGGCCAAATGGTGGTCGCTTGTTACAACACGAAAACTTTGCGTTAGAAGTCACCTTGTACGAAAACGGCGTGCCAGCGGAAATGAGGTTGTTCCCATATTTAAACGGCGAATCTGTGCCATTGAAAGATGTTGATGTCACTGTGAAGCTAGTGCGCCTAGGCGAGCCGGTTGAGACCATTCAGTTTAAGCCTGAGAGCGATTACTTATTGGGTGATCTCGTTATTAAAGAGCCGCATAGCTTTGGCGTGATGATTACCGCCACTTATGCGGGTAACACCTACGACTGGCAATATGAAAGCTTTGAAGGTCGTACACATATAAATGCACGTCTGTTTAAGCTTATGAATTTAAAAACTGAGCGAGTAGAACCAAGGGCCTTGCTACAAACACAAACCTTATTTGGGGTGATTTCGGCACCTAAGCAACAAGTACAGGATGTATACGCACCATACACCAGTTTGGTTGAGCGTGTTCATGTGCAACCGGGTGAAAGCGTTAAAAAAGGCCAGTTGTTGGTTACGCTAAAAAATGTCGATAGCTTGCAAACCTATCAAATAAAAAGTCAAACCAGTGGTGAAGTAACCGAGCTGGCCATTAATACCGGCGACAAAGTATCAAATACCAAACTCATGAGTATTGTTGATTTGTCCAAAGTTTGGGTAGAAATGTCAGCGTTTCCTGAGAACATTGAAAAGCTCAAATTGGGTCAGTCGGTTGAAGTCTATGACCTACACGCCCACAAACGGGTACAAGGTCGTATTACTTATATTTCGCCAACGATGACAGACGGACATATTGCACGCGCCCGTGCGGTAATTTCCAATGAGGAAGGTCACTGGC
>JBFHVZ010000060.1:0-17752 GCA_041589295.1 Pseudomonadales bacterium
AGACAAGGCGCAGCCTTGGACCCATTGTAGGTCATTTCTAACCCAAGTCAGGTGTCTGGAGTCGCGAGTCTCCCTTAATTGTCAGGCTGAAGCCTGACCTACAGATCAACCTACAAATCCCGCTCATCGTAGGTAGTGGTTTACCGCGACAAATTGAACCGATGCGGCTCTAAAGAATCGACAACCTTCCTCAATAGTCAGGCTAAAGCCTGACCTACAAGAAAACGCACTCTTGTCAGGTGGCGTGCCTTACCTGACCTACAGACCAACCTACAAAACCTGCTCGTCCGTAGGTCGTGGTTTACCGCGACAAAACGAACCAATGCCGCTCCCACAAACCTTCCTGCTTGTGCCCGTTACTCCAGCGATTAAATATTCCGCAATCCATTCAAATATTCAAAACAAACATGTCGTTTTACACGCAAACTTAAAACCATTTCGTGAAAACTTTTCAAATTATATTAATGCATTCCCTTTTTAATAAGCTGAGATAAAAACCCGAGTGAAAAACAAGCTGCAGGGCTTCGTTTTAATAACGCTGTGTTAAAGCTAAGTGTTTAGTTACGAAGGCTTTATGGATCCTTTGTGAAGGATTCGGAACTTTGAATTGATACATATGTTATTTTGTTGCACTTGCAAACATTTCGTCATACTTCATGTATAGTCTGCGCCCGAAGCTGTACTCAATTGGAAAACAAACAGTTTAGAGGGCAAGGAAAATGCTCACCGCAGAAAAAAGTCATACAACTTCTCAACATTCTCATGCAATCCCGTTCACGATTCCGGTAAACGTCGCGTTTCATAGGCCCAGCTCAGAGGGGCGAGCGCGAGTTGAAGCGTTTTTAAAACAAGGTTTTTATGATTCGTTTCATGTCGTGCCGGGTTCTTATATGCCGTTAATTATGGAAACCACGGATTTAAACAGCCGTACTACTGCTTGTTTTGGTCTTCGTGATATTTCAGAAACTCCTGCATTTCTTGAACACTATTTAACGCTACCGGTTGAACGTGCAATTGCTGAGCATGTTGGTGCCGTCATTGATCGTAAATCCGTTATCGAGTTGGGCAGTATTATCAGTCGCACCAAAGGCGCCGGTGGCTGGTTAATTATTGCTGCAACGGCTTGGTTGCGCGGTGCTGGCTATCAATGGGGAGTACTAACTGCAACAGACGATTTGAAAGGCGCTTTGGCCAAGCAGGGTGTAAAGCTCTACAAATTAGCGGATGCAAAATTAGAAGACCTACCTGAGGCAGAGCAACGTAACTGGGGAACATATTATGATCATGGTCCTACTGTTTACGCTGCACCGGTACAACAAACTTATAAGCAGTTTGTGAGTAATCCCATGATTCTAAAAACCATGGGTGGTTTGATTACTTACTGTCATACGTTAGGACAACAAGGAATATTTCATGGACGTTAAGCAAAACCTAGCATGGTTAAAACCGTCAGAAAAAATAGCGCTTGAATATGGTGATGCTTCGCTGACCTATAACCAATTAATTGATCAGGTCGAAACGTTGGCAATTAGTATTTTAAATACAGGCTGTCAGCGCATCGGTCTGTATGGGGATAATAGTTTCGCTTGGCTAATAGCAGATTTAGCTGCACTTAAAGCTGGGATTACATTGGTGCCGTTGCCAATGTTTTTCTCGGATGATCAGTTAACGCATTCGATAGACAGCGCTGAGTTGGAGTTAATTATTTCGATTCGTGACGAGCGGATTAATAACTTGATCTCAGTGAAGAGCCAGCAAGCCTTAGGCGAGTTTACGCTGGTTTATACCGGGCGTACGGGCACGAGTGCGCTGGCAGGTACCCATAAGGTTACGTATACCTCGGGGAGTACAGGTCGACCCAAAGGGGTGTGTTTAGGCGAATCGGCTATGGTAAGTGTTGCATCGTCATTGGCGAGCATTGTGCCTAAGCGTGAAGGCGGCCGTCATGTGTGTTTGATCCCCTTTAGCACCTTATTGGAAAACGTCGCGGGGGTTTATTCTGCGTTGATGAATCACTTTACTGTGGTCGTACCGCCACAGGCCGATGTAGGTTTGAGTGGTTCAAGCCGCCTGCAAATCGACAAGATGTATCAAGCAATTTTAGACAGTCGGGCAACAACAGCCATCATGACACCTCAGCTACTGCAGGCGTTGGTGTTTTACATGTCGCAACATAATCTAGCGCTCCCAGAGCTGGAGTTTCTCGCGGTAGGCGGAAGCATTTTAGCCAAGCAAACCCTTAAACAAGCGCAAGCACTCGGTCTGCCTGTGTATGAGGGTTATGGCTTAAGTGAAACGTCCTCTGTGGTGTGCTGCAACCGTCCAGGTGCTCAGCGTGATGGCAGTATTGGTAGGCCGTTACCTCATGCCAGTGTGAAAATCAGTGAAGACGGTGAGATTCTTGTCACAGGTGCGACGTTTAACGGTTATCTCGGCTTAGATGAGACGGTTGATGAAGATGGCTATTGGGCATCTGGTGACCTTGGTCGTATCGACGAGGATGGTTTTGTTTACATTACTGGCCGTAAAAAGAATCTGATCATTAGTTCCTTTGGTCGTAATATTGCTCCCGAGTGGGTTGAAGCGGAACTCACGACTGAGCCTAGCATCATGCAAGCCGCGGTGTTTGGTGACGGGCAGGCTTTCTTAAGCGCTGTTATTTTTTCTATGAATCATGAACAGGCCCAAGCGGCGGTGGATCGAATTAACGCAAGACTGCCTGATTATGCACAGGTGCAACGCGTTGTATTTAGTCCTTATCCGTTTTCGGTAGAAAACGGTTTGTTTACCGAAAATGGTCGCATCAAACGTCACAATATTGGTGAGCATTTTTCCAAAGAATTAGCCCTTATTTATTTGAATCAAGAAAACAAGGAAGTAGTTTATGAGCATTAAAATTAGTCCGATGGCGGGCACTAGTAAGTTGGTTGAATCACAGGATTATGCTCCGCTATCAACATTAACCAAACAACAGGTAATTGATGAATGTGCTGAAGCAGGAGTGATTCTATTTCGTGGTTTTAATACCAATATTGATGACTTTTCTGCTTTTGTACGCAATAACAGTAGTAAAGTGACGTTGGACCCAGCACGTACTTTTTATGCAGAAAATGCACAAAAAGTGGATGCTGGTTTAGATGCCGTTGGTCTGCATTGTGAAAATGGTAACGCACCAAAGTTGCCGCATTTTATTTGGTTCTACTGTGAAAAAGCGGCTAAATCAGGCTCGCAAACCACCTATTGTGATGGTCGTGAAGTTTGGTTGGCGCTATCTGAGTCTGCGCGTAACGCATTCTCAGAAAAGAAAATAAAGTACTCGCGCAATGTTCCAGAGCACTTATGGCGAGCGTATCTTGCGTATGAGTTGCCTAATATTAGTCGCCCTGAAGATGTTACCCACGAACATCTGAAACTGTTTTCCAATGCGGTTGAAGGGCAGTCCTTCGTATTAAACGAGGACCATTCTGTGCACTATTCGTTTGTGGTTGGGGCGGCTCATAAGACGTTATTTTCTGATGAGCTTTCGTTTGCTAACAGTATTTTAGGACCCTCCTATAACTACGAAAAACCAGTGATTTGTTTCGAAGACGACACGCCTATTTCAGACGCGCTACTAGCAGAAATTGCAGACGTAACCGAAGCGAAGACTCAAGAAATTCAGTGGCAAAAAGGTGATGTGGTGATGATTGATAACACGCGCTTTATGCATGGCCGTCGTGCGATTCAGGATCCTGAGCGCGAAATCTACGCTGCGCTTAGTTATCTGTAGAGCCTCAAAAAAAAACCCGCTTACTTTGTGAGTAAGCGGGTGAACCGTTTCTAGCCTTCGCCCCATTCCCTTGAGTGAATCAGGTTAGAAATTCACACCTAGGGTCATGGTATGGGTTTCGAGAGAGGGGTTCACTTCGTAGCGGTCCGCATTGGACATGTGAATCCACATGTAGCTTATAAAGGTGTTATAAGAGACTTTCGCTTGTAAGCCAAAACCGTAAGTCCATTGAATTTTCCCTCCATAGCGTTTACGTCCGTAATCATGTCGAGTCAGATAGTGCACCTTACCGTGTCCCACCAGAAATAGTCGATTGGCACTTTCGGTCAGAGGTATAGCAGCGGCGGGCCCCAAGCCCCAGACGTAGCCTTTTTTATCACCTACATTCAATTGCGAAACGCTGGCTTCGAAGGCTGGGATGAGCAAACTATTGGGGATGAGAGGCAGTCTATGCTGAAAATATAACTCCTTGGTGTTGATGGGGAGTATCTGCTCAGACGACGGGGTGCCGTATCTCAGGCCAATGCTGTTGTTAAGCATGAGGCCTTTGAGAACCTTTTTTAAGTTGGTGTCGTCGCTTTCGGGTACGTTGAAGTAGTGTTGCTCAGCCTGCGAAGCGATGCTGACGAGTCCTAAGGTCATTCCTAAAATGAGGGCAGTGAGTGACTTCATGTTCGATTCCTTTTTACTGCTGTCTATCGATAAAGCCTGTCCGTCCAGAGAGTTGGCGGTATCAAAAGCCTGTATTAAGAACCTTAGTCAATCTGTGCCTTTTTGTGAGGAAAGTTGCAAAAAGCCCAAAATTCTTAACATCTTGTTACGAAACGAGCCATAAACGGCGGTTACAGGAGGCGTTGAGCGGATTCGATATGGAGTCAGGTATGCAAAGTTTGCCGTGTTAGAACGGATCAAGCTAAAAAGCAGGAAATCTATAACCTAGGGAACAAGTGACAGCTAGCGCGCCATTGGTCGGCGAGTAGACAAGAGGGAAGTAGAAAAAGGAATGAAGAGCGTTTAAGGCTAGCCAGCAGCTGGAGGTGAAAAGTGGTTGATGAATGCGAGAAACAAAAAAGCCAGCTCGAAAGCTGGCTTTTTGGTGCTTGCCCGCCACACAGCATAACTGTTTGGCGATAGCTGAAAGGGGATTAAGCTTTCAGTTCTACAACGGCAGCGTTCAAGCGGCTCTTAATACGAGCAGCTTTGTTTTTGTGCAAAATGCCTTTAGTAACCATTTTGTCTACGAATGGAGCGGCTGCAGTCAAAGCTGCTTGAGCATCATCGTAGTTTTGGGTTTCGATGGCAGCACGTACTTTTTTAATTTGAGTACGAACCATGGAACGCAGGCTTGCGTTGTGAGCACGACGCTTAACCGCCTGACGAGCGCGTTTACGTGAACCAGCTGAATTTGCCACTATCAGGCTCCTTCGGTTATTTGTGTTTCAAAAAATATGAGGGTGCGGATTATCCGAGGTGGCTTTGCCAATGTCAATGCCTTTGCTGTTTTCATGCACAGTGTTTCTGGGACTTTTTTTCGTAAATCTGGCTAATTGGCCTAATTTTCGTGATAGAGGCCGCGCCACGAAGGGAGATTCTTACAAAAAGGCCGTAGCAGCATTACAATGCCTGCCCTTATAGCGTCTCGTTACGTAACTGCACGACCCCTCACATAGACAGAATTTATGGCCCCTTCTCAGCAATCCAGTGAACCGAATGCAGCTTCTGATAAGCCTCAAGCCCCATCCACAGGGCTGTTGCGCTCTTCCAGTATTGTCAGTGTGATGACCTTACTGTCGCGCATTTTGGGGCTTGCGCGGGATATTCTGGTGGCCAGCTATTTTGGCGCGCGGGCAGATGCCTTTTTCGTTGCTTTCAAAATTCCTAACTTCTTTCGCCGATTATTTGCCGAAGGTGCATTTTCGGTAGCCTTCGTACCCGTGTTATCCGAGTACAAGGTGCAGCGAGAGCATCAGGATGTTAAAGCTCTGGTTAAAGCGGTGTCAGGTACACTGTTAGGCATACTCGGCCCGTTTACCTTGGTGGCCGTGGCAGCGGCTCCGATTTTGACATGGGTGTTTGCGCCGGGCTTTTATTCCGACCCAGCGAAATTCGAGCTTACTTCAGACCTTCTGCGCATTACCTTTCCTTACCTGTTGTTGATTAGCCTGACGGCCTTCTATGGCAGCGTACTTAATACTTATGGACAGTTTGCTATTCCTGCGGTGACGCCGGTTTTATTAAACCTGTGTTTGATCATCGCGACCTTGTATTTCACCCCTTGGTTTGACGAACCGCTGTTGGCGTTAGCGTGGGGCGTTTTACTAGCAGGTGTAACCCAGCTGGCGTTTCAACTGCCGTTTGTTATGAAACTGGGGTTGTTGGGCCTGCCCAAGCCGGGCTTTGCCGACCAAGGCGTGCGCCGCATTCTTACCTTGATGGTGCCTGCATTGTTTGGTGTATCGGTTAGTCAGATCAACTTGCTGTTGGATGTACTACTGGCGTCGTTCTTAGAAAGCGGCAGTGTCAGTTGGCTGTATTATTCCGACCGCTTGGCGCAGCTGCCGTTAGGGGTTTTCGCCATCGCCATTGCGGTGGTGATCTTACCCAGTCTGTCTCAAAAGCATGCAGCAGCGGATGGTAGTCGTTTCGCCTCCATGTTGGATTGGGGCGTGCGCATGGTATTGCTGATCGGGCTGCCCTCTGCGTTGGCGTTGTGTCTATTGGCTGAGCCACTCATGGCGACGATTTTCTATCGTGGTGAAATTACCGAATACGATGTCATGAATATGGCCATGAGCCTGCGCGCGTATGGAGCAGGCCTGTTGGCCTTTATGTTGATAAAGGTGTTGGCACCCGGCTTTTTCGCCCGCCAAGACACCAAAACACCGGTGAAAATTGGCATTAAGGCCATGGTGTTGAACATGGTGCTGAACCTACCCTTGGTGTTGTTGTTAGCTCATACCGGCTTGGCGTTGGCTACGACGCTGTCGGCGTATTTCAATGCCTTCATGTTGTATTGGGGGTTGCGCCAAATGGGGGTGTACCAGGTTCAACCGGGCTGGTACGCCTGGCTTGCGCGTATGCTGTTGGCGAACGGCGCTATGGTGTCGGTGTTGCTGGTGTTAAACCCGCCCACGGCGCAGTGGTTGCACTTTAGCGAAGCCGAGCGCATGGGCTGGACCGCACTCTTGGTGGCCAGCGGCGTAGCGGTATATGGCCTGACCTTGCTGGCGGCTGGTTTGCGGTTAAGGCACTTGCGAGGTTAGCCTGCTTGGCTCCTCGCGTTCACTGGCATCCGGACGCCAATCTCCCTATAATGTCCGGCCTTTTTGACAGGCTGTAATTGAACAAAATGAGGCTTTTCCGCGGGCTCCACAATTTGCGACCTTACCCTCAGGGCTGTGTTCTCACCATAGGTAATTTCGATGGTGTGCACCGAGGTCATCAGCAAGTGTTGGCGAATTTAAAACGCCAAGCACAAGCGTTAGGCTTGCCCGCCGTGGTCATGGTGTTCGAACCTCAGCCGAAAGAATTTTTTAGTGCCGATGACGCGCCCGCTAGATTGACCACGCTGGCTGAAAAGCTAGAACAGTTTGCGGCACTGGGTGTGGATGCGGTGGCTTGCATGGCTTTCAATCCACGCTTTCGTGGTTTAAGCGCCCAGCAATTTGTGGACGATGTTTTGGTCGCAGGCTTGAACGTAAAAGCGTTGATTGTGGGTGATGACTTCCGCTTTGGTTGTGACCGCAGTGGCGACTTTGGTTTTTTAAATCAAGCCGGCGAGCAACAAGGTTTTAGTGTTACCGATACCCAAACCTTGCAAGCAGAAGGGCAACGCGTGAGCAGCACGCTTATTCGAGCACATTTGCAACAAGGTGATTTATCCGGCGCGGCTGAATTATTGGGACGTGATTTTGCGATTAGCGGACGAACCGCTCACGGACAAAAGCTTGGTCGCCAATTGGGCGTGCCCACGGCAAACACCTTATTGAAACGAGCCAAGGTGCCACTGGCGGGTGTGTTTGCTGTCACGGTTCAGTCTGAAGGTGACAAAACAATTTATCAGGGTGTGGCTAACATTGGACTGCGCCCAACGGTGGGGGGAACCCGCGCCGTGCTAGAAACCCATTTATTTGACTTTTCTGGCGATCTTTACGGTAAGCGCTTATGCGTAACCTTTAAACAAAAAATTCGAGATGAAAAACGCTTTGATGGTTTAGATGCGTTAACCGCCGCCATTCAAAATGATATTCAACAGGCGAAAGCCTATTTTGCAAGCTGCTGACAATGACTGATTACAAATCGACGCTAAACCTACCGGAAACTGATTTTCCCATGCGTGGCAACCTAGCCCAGCGCGAACCCGCTACGCTGAAAAAGTGGCAGGAAATGGATTTGTACCAAGCCATTCGTAACGCACGTGCAGGTCGCGATAAATTTATTCTGCATGACGGCCCTCCGTACGCCAACGGCAATATTCACATTGGTCACAGTGTGAATAAAATCCTGAAAGACATCATCATTAAAGCGCAAACTCTAAACGGCAAAGACGCGCCGTACGTGCCGGGTTGGGATTGCCACGGTCTGCCCATTGAATTAAACGTTGAAAAACAAGTGGGCAAAGCGGGCGATAAAGTCGATGCAAAAACCTTCCGTCAAAAGTGCCGTGAATACGCGCAAACTCAAGTGGACGGTCAGCGTGAAGATTTCAAACGTTTAATGGTATTGGGTGATTGGGATAAACCATACCTGACCATGGACTACAAATTTGAAGCAGACATCATTCGCACCTTGGGCCGTATTCAGCAGAACGGTCATGTGAAAAACGGTTTTAAACCGGTTAACTGGTGTACTGAATGTGGTTCTGCCTTGGCCGAAGCCGAAGTGGAATATCAGGATAAAAAATCCATTGCCATCGACGTGGCATTCCCGTTTGAAAAAACCGAAGAGCTGTTTGCTCAGTTCGGTGTAAATGCAGACGAGTTTAAAGGGCAAAAAGCCAGCATTGTGATCTGGACAACCACACCTTGGACGCTACCAGCGAACGAAGCGGTTTCTGTTCACCCTAATTTAGAATACGCCTTGGTGAGTTTCTTCAATAAAGAAAACGAACAAGACGAATTATTGGTGTTAGCCGCAGACCTGGTTAAGAGCGCCATGGAGCGTTACGGTTACGATGCCGACGAATATAAAACCGTTGGCTTTGCTAAAGGCGCTGCCTTTGCTTGGAGCATTGACGAAGACACAGGCGCAGCGCAAAACCAAAACGTGCGCGTACAACATCCGTTTATGCCAAACGATGAAAACGCCAACGAACCTAAATTTGTACATGTGATTACCGGTGATCACGTTACGGCGGATTCCGGTACGGGTTCTGTTCACACCGCGCCTATGCACGGTGCCGACGACTACGTAGTTTCAAACAAATACGGCATTGCTTCTAAAGCCATGCTAGTGGCTGCAGACGGAACCTTCATCGAGAACGACGCATTAACGGCGTTAGAGTTAAATGGTTTGCCTACGGCGGATAAAGGCAACTTCCGCGTACTGGGCATTTTGAAAGAGCGCGGCGCGCTACTGAAAAAAGCCAATTTAAATCACAGCTACCCACACTGCTGGCGTCACAAAACGCCGATTATTTTCCGCGCCACACCGCAGTGGTTTATCTCCATGGATCAAGCGGGTTTGCTTGACCAAGCCATGCACGAGGTTAACAACACAGTGGATTGGCGTCCAAGCTGGGGTAAAGCCCGTATTGAAGCCATGATGGGTAATCGTCCTGACTGGTGTATTTCTCGTCAACGTACTTGGGGCGTGCCCATTGCTTTTTTTGTAAACAAAGTGACCGGCGAAGTGCATCCGAAAACCGCAGAGCTGATCGAACAAGTTGCCCTTAAAGTGGAGCAAGCGGGCATTGATGCGTGGTTTGATTTAGACCCGAAAGAATTGCTGGGTGATGAAGCCGACCAATACCAAAAAATCACCGACACCTTAGACGTGTGGTTTGACTCTGGTGTGACTCACGCGGCCGTGTTGGAAGAACACCCTGAGCTGCATGTGCCAGCGGATTTGTATTTAGAAGGTTCTGACCAACATCGCGGATGGTTTCAATCTTCATTGTTGACCAGTGTCGGCGCACGTAACACTGCACCGTATAAAACTGTGTTAACTCACGGCTTCACAGTGGACGGCGAGGGCAAAAAAATGTCCAAGTCGTTGGGCAACGTGGTATCACCGCAAGACGTGGTTAACAAACTGGGTGCAGACATCTTACGTTTGTGGGTGGCCGCGACAGATTATTCTGGCGAAATGACCGTGAGCGATCAGATTTTAAATCGCACAGCGGATTCGTATCGTCGTATTCGTAACACCACGCGTTTCTTATTGGCCAACATCAGTGGCTTTGAACCAAGCAAGGATTTGCTAAAAGCCGAAGAGTTGTTGCCGTTGGATGCATGGATCGTGGGTCAAGCCTACGAGCTGCAAGAAGAAATTTTGCACCACTACAACGAATACCAATTAATTAACATCTACCAAAAACTGCATAACTTCTGCGTGCACGAGTTAGGTGGTTTTTACTTAGATATCATTAAAGACCGTCAGTACACCACTAAGGCCGACAGTGTGGCCCGTCGTAGTGCGCAAACTGCTTTGTACCACGTATTAGAAGCCATGGTGCGTTGGATGGCGCCGATTTTGAGCTTCACCGCAGAAGAAGCATGGGAGTTTATGCCTGCGCCAGTCGTCAATGGTGCGCAAGGTGCTCGCGAAGACAGCGTATTGCTGAGTGAATGGTATGAAGGTTTGTTCTCAGTCACTAATAACGAGTTCGACGATGCATTCTGGCGTCAGTTGATGGAAGTGAAAACCGAAGTAAACAAACTGTTAGAAAAAGCCCGTAACGAAAAAACCGTGAGAGCAAGTTTGGGGGCGGAAGTGGTGCTATACGCCGAAGGCGATTTGGCTCACGACTTAGCGAAACTGGGCGATGAGCTGCGCTTCGTGTTGTTGACCTCTACCGCAGAAGTAAAGGCATTCGATGCCTCCGCAGGTGTGGCCACCGAGTTACCTAACTTGCGCGTTGCACTTAAGGCGAGCGAGCACACTAAATGTGAGCGCTGTTGGCACCACCGTGAAGACGTAGGTCAACACGCAGGCCATGAAACCTTGTGTGGTCGCTGTGTGGAAAACGTAGAAGGCCAAGGCGAGCAAAGGGCTTACGCGTAATGCAATTATTTGGATACGAATTGCAAAAGGCGCGTTTGAAATGGTTGTGGCTGGCGGTACTGGTTATCGCCTTGGATTTTATTTCCAAACAAGTGGCCGAACACTTTTTAACTTACGCTCAGCCTGTTTATGTATTGCCGGTCTTCGACCTGACCTTGCTTTACAACAAGGGTGCAGCGTTTAGTTTTTTAGCCAACGAGAGCGGTTGGCAGCGTTGGTTTTTTACCGCTATTGCGATTGGCACTAGCTTGGCGTTAACCGCATGGTTGATGACATTGAAAGCCAGTGAAAAATGGATTGCCGCAGCCTTAGTGCTCATTATCGGTGGCGCACTGGGTAATCTGTACGATCGCTTAGTGTATGGCCACGTGGTGGACTTTATACACCTGCACTGGGGGCCGCATTATTTTCCTGCATTTAATATCGCGGACAGTGCCATTACCCTAGGTGCAGGCATGTTAATTATTGATAGTTTGTTTTTGTCCAAAGGCGAAACAAACCCTGAGAAATAGCCATCAAGCTAAGTGCTTGTGTTCCTCAATAGGTGAATTATGAAAATCTCCAACGGTAAACAAGTAACGTTGCATTTTGCATTAAAGTTGGAAGACGGTCAGATTGTTGATTCTACCTTTGATAAACAACCTGCGGTGTTGGTGTTGGGCGACGGCAATTTGCCTGAGAACTTCGAAGCGTATTTGCTTGGTTTAGAAAAAGGCGACAAGCAAAGTTTTACCGTCCCTCCCGAAAAAGCATTCGCGCAGCCTAACCCTAATAATGTTCAGCAAATGAAACGCAGTGACTTTGCGCCGGACATGGTATTAGAGCCGGGTTTAATGGTGTCGTTTGCGGATGCTAACGGCGCGGAATTGCCCGGTGTCATTGCACAAGTGGAAGAAACCTTTGTTATGGTGGATTTCAATCATCCGCTGGCGGGTAAAACCCTTGAGTTCGAAGTTGAAATTATTGATGTAGCCGAGGCTAAAGCCTAATGGACATTACCTTAGCAAACCCACGTGGATTTTGTGCCGGAGTTGATCGCGCCATTGATATCGTCAATCGAGCGCTGGATATTTTCGAGCCACCCATTTATGTACGCCACGAAGTAGTACACAACAAATTTGTGGTGGATAACTTGCGTGAGCGTGGCGCGGTATTTGTGGATGAGTTGCACGAAGTACCAGATGACGCCATTGTGATTTTCTCGGCACATGGTGTTTCTAAAGCGGTGCAACAAGAAGCAGCGGATCGTGGTTTAAAAGTATTTGATGCGACCTGTCCTTTGGTTACCAAGGTTCATATGGAAGTGACTCGTTATGCACGTAAAGGCAGTGAAGTCATTTTGATTGGCCACAAGGGCCACCCAGAAGTGGAAGGCACCATGGGCCAGTACGACCACTCCAATGGTGGTGAAATTTACTTGGTCGAAGACGAAGAAGATGTGGCTGCATTGGAGCCGCGAAACCCTAACGCGTTGTCGTATGTGTCGCAAACTACTTTGTCCATGGACGATACCGCCATTGTCATTAATGCACTGCGCAAAAAATTCCCGAAAATCCACGGTCCTAAAACCGATGACATTTGCTACGCCACGCAAAACCGTCAAGACGCGGTAAAAGACTTGGCCAAGCAATGTGATCTGATTTTAGTTGTGGGTTCACCGAACAGCTCGAATTCCAACCGTTTACGCGAACTGGGTGAACGCATGGGCGCGAAAGCATTCTTAATTGATAATGCTAGTGAAATTCAAGCTCAATGGTTTGATGGCATTAAACAAGTCGGTATTACAGCAGGCGCATCGGCACCTGAAGTGCTGGTAAAACAAGTAGTGAATCGCGTTGCGGAACTGGGTGGTGGTACACCGGTCGAGCTGAAAGGCCGTGAAGAAAATATTGTATTTTCTCTGCCCAAGGAATTGAGGCTTAAAGCAGTGGATTAATTTATTAATCCAAGTTGAAACTGCATAAAAAAGCCCGAGTAATATGTTACTCGGGCTTTTTTATTTTTATTCAACTCCGCTGGAGTCAACCGTATAAGTAAAGTCTTTGTCGTTTTGACGCCAGTAAATTGGCCTTACATTACAATTGGTGTAGATGCATTCGGATTGCTCTTGATCTTCAGAGCGCATTTTATTAACTACCGTGGATGAGGGGTCAAAGCGATGATCCTCGAACGTTTCGGTACCGATAGCGATACTCTTCTTTCCTCCATTGCGATAGATAACCACTGGGCGAGGGGCGATACCAGCATGGGCCAGTGATACAGATGCATCGTCGTTATTAACCTCGCCGTCATCATTAAGGTCCAGTACAGGAATACCCCATTTTTGATCAATGACATACAAACGTGACTGACCCACATCTGGCCCGCATGCTGATGCCGAAGTGCCAGACGGGCTAAATGTGGTAAACATGACAGCACCGCTAAACGTTAAAGCGCGTGATAATACTTTTTCACCGGTAGTACTAAATGTAACGTAGAAGCCGCCACCTTCTACCATCAATCGCTTAAGTTCAGGCGTCATCGCAGCAGTGCCACCTGTCATCAGTGCGGTCGCGTTATATACTTTGTTTTTATCAACAATGTCCGTGGGTTTTAGGGATGAACCGTTTTCATTTTCGTCTGCCTCTGTAACGGTCGAATATTTCGCCGGCGGCTTAAACGGCGAACGATCTTTGATGATATAAAAGCGATCCGCGACTTGGGTATTGGAAATGGGCTTTGCTCTATGCCCTGTACCAATAGCAATGGATAGATGATCACCTAGTTGTTTATCCTTAACGAGCGAAACGCTGGGCTGATTATAGAAACGTCTATTATCTGATTCTTTATCTCCAGATAAATCCGCAATGCGGCCACCGTCAGCAAAATCGCTTAGGGATGTTGCCGAGTGATTAAAATCGATACGAAAAACTCGACCGCCAGTATCAGCCGCGAATAAATAATCAACCAAACCGTCGGCGTTAATGTCGACTGGTGTAGGTGATGCAGGCATGCTGTTAGTCATAGTGCTTATATTTAAATGCGCGTTTTGATTACTTGCCCACCATAGACGTTGTCCTGTTTCGGCATCAACCATATAAATGGCATTTCCTATGCTGTCGTCTGCTCGGGTCTCATTAGTATCTTGGTTGGGGTCGTAGCCGCCACTGAAGATCAACACAACTTTTGCTTCAGACTCGCCTGGTAGTTTTGCTTTAGTCACAATGGCTTTGGACCATGTTTGAGCCAGTTTTTCAAATTGCCCTTGTCCTCCGCGAATGATGAATTTTAATGTAGGGTTGTCACGATTTGTTACGTCCAAGGCATAGTAATTGTTTCCACCTCGACGCATACCTGCATAGATGTAAACGTGTTCATTAGTATCTAGAGTACCCGAAGCACTAAATACAACATTGTTTTGGTTTATATCATTAATCCAAGCCGTGATCGGGCCATCCATCCCGTATGGTCGACTGCTGGCATTTTGTGAATTTGCATAAAAGACTGGTTGATTGATCATCAATTCGGAAGGCAGGTAGGCAAACTGTTCTGCGCCCGTATTGGTATTTAATGCATGGATGAAGCCTTCATTAGTTCCGAAAAATAATGTGGCATCTGGATTTGCAGCTGTGCCGCCGTAAGTGATAATTAACGGTTCACTATGCAGTGGATCGGATATCGCAAATCGTGTATGTGTATTTTCATTCCCGTCCTCATTATTGACGTCAAAGCCACGAGTCCATTGGACTAAATTATCTAAGACCTCATCATCCTCTTCATCCGAAAGGCCATACAGTGCGTTTGTGGCTACTTCGGCAATAGGGCGTAAAGCTCCGTTACTGCTCTCACTTAATACGTTACGGTTTTCCGCGTTCAAAAGTCGCGCAAAACCACTCTTCTGAACGTTATTACCATCATCTTCGATTGTATTATTCCAGAGTTCCTTACTGGTTGGTTTAAAAAAACCTGTGTTTTCATCAATTGCCGGCGTGCTTTCATTTTGCCCCACTAAAACACCATTGCTATTGAGTCGATATTTTTTAACATTTCCTGGCCAGCGCGAGCGCTTCTCTGGCTGAAATAGTGCGTAAAATACTTCGTCTCTGTGCTCTGACGCGTTGAAGGCATTGACTGAGACAGCTGGGGCTGTGAACGTTGAACCATTGGATACAATATTATTCACAATATTAATCAATGACGATGATATTTCTGAAGCACTGTTTGCTGACTTGTATTGGCCTCCACCAAGCTCTGCTGTCGTTTCTAAAAATTCGGTCTGTGCAAGATCAAAACCACCTATGGTGTAAAGTGTAATGTTTTGGGTTTCATCTAATGGTGAAAAATCTTTATTATTCAGAACAAAGGCGAGCTCCTCTAAACAGGTTTCAAGCAAATCACCATCGCTATTCGTTCGGTGACGACAAGTTGATGAAAGGTCGCTTGGTTTATCGTCAGGTAGTGCGGAAAACAGGGCTTGTATATCAGAGTCTGTGTCAGAATCAGTTGACGCAACCCCATCAGTAAACATCACCAGATGGTTTGTTTGGCATTCGTCGGTAATGGGTGAACGATAGTTTGATTTGGACGAATCGGTAAAAACCGCATCGTGGCTTTGAGAACCATATTTAACCCGCCCACCACTGAAGTACAGCATGGCTTCGTGTACGGCTTCGGCAAGAGGTGTTCCTCCGTCTGGGTTGTAGGCATTAACGGTGTCGATCAGAGTGGTCCGAACATTTTCAATTGGGCTTATTGGTACGTCTATAGTCCCGCCATTTGCGTTGTCGTTAGTTATAGGCCCGAAATGCATTAACCCTAAGTTAACATTATCATCCAAGGAGTTAACGACGACTTGGAATGCTTGCCGAGCGACACTGATCCGAGTTGGGTGAATATAATTTAGGTAGTTGCCATCAAAAATGGTGACAGTCTCTCTTTCTTCGCGACGGCCCAAGTTGCCACCATCATCACATCGGTAACCTACTAAAACTCTTCGCCACCCCCAAAAACTATATTGTGCGATAACACTTCCGGTTCTGGTTCCTGCATTCTCGATCGAGGTAGCCAATTGAGCACAATTAATGGGAATAGACCAGTAGTCGCCTTCAGAACCAGTATAGTAGAGAGTAGAATCGTAGTTTCCTGAATAGGTAATGCTTGAATTATAGTCGGGAAGATCAGCAGGAGTTGCAGAGTCGTAGTCCATACTTCCTGATGTATCCATTAAAAACATAATATTTGGACGAACAGTTGATTCGGCTGTTGCGTTTAAATAGACCTCGGTATCATCTGCTGGAGTATGTGACGAGCTCAGGGAAAATGCGAAAGTGAGTAAGATTTTTTTCATAGTGACTTTTCCATTTTGACACTAACCCAGTTGATCACCCCAGTGGCCTTTGAAGAGGTAAAACTGAAGCCCCTTTTCAGCTTATGTCTACTTTCGAAAATTTCTGAAATATTTTTTAATTCGCCATTTAGAAGAACCCTAGCATTAGGGTCTATTCGTATGGTTTGAAGAGGGCACTCTATGCAATGCTGAAAGACAATTGCGTGTTGGCCACTGGCTTCATAAAACTCTACTCGGACTAACGAAGCTTCGACTACTGTATTTGCACTTGCATAACTGACTGTAGCTGCAAGCATAAGTAGCAGGTAAAGATTAGACGAGAAATTCTTTTTCATCGTGCCGAACTCCATTTTGGCAATTAAATTGCGGTTATTACTTAAAACTGCGTATTTTGTTTTCTAATTGAAACCAGACTATTCGGTGACAGATACGGTACCTTCAATGGCCAACTTCTTAGCAGAAAGGCCTAAAGATTGATTACTTGCCGAAGCGCGTCGTGTGCCCACACTGGTGATCTCAAAAATAAGACATTCCGTTGGCGAATCGACGCCCACCTCATCCTCAAAACAAGGGGACTTATCACCCGTATTAATCAACGCACTGCTTAAACCGGTATTAGTGGGAGAGGTGCGATTAACCGTCAACGAATGCGGATTAGATGCCTCATCAAAATCCAGTAACTGAGATAGGTTTGCACTGTCATCGTAAAACCGCACCGTGGCGAATAACTCGTTGTGTGTATCCTGAAATACAGAATACGTGATGGCACTGTTGCTGATCATGCGCCCTTGGATGGTAGAACTCTCAATGGTGTACACCGCCACCAGAGTGATGATGGTCAGCAGTGACAACGCAATGACGAGGGTAGCCCCTTTTTGCTTTTTCATGATGACACCCTAGTTATACCGACTATTTGGAAGATCAATGGTGGTAGTGAAAATATGACGCAAAAAACCATCATCAAAATCGGGCAAGCGTTTATCTAACACAGCATAAGTACGAGTTTGACGGTTGGTCTCAAGAGCTTGTGAATCAGTGTCTTGCTCCTGACTGGTCACCAACAAAGAGACACGCAACGCGCGAACTTGGTTATTAAGTCCTTCGTTAATCACGTCAGTAATGCTGACATAACGAGAAACATTCATTGCCTCCTCATCAGGAGACACACCGACCAACACCTCCATGGTTTCAATGCCGGTTAAAATGGGAGAGGCAGCCGTGGAAAGCCATGCTTTTGCTTGTCCATCAAATGCTCGGCACATCAGCACCCCATCGGTATTGACCCAAAACACATTGACCACATAGCGTGCAGCCAAGGTGCCGCCCGCCTGACCACCAGTGCAATCGGCTAACGTACGTGCTGACGCGTAATACGGAAGAGCAATCCGATCACCTCGAATGCCAGTTAAATCATTTGCGGCACACGCATCGGC